>JASFQI010000233.1:0-7914 GCA_050115555.1 Desulfobacteraceae bacterium
CGTCAATTTGCTTCCTGTCGCCTCGAAGCCCTTTGACTCTATGACAATTTTCGGGTGATCCTTTGTCGGGATAGCAAAGTCACACTTGGCCGTATTGTTCTTCTTGCCCACGAATGTTACACCACGTTGAAATGGCACATCCTCCGCTTTGAGCACGGCTTCCACCCTATCCTCTAAAGCCCGACCGCGTTTCTGGCCAGCAATAGCTCTGCCCCTGCTCATTTTATACCGGTCGATCAGGACGTCCTCGACCTCCCACTGGCGGTTGAGATGATCGTCAATAATCCGACAGATTCCTATTTTCTCGAGCGCCGCAGCCAACCTCCCAGGCTCGGATTTCGCAAGGCGCCTGAGCTTTGGCCATGACATACTGCTTTCATCAAGCTTAGCACAAAGCATGTGGGAAAACGGCTCCTGACCTTTGCCAAGGAACAGTCTGGCAATGTCAAGAAAGTACTCGCTCTCGATCAACCTGGCCTCTAGGTCCCTCCGCTCAACAGCCCGACCAAGGGCACGGAGCTTACTGACGGCTGCTTTGAGTTCGCCTACAAGTTCATGCGCCAGATCGTCCATCCACACGGCTGGAAGCTCTGTCAAGTCGCCTAAAAGGTCCTTCAGCGTCGTCTTTTCAAACTGCATTCAGGTTCCTACAATAAGAAACTCACGTACCACCACGCGGTCATTGGTCACGTTGTTATGAGTTCCAAAGTGATAGCGATGGTTGCGCTCGAAGACCTCGACATTGCTCTTATATCGAAGCATGAGGTCAACAAGCTGTTCAAGGTCGGGGTATCCATTGGACGAGTAGGAGAGCACGAGAGTGCTTTGATAAAATCGTCTGAAAAGCTTGTCAAATGCCTCTGATGCCGTTCGTCTGTATGAAAAAGGTGTGAAACGCTTCTTCAGCTTCTTGACCTTCGTGGACTCCAGGATCTCCGTGTTTTCACCCTGCCAGTAAGATGCGAGACCTTCCAGGAAGTGATATCTCTTGATATAGCAATTGTCATCAGCGCGAGGCACGTATGGCGGATCCATGTACACAAGGTCAATTCCCTTGGGATCGACATCGAAGATGTCGCTTCTCAAGGCCAGGTGAGTTTCTCCGTTTTCGAAGACCGTCGCATTATAGGCTTTGATGGATTCCAGGAAATGCTCCTCCAGACTTAAGCGTAGATCGCGCCGACCGTCCTTATAGCGGTCTGGATCTCCCGCAACGGTGAAAACACCGCGCGGTTGACGCTTCACACATGAGCGGGAAAGCGCTGCAATAGCAAGCGCCCTATGGTGACTCGAAGGTAATGAAGGGAGGTTCGCCCAAACGTTGTCAAGGAAGCGAAGGTCTTTCGGCGTGAAGAATATACCCCGGAATGTAGTCTCGACAAATCGGCGTCTTCGGCGGTTATACTCGAGCAACTGCTTGCACAGGTCCTCTGTCAGTCTGTGTTTGGAGTTTTCAATGGTGGCTTGGGCAATGCGAAACGCAAAGTCAAGAAAATCGTTCGTGATGACCCGTTTTCCCATACACTTCAGGAGATAGGCGACGCAGCCACTTCCCGAAAATGCGTCCAGTGCGGTAGTAAAATCTAAATCCGACAAGACCTCCAGGATCCACGGCAGTAACCGGTACTTACTCCCCATATAGCGCATCTGAGGAAAGGTCTTTACCCTGTCCAAGTAATCAGGACTACCGTAAAGCCGAAGTTGCTCAGATACCACTGACTGTGACATCATGCTTTGCCTGGGAGTTGGAATTCTCGGACAATCCGGTGGAGAATGCTTCTTGAACATGATGTTAACCAATGGAGAGGTTGTGTGTCAATGAAGAAGTAACCACAATATGTAGTGTCATAAAAAGATGTCGTTTTTGTAATACGGTACTCTATTGTGAAGCCAGGTGTCAATTTAGAAACGATAAAAATATATAAAATTCATTATATATCTCAATAATGGCATAAAAAGTTGTCCTTGGAGGGTCGCACATTTTTGCACGAATGAAAAAAGCCTGCCGTGTCTCGATCATCGTAGCAACGGCAGGCTTACGGCAGGCTTATCGCAGGGCTTACTTTTTCTTCTGGTGCTTCAGGATCTTCTCCGGGGTGATGGGAAGGTCCTTGCACCGGTATCCCGTGGCATGGAAGACCGCATCGGCAATGGCCGGGGCCGTGGGCGAGACCAGGCCTTCCCCGGCCTCCTTTGCGCCCATGGGGCCTTCCTCTTCGTAGGTCTCGATGGTGACGGATTCGCCCGGGGGCATGTCCATGGCATTGGGCATCTTGTAGTCCAGGAACGTGGTGTTCAGGGTTTTTCCTCCCTCCATCACGAACTGCTCGGAGAGCGCATACCCCAGGCCCATGTGAATGGAACCCTCGAGCTGGCCTTCCACGGCCATGTGGTTGATCACGGTCCCGCAGTCATGGGCCGTCCACATCTGCTCCACCTGAACCAGCCCGGTTTCCTGATCCACGTTCACCTCGGCCACCTGGGCCCCGAAGCTGAAGGCCGGGGTGACCAGGCCCTTGCCCCGCGGGGTGTAGGATCCCCGGGCCACCAGGGGTTCCCCCCGGTTGGCCTTCTGGACCAGGCGTACGGCCTCGCCAAAGGAGACACCCCGATCCGGACGCCCTTTGGGAAAGACCTTCCCGTCCTTGCACTCGAAGTCGTAGATCACGTTGAGCTTGTTCCGGGCGGACACCGCACCGAAGAGCTCCTTCTTGATCTTGCTGGCCGCATCCAGGACCGCGTTGCCGTTCATGAGGGTCACCCGGCTTCCCCACGATCCCAGGTCCGCCTGGGGCGTCATGGCCGTATCCGCCGACGTGATCCGAATGTCTTCCATGCGAAGGCCCAGCTCCTCGGCCAGGATCATCTTCATGGCTGTGCTCGACCCCTGGCCGATATCCGTGGCCATGGTGAGGAGGTGCACGGTGCCGTCTTCGTAAGCACGCACCTCGGCTGCGGAAAAAGGGTACTGGGTGTTGAACCAGTTGAAGACCCCTCCGGAGATGAAGCTGTAGCATCCCACGCCCACACCGCGTCCGGGTTTCATGCCCTTTCGCTTTTTCTTCCAGTGGCTCATTCGGGCCACTTCCTTGAGCGACTCGATGAACCCGCAGCTGCTGATGGTGGCCACGTCCGGAATTTCGTCGCCGGTCACCTGGGCGTTCTTGATCCGCAGCTCAATGGGATCGATGCCCAGCTCTTCGGCGACAATATTCATCTGGGATTCCGCGGCAAACAGGGACTGGGGCGCTCCGAATCCCCGCATGGCGCTGGCCGGGGGCTTGTTCGTGTACACATGCTGCCCCATGAAGCGGTAGTTCGGGTAGCGATAGAGCATGGCCCCGAAGTTCCCGCAAAGAAAAGTCGCGGTCGGACCCATGGCATTGTAAGCCCCGCCGTCCAGGGTGATCTTCAGATCCTTGGCCACAAGCGTCCCGTCCTTCTTGAACCCCACCTTGGACTTGAGAATCATGGGATGACGCCGCCTGCCCGTGGCGAGTTCCTCCTCCCGGGTCAGGGTGAACTTGACCGGCCGGCCGAGTTTTCTGGCCAGGAATGCCGAGCAGAACTCCCAGGGACGGAGCTCCATTTTCCCGCCGAACCCGCCGCCCACGTAAGGGACGATCACGCGGACGTCGTTTTCGCGCAGCCCCATTGTGGAGGCCAGGAGGCACTGGACGATGTAAGGCGTCTGGGTGGACGTCCACAAGGTGATCCGTCCGTCCAGGTCCGCCTGTGCCACGCAGGAGCAAGGCTCCAGGTAGGCATGGCTCTGCGCGTGCACCGTGAAGGTGTCTTCCCGGATGTAGTCGGATTCCTGAAAGCCCTTTTTGATGTCGCCGTACTGGATCTTTCGGTCCACGCTGATGTTCGAGGGCGTTTCCTCGTGAAGGATCGGTGCGCCCGTTTTCATGGACGCCTTGACATCGAAGGACGCGGGCAGCTCCTCGTACTCCACCCTGATCAGCTCCAGGGCTTCCCGGGCGGTCTCCTTGTCCACAGCGGCCACGGCGGCTACCTCGTCACCGATGAACCTCACCTTGTCCACGGCCAGGGGGTACTCGTCCTGGGTGGCCGGGAAGAGCCTCCAGTTGCCGTATCGAATTTTCGGGGTGTCTTCCCCCGTAATCACACACTTCACCCCGGGGAGTGCCGCCGCCTTGCGCACATCGATACGCACGATGCGGGCATGGGGCAGAGGGCTTCTGAGCAGTGCGCCATGGAGCATGCCCGGCAGCTTGATGTCGTCCGCGTACACGGCCGTACCGGTCGCCTTGGCTTCCCCGTCATTCCTCGGAATGTTTTCTCCGATGATCTTGAACGATTTCATGGGACTCTCCTCCTCTACCCTTTCGTCTTCCGGGCGCGCTGCAAGGCTTCCTGCAGGGCCCTTTTCGTCAACACCCGGACCATGGCCTTCCGGTACGAGGCGCTGGCCCTCAGGTCGGAAATCGGCTTGCTTTCCTTCATGGCCTGCTCCGCCGACTGTTCGAGCCGTTCCTGGGTCGGTTTCTTCCCTTTGAGAATACCCTCCCCCTTTACGGCCCGCATGGGGACGGGGGCGACGGCGCCGAGTACGATTCGAACATCCTCGCAAGCGCCGCTTTGGTTCAAGGTCACCATGGTTCCCACGCACACCGCCGAGATGTCCACCTTGCCTCGGGCGGAGATGTGTTGATACGAGGCCCCGGATCGGGGCGGGGGAAGGGGAACGAAAATGGAGGTCAGGATCTCCCCGGGTTGCAGGGCGGTCTTGCCCGGTCCTTTGAAAAAGTCCTCCAGCGGGAGGCGCCGTTCGCCGTTCTTTCCGAGCACGGCGACCTCGGCGTTCATGGCCATGAGGGTCGGGGCGTTTTCCGCGGATGGAGCGGCATTGCAGAGATTCCCGGCCACAGTGCCCATGTTGCGAATCTGGGTGTTGGCGGTCACGCTCGCGGCGTAGGCCACGGCCGGGTATCGGCGCCGAATGTCCCGGTGGGCCTCCACCTCGGCCAGCCGGGCCCCGGCGCCGATGGTCAGACCCTGTTTCCGCTTGAAGGTGATGGACTTCAGGGTCTCGATGGCATTCAGGCTGACGACCGCCTTGGGCTGGATCATGCCGTGGTTGCACTTCACGATCAGATCCGTTCCCCCGGCAAGGACAAAGGCGCCCTCACCCAATTCCAGGAGAAGCCGGGAGGCCTCCTCAACGGTCCCCGGCGAATGGTAATCGAATTTTGAAGTAGGCATGGGTTTCCCCCTTGTTATCAAGAGATGTGAAGCGCGGGTTTACCGCTTCATTTTTTGTGCAGCGCTCTCGATCGCATCCACGATCTTATTGTATCCTGTGCACCGGCAGAGGTTTCCGGAGAGCCCCCGGCGGATCTCCGCCTCTTTGGGAGAGGCGTTCCCCTTGAGGAGAAACAGCGCGGACATCTCCATCCCGGCCGTGCAGTACCCGCATTGGATCGCGCCCTTTTCAATAAAGGCCTCCTGAATGGGGTGAAGCTTTTCCCCGGACTCTGCAAGGCCCTCTACGGTGAGGATTTCTTTCCCTGCCGCTTCCATGGCCAGCGTCAGGCAGGAGCTCACGGTCTTTCCATCGATCATGACCGTACAGGCCCCGCAGTCCCCGGATCCGCAGCCCAGCTTGGTGCCCGTCAGACCGAGATCTTCCCGGAGCACCTCGTTTAACGTTTTCCAGGGGTCCACGGCCAGGGTGTACGTGTCCCCGTTGACGTGAAGCGAAATCGTTTGTTTCATAGTCTCAACTCCTTCTTTGGGTCAGGCTTCGAGCGTGAGTCCCCGGTGCAGGATGTCCAGCCCGAGGGCCCATGTTTCTTCCAGGTGTGTTTTTCGGCCCATGGCCAGTTTGCTGTTCTCCAAATGCATGATGCCCAGAAAGGAGGTCCAGACGAACTCCGCAAGGGTCTTCTCATTGCATTTCCGGATGAGGCCTGTACGAATCCCGTACCTCATGATCCTGCAGAGCCAGGAGTAGTTCAGCGACCCGGAGCGGTCGAGTTCCTGTAGTAGCGAATCTCCCAGGCTTCGCAGCATCTGGCTCTGGTGAAAGTAAAGCATCACGTTTATGAGCGGGGGATCCAGAAAGTAAAATGTCTTAAAAACGTTCCAGAGCTCTGGCAGAAGGCGGTTTCCGATGCGCTCCCGCCGCTCGTAGAGGGATTCCAGGAGCCCTGCAAAGCGCTCGGAATGCTGCACAATGGCCTGAACAAAAATCTCGTCTTTGGTCTTGAAGTAAAGGTAAAGGGTGGCCCGGCTCAGTTCCGACGCCTCTGCGATCTTGTCCATGGTGGTGGCGTGGTACCCTTCCTCCATGTAGGCCCGGACCGCGGCCTGAAGAATGGAGTCCCTGCGCTCCGTCCGTTCCCGGGTTTTCCTCTCCGCAATTCCCATTAGACACACAACCCATCATATATACCATTAGTACATATAATAGACGCAGCGTCTAATATGTCAACACCTTTTTTCGCCTCCGGGAAAACGGCTCGCCATGGCGTTCTTCTCTCCCGCCCGGTCTTCGTTTCAGCCTTCTCCGGTCTCCTGCGCGTTGCCAAGAAGCGCCTGTTTCACCAGGGCTTTTACAATGTCCACCTTGTATCCGTTCCCCTTGAGGGGTCTGGCGCCGGAGACGGCGGCAGCGGCTGCTTTTTGGGCGGTCTCTTCGGATACGGGGCGTCCAGAGATCTCCTCTTCCGCCTTTCTTGCGCGCAGGGGGGCCGATGCCACGCCTCCCAGCGCGATGCGGGCGTCCTTGAAATGCCCCCCCTCCACGGTAAAGATCGCAGCCACACTCGCCACGGCAAAATCGATCGGGGCCCTCAGGGTGTACTTCAAAAAAACCTGGACGGTGTCCTTTGGGGGCTCGGGGATGGTGACCTCCGTGAGGACCTCTCCGGGCTCCAGGGTAAGCCCTTTCTCGGTGTAGAGGTCCTGCACAGGAGGGGTCCGTGTGGCTTCCGGCCCGGTGATGCGAACTCGCGCATCCAGTGCGACCAGGGCCACGGCCGTGTCGGACGGGCACACGGCAAAGCACTTTTTCGCTCCCAGAATGGCATGGTAGCGGTTGTCTCCGGCGACTGCCGGGCAGGCCCCCTGGCCGGTCTTGCGGCGGCAGAGGATCGGGCCTCCCAGGGACCGGGGATACCGGTAATACCAGCACCGGACGTCCTGGCAAAGGTTCCCTCCGAGGGTGGCCGTGTTTCGAATCTGGGGGGAGGCGACCGATTCCGACGCCTGAGCGAGGACCTTTGCATGCCGGACGATTTCCGGGGATCGTGCCAGATCCGACAACCGGACCATGGCCCCGATGACGAGGCTGCCCTCGTTCTCCTGAATGGAGTCAAGCCCCGGAATCGTCTGGAGAAGGATCACCGTTTCCGGGTATGCCGGAAGAATCCGGTCCTTCAGGCACCCCAGGAGATCCGTACCGCCTGCCATCACCACACAACGCCCCTGGGAATCCATTAAGGCCTGCGTGGCTTCTTGAACACGGGCTGCTTCCAGGCAGCGAAAGGGCTTCATCGGCTTTTCCTCGATTTTTGAGCCGCCCGCAGGACTCTGTCCGGCGTTATCGGATAGGCCTGCATCCGCGTTCCCAGGGCATTGGAAACGGCCATGAGAACAGCCCCAGGTCCCGGTGACGTGGAGATCTCCCCCACGCCCACCGCCTTGAACCGATGGCTGGCCATGGGGGTTTCAAGAATGAGGTTTTCCATGGGAGGCATTTCCGGGAAGGTGCGCCACTTGTAGTCCACCATGTTGGGGTTGAGCATGTACCCTTTTTCCCTGTCCAGGATCGATTCCTCGAAAAGGGCCGTGTCCAGGCCTGCGGAACCGAAGCATCCGTACAACTGCCCGTGGAGACGTGCAGGGTCGATGATCTGTCCGACGTCCGTGGCCGCAAGTACCCGG
>JASFQI010000234.1:0-7731 GCA_050115555.1 Desulfobacteraceae bacterium
GGCGCGGGAAGAGCTGGAACCGGCCAGCCTCCGGAACCTGGATCTCATGAGCATGACCGAGGAGCAAGCCAGGGCCTGCAGGCGACCGGAGGAGGTTTTCTGGAGCAGCGGGTCATCCTCCTGAGAAACAGCCTCTTCACACAGCTCTTGCCGATTCGGCCCACGTCTTCCCTGTTCGTACGGTCCTGGCCTTTCCTATCCCGTCCACGCTGTGATAGGATCAAGCACGTTCGTGCAATTCCGGCACGGAAAGCGGGATCGTCGAGTCCAGATCCGGATTTTTCCTGGAGAAGATCAGAGTGAAAGGATGAAGCCATGGAAGAGAGACAGGAAAGAGTCTCACGGCCAAGCGTATTCTTATGGTCTCTTTTTCTTCTTCTCCCCTTTTTCAGCCTGCAGTGCGCGGCCACGCTTCCCGAGAAAGGGTTTCCCAAAACCGGAACCTACAAAAAGAAGCTGGATATCAAGGTGATGGGTTCGCGCCGTTACTACCTTTTGCATATCCCCAAACATTATGATCTCAGTGAAAAAGCACCGCTCGTGCTGGTTCTCCACGGTGCATTCAGCACTCCGAAGCAGATCGAAGAGCGATCGGGCTTTAGCGAGCTGGCGGATCGCGAGGGATTTCTGGTGGCTTATCCTTCCGGAGCGTACGGGATATTCGGTTTCTTGAAACACTGGAACGCCGGCCATTGCTGTGGAAAAGCCGCCCGCGACGGCATCGATGACGTGGGGTTTCTCATCGACGTCATGAAAGACATTTCGAATCAATTCAAGGTGGACAAGAAAAGGATATACATGGCGGGCTTTTCAAACGGCGGCATGCTCACGTACCGTTTCGCTGCGGAGCATACCGATATGCTGGCGGCAGCCGCAACGGTTGCCGCAGCCCATGGCGGGAAGGCCTCATCTGATTCTCCGCTTTGGGTGATCCCGAAGCCCGCTGAACCGCTTCCGATGATCATTTTCCATGCCCGCGATGATCTCGCCGTTCCTTACCAGGGCGGAGCAAGCCCTCGAAAGGGAGGAGAACGGGAATATCTATCCGTGGACGAGGCGGTGGATTTCTGGGTGAAGAACAATGGGTGCCGGGCGGACCCCATTACGGATCGGCTGTATGCCGGCAGGGTCACCAGGAAAACCTGGCCCGACGGATCCGGGAATAACGACGTCATCCTGTACAGTATCGAGAGCTGGGGACACAAATGGCCGGGGCGTTATTTCTCCGGGCAGCTGGAAAAAGAGGACCCATTCAGGGATTTTGATGCAGCGGAGCTCGTGTGGGATTTTTTCAAACAGCATGCCAAGTGATGTGTTTTCACAAAAAGGAGTCAATCGATAGTTTCCTGCCTTTTTGGATCAACTGCAAAAGATCCATCACCCGATGAGCCAAAGGTTAATAGAAGAAAAGAGGGGAAACTCTATACCGAGTATCCCCTCAATGTGAAGAATATCCCTAAAAAAGCAATATGTATACAAAACTGAATCAACCACCTGCCGTTGGCTGTGGTACGGATGCATCATCTATGCAGTTGGATTTTTCTTCATCTGTCATTTCCGAAGGCTTTTTGAGTACATCCACTGGACATGCATACTCGTTTCCTGCATTGTCCTTGACCCAAACAAACTGTTGCCTTGATTTGGGTTCGTATACTTTCTCCGCCATAATGAACCTCCTTTCTCGATTCTCATTCACAGGGATATTCTTACACATGTAAGGGTATCAGGATGAGGGATTGGTTTCAATCGGGTCCTTCCAAAAAACTGGAATCCGGGAATATACTTTCCGTGAATTCAAAAGGTTATAATGTGGCTCGTAGCGGTCGAGCGGGTTTTTGCGAGACCGTTCCTTTGTGGTGTCGGAGGAAAGGGGGATGGTGGGGGTCCCAGGTGATGGCGGAAGCGCAAAGAAAACCGCCTTGACAGGAGCCGGGGTTTGGGTCACAACCATCGGGATCCATTCTGTGTCACGAAAGGGGAGGGGGCTTACAGGGCATGCGCAGAAAAGGGCGAGAGGATTGCGAGCACAAGCGGCCGGTGTGTCCAAGGCGGACAAGGGGCTTTGTGATCGGCTTCTGTCTGGTTTCCTTCCTTCTGGTCTCTTCAGGCTGCACCGTGATGCTTGCAGGGATGGTCGTGGAGGCCATTGTCACGGAGATCAAGTCCAGGAAAAAGAATCCCGAGAAGAACGAGACCGTCTATGAGATCCTGGCAAGAGACACGGAAGAGAAGGTCTCCTATGTCGTGGAAGCCCATGTAAAGACCCAGAGGTTCAAAGAGCAGGGAGTGATGGTTCAATATGTCGAAACCCTGCACATCACCTATGTGAATCAAGATCTTCAGGAAGTCACGCTCACGGACCTGGACGGCGACGGCATTATGGATCGCATTCAGGCGGGAGAGCGGCTGTTTTTCCCTCCGGTCACATGTACCAGCAGTGTCTATCCCCCCCTTCGTACCTCCCTGGGCGCGTCCTCGGACGGCTCCGGACTGGCGAGTCCACCTGGACCGGAGAACCCGTGGTACCTGTTTACCGAGCGGGACCGGCTGGAGCAGTCGCCAAAGGAGAATGCGGAGACGCTGGATGCGTACGTGTTCCAGCAGCGGTATTCGAGAATCGCGGTGGCCGCGCTGAAGAAGCTCGACTTTGAAGCGCAGGGAGAGGAAGCCTCTGGAAGCTGAAAAAGCTTCCGTAAGGCAGGACTCATTTCAACCCATACTTCTTGATCTTCATGCCCAGGGTCTTGCGGTTGATGCCCAGGATCTCTGCGGCCCGTGTCTTTTTCCCCTGGGTTCTGCGAAGCACGAATCGAATGTATTGCTTTTCCAGTTCCTCCAGGGACAGGGGGTCCTCGGAAAACATCTGGAAGTCGCCCTGACGCTGGCTGATGAAGGAGGGCAGGTCCCGGGGGCGGATATACTCCGTGTCCTCCAGGATCAGGATACGCTCGATGGTGTGCTCCAACTCCCGGACGTTCCCGGGCCAGGTGTACTCCTGGAGGATTTCCATGGCGTCGGGCGAGACCTCGGGGACGTCCCGGTTGATCCGGTTGCTGAACCGGTGGAGGAAGTGGTGGACCAAGAGGGGGATGTCCCCCTTACGGTTTCGAAGCGGCGGCAGGCGGATGGGAACGACGCTCAGGCGGTAGTAGAGGTCCTCCCGAAACGCGCCCGATGCAATGGATTCGTGAAGGTCGCGGTTGGAGGCCGACAGGATCCGGATGTCCAGGGTGATCTTCCGCTGGTCCCCCACCTTCATGAACTCCCGTTCCTGGATGACCCGAAGGAGCTTGGCCTGGATGTTGAGGCTCAGGTTGGAGATCTCATCAAAGAAGAACGTGCCCTGGTTGGCCAGCTCAAAGAGCCCGTGCTTGGTCTGAAGGGCCCCGGTAAACGAGCCCTTGACGTGGCCGAAGAGCTCGCTCTCCAGCAGGGTCTCCACCAGGGAGGAGCAGTCCACGGCCACGAACTCCCGGTCCTTGCGCAAGCTGTGGGCGTGAATGGCGCGGGCCACCAGCTCCTTGCCCGTTCCGCTCTCCCCGGTGATGAGGACCGTGCTGTCCGTGGGCGCCACCTTGAGGATCTTGTCAAAGAGGCTCTGCATCTCGGGGCTTTCCCCGATGATCCGATCCTGGGAGTCGTCGATTCGAAGGCCGCGTTCCGCGGCCGACCGGGCATCGGCATCCGGTGTCTGCCGTCCCTCCAGCTTGCTCAGGGAGGCCTCCAGATCGCTGAGCCGAAAGGGCTTGACCAGGTAGTCCTCGGCCCCCAGCTTTGTGCACTCTACGGCCGTGTCAATGGTCGGGTACCCGGTGATCATGATGACCGGGGTGCCGGGATATCGGGACCGGATGTGGCGGAGCACGGTTACCCCGTCCAGGTCCGGCATTCGGATGTCCAGAAGGACCAGATCGAATACCTGGTGCTCCATGAGGGAGAGGCCCTCCTCGCCGGTGGCCGCCAGGACCGAGGTCATGCCTCTCCCTTCGAGGGCCCTGCGGATGCCGTTTCTCACCACGGCCTCGTCGTCCACTACGAGGACGGTCTGGATGGTCTTGCGGTCAGGCATCGGATGTCATGATGGGGAGAAGGATGCGGAACGTGGTGCCCCGGCCCGGGGCGCTATCCACGTCGATGGTCCCCTGATGGGCCTCCACGATCCCCCGCGTGATGGCAAGGCCCAGGCCGGTCCCCATGACCTGTCTCGTTTCCGGGTGTTTGACGCGGTAGAACTTGTCCCAGATCTTGGGGAGCTCCTCGGGCGGTATGCCCACCCCCGTGTCCGAGATCCGGATCTCCAGGTTGTCTCCCCGGCGGTGCACAGTGACCTCCACGCGCCCCCCGCCCGGGGAGTAGTTCACGGCGTTCGTGATCAGGTTGTTCAGGACCTCCCCGATTCCCTTGGGGTCGGCCTGAATGGGCTGCACGTCTTTGCAGTCGCAGCTGAGGGTCACCCCCTGCTCCCGGGCCCGCGGCTCCATGAGGCTCACGGTCTCCTGAAGGAGCGCTTCCACGTCCATGGGCACGCGGTGGAGCACGTGCTTTCCCGCTTCGATCTTGGCGATGTCCAGGAGCTCGGTGATCAGCTCCAGAAGCTGATCGATCTTCTTGACGCCGCGGTCCAGGAACTCCTGCTGCTTTTCCTGAAGTGGGCCGGCCAGGCCTTCAAGGAGCACGCTGTTCTGCTGCCGGATGCTTACCAGCGGGCTTCGAAGCTCGTGGGCCACCATGTTCACGAAGTCCGACTTCATCTCGTCGAGCCTCTTGAAGGCCGTGATGTCCTCCAGCACGGTGACGGTCCCCACGACCCCGTCGTCGGGGGCCACAGCGGGCGCGGAGATGGCGCGAAGCACGCTTTTTCCGGCCTGGATCTCCTGGCTGACAAAGTCGTCCTTTGGAATCTCGCCTCCCTGCATCTTTCGAAGGGTGTCGATGAGGGCGGGGTTTTCGGTGAGCCGGGTGAGGGCCACGGGCGGGCGAATCTCCGAGGAGATGTCCATGAGCCGGGCAAAGGCCGGGTTGTGGAGGACCAGCTCCAGGTTCCGGTTCGTGACGAGCACACCGTTGGCCATGCAGTTGATGATGGTCTTGAGCCGGCTTTTCTCCAGGTTCAGGTCATAGAGGTTTCGCTGCTTCTCCTCCTCGTAGAGACGGCCCTTCTGCTCCAGGCGACGCTTGTCCGCGGCCCGCTCGATGGTGAGAAGGAACTGGTCCTTCTGAAAGGGCTTGGTCACGAAGTCGTATGCGCCCTTTTTCATGCACTCCACGGCCGTGTCCACGGTCCCGTGCCCGGTGATGATGATGACCGGGATGTCCGGGTAATGGGTTCTCGCCTGCTCCAGGACCTCTTCGCCTCCCAGCACGGGCATCTTCAGGTCAAGGAGCATGATGTCCACGGGTTCTGCAGCGAGCCGTTCAAGGGCGACCTTGCCATCCTCGGCCAGGAGCACATCGTAGCCTTTGCCGGAGAGGACCCGCGTGCACCCCTTGCGCACCACTTCTTCATCGTCCACCACCAGGATACGGCCCTTTTCTTCCATGTCCTCCACCTGTTGCGTCACGGTTGATGGCTTCTCTTCATGCTTCGCTTCGATCCCAGGCGCTTCGGGTTCCTTGCTCGTGGATCTCGGAAAGGGAGAGGAGGGTCTCACCTAATCCACGAACACGTCCGGTTCACTCGTCTGTTCCAGGTAGCCCAGGGGCAGCTCCAGGGTGAAGGTGGTCCCGCCCTCCGGCGGGGAGTGAAACGAGATGTCCCCCCCGTGGAGCTCGATGATCTTCTTGGAGATGCTGAGCCCCAGGCCCGTTCCCCTGCCCACGGGCTTGGTCGTGAAGAAGATTTCAAAGACCTTGTCCCGCAGCTCCTCCGGAATGCCCGGGCCGGTATCCGACACCGTGATCAGGAAGCGCTCCCTTTCCGGAAGATACCGTGCCCTGACCTCCAGGGACCCTTTCCCGTCCATGGCGTCCGCCGCATTGATGAAGAGGTTGGTGAAGACCTGCTGAAGCTGCCCCAGGTCCCCGGCCATTCGAGGGAGGTCCGGCTCGATGTCCACGCGGACCGTGATGTCCTGGAACAGGGCCTGCTCTACGAGGAGGTTCAGGGACTTTCGGACCAGGTCTTCGAGATCGATGGTGGATACCTTGCCCACGGATTGCCGGCTGAACTCCAGGAGTTCGGACACGATGTTCTTGCATCGCAGGGTCTGGTCGATGATTTCTTGTATATCTTCCAGATCCTGCTTCTGATCGATCAGGCTCTCCCTCAAGATTTCAGCGTACATGAGGATTCCGGCAAGGGGGTTGTTGATCTCGTGGGCCACACCCGCGGCCATGCGGCCCACCGAGGCCACTTTCTCGGATTGGACGAGCTGGAGGTGGGTGTCCTCCAGTTCCTTTCGCATCTCCAGGATCTCCCGCATGTCCCGGAACACCCCGACGCTTCCCACCTCCTTGTCGTCAATGGTGATGATGGCGGCCGAGAGCGTCACGGGGATCTCTTCCCCGTCCCGGGTCACGATCGTCATGCTCGTGGGGTTGAGCTTGCCCGGGGGACCGAACTCCTCGCTTCGCATTTTCCTCATGTTTTCCTTGGCGGTCTCCAAGTCGTAGAACGTGCTCAGGTGACCCCGGTTGATGATCTCCTCGGCCTTGTACCCGGTGAGGCGCTCCATTCCCTCGTTGAAGATCAGCACGTTGCCCTTGGTGTCCACCATGACGATCCCGTCCACCGTGCTCTCGATCACGTTTTGAAACAGGGTCTTGCTTCTCTCCACCTCCCGCTCCAGGCGCACGCGGGGGGTCACGTCGCGCGAGGCCTCGAGGATCTGAACGATCCGACCTTCCTCGTCATAGATAGGGGAGATCGTCACCACGTCGAACGTAGGCTCTCCCTGAGGGGACTCGTACTCGAGAAAGGTGCTCACAAACCCCTTTTCGCGGATCTCGTCGAGATGATCCTGAAGAAAGCAGTCCCTGCCGACTTGGTTGCAGGGCTTGTCCAGGCCGTAGCGGATCTCGTAACATGGCCGTCCAATGGCCTCCTCGTGGGTCAGGCCGTACTCCTTGATCAGGGTACGGTTCACCGCACTCACACTCAAGTCCATGTTCACCACCATGATGCGGTAGGGGAGGGAGTCCATGATAACCTGCATGTCCTTGCGGTTTTTCTCCTGAAACCGCTGTCGCTCCCTCTCCAGCTCCGTTCGCTCCATCTCCATCTGGATCAGGTCCCAGAGGAGGCGCACCGCGCGGTGGTCCATCAGGGAGATGCGCGAGGGCTTGGTCCGCTCGATCTCTTCGCGGACCGTATCCAGCCCGGTCATCTCGAGGATCAGGTTGACCTCCAGGTCGTAGATCTTGTGAAAGTCGGTGGTGGTAAAGAGGCCGAAGTCCTGGGCGAGGCAGAACCCGGGGGCCTGGGGGTCCCTGTCCGAGACCCCCACGATGTTCATGCGAAGCTGGGAGAGGTGTTCCGCATCCAGCAGTTCCAGGAGGCTCTTGCATGCCTCCCCTCCGCCCACAATGGCGACGTTCAGGGGGGCCTCGGAGCGTGGGTCGCGAAAGACGCCAAGGGGCTCCTGGCGTGAATTCGTCCGCGTGGGTGTGGAACCGGTGTTCACGGCCAAAACCTCGGCAATAGGGTGTGAGGATCCCGGGTCCGGCGGCTGTGCAGGGAGGTTACATTTCCACTTGGTCAGTCGCGTGCTCTAGGCGCCGGGCCACCTTGTT
>JASFQI010000235.1:0-7678 GCA_050115555.1 Desulfobacteraceae bacterium
TATCTGCCTGAGGCCCTGTCGGCTTGTACCACCGCGGGCGCGTCCTTTCTTGGAGTGCCTTTTTAGTAGTTGACAGTCTCGCAAAACCCGCTCGACCGCTGTTGGCCACCCTGCCACTTATTCATACTTCTAGAGGCAAATCTCTTGTCCGCAGGTTTTAACGACTCCATCAATAATTCTCGCCCAGAAGCTCAAAGTGCGCCTGGGGGTGTGCACAGGCCGGACAGGTCTCCGGGGCCTGGTTGCCGGTGTGCAGATACCCGCAGTTCCGGCAGCGCCACACGACCTCCTGATCCCGTTTGAACACACGATCCGCCTCGATGTTCGCAGCGAGATCCCGATAGCGTTTCTCGTGCTGCCTCTCGGCCACGGCGATGCGCTCGAACACATCCGCGATGACGGCAAAGCCCTCTTCCCTGGCGACTCTCGCAAAATCCGGGTACATCTCCGAGTGCTCGTAGTGCTCGCCGTCCGCAGCCGCCTTCAGGTTTTCCAGGGTAGAGCCGATCACTCCCGAAGGAAAACTCGCCTGAACTTCAACCTCCCCCCCCTCCAGGAACTTGAAAAGCCGCTTGGCATGTTCCTTTTCCTGGTTGGCGGTTTCCTCAAAGATGTGAGACATCTGGACATAGCCGTCCTTCTTCGCCTGGCTGGCAAAGTAAGTGTAGCGGTTTCGAGCCTGGGACTCACCGGCGAATGCGGTGAGCAGATTTTTTTCGGTTTTACTCCCCTTCAGGACCATGGTCCTTCACCTCCTCGTCCTCGTCGATGGAAGACATCGGGGCCTCCTTCAGGAAATCCCCCCGTTCACGTTTGCAGTGTTCGCAGAGTCCGAAAAACTCGAGCCTGTGCCCGAACACCCCGTACTTGGTCAATTTTCCGAGTGCGCTCTCCAGGCGCTCCACCGTGCTGTCCCGGGCTTCCAGGGGCATATCTTCAATGCGCCCGCACGCGATGCACGTGATGTGGTAGTGCTCGGTGGTCACCCGATCGTAACGCATCTGAGTGAACTCCGGCCCGATCTTGGAAATCATTCCATTCTTGGCCAGGACATCCAGGTTTCGGTACACGGTTCCCAGGCTGATATGGGGAAGCATTTTCCTGACCCTCTGGTACACTTCGTCTGCCGTAGGGTGATCGCTGCTACCCTGAATGACCTCAAGAATCACGCGCCGTTGATGCGTCATCCGTTGCGTTTTTGAATCGTGCAGCACGGGGCCTCCAATCAGGAATGATTCCTAATACTATTATTAGCGCCCCAACTTGTCAAGCGTTTCCTGCACGCATTCCTCCCACGCACCAGTTCACATGCCCCCCTTCTCGGCAACGGAGTCCGGACCCGCCAGTGGTCGGAACATCTTCTTGCCCGCTCCGCACACCGGGCACTTCCAGTCGTCGGGCAGGTCTTCAAAGCGCGTTCCTTTGGGAACTTTCCCCTTGCGATCTCCCCGATCCGGGTCGTAGATATATCCGCAGTTCACGGTCTGGCACTGGTACATGTCTTCGGGATTCGCCATGACGGCCTCTCCTTTTCTAATCTAATCCACCTTGAAAAACACGCTTCCCTTGGCCCCACACACGGGGCAGGTGTCCGGCGGTTCGCTCTCAGCCGTGTACCCGCAGACCGGACACACGCAGTAATCCATATCCTCTAATGCGTCCAGGTGATCAAGGGCCTTCTGATAAAGCCCTGCATGAACCTTTTCCACCTCATTGGCAAAACGGAAAGAGCGTTCCGCGGCCTTGTGACCCTCCTCCTGCGCCGCTTGAATCATTTCCGGGTACATCTCCTTGAACTCGTGGGTTTCCCCTGCAACGGCCTCTTTCAGATTTTCCATGGTGCTGCCGATCCCTCCCAAGGCCTTGAGGTGGGCATGGGCATGAACGGTTTCCGCCTCCGCAGCCGCACGAAACAGCTTGGCCACCCGAGGGTACCCCTCCTTGTCCGCCTTTTTGGAGAACGCGAGATACCTTCGATTGGCTTGGGATTCGCCGGCAAAGGCCTCCTGAAGATTCTTTTCTGTCTTGCTCATAAGGGTTCCCTCCTTAGCTTTCCTTCTTTTCGAATGTCTTTTTATCGCCGCACTGCGGGCACTTCTGGGGTTTGCACCGGCCTTCCTTCACGTGACCGCACTTTGTGCACTCGAATTTCGCCATGGGTTTTTCTCCTCTCTGAATCAGGAACTGTTCCATTCCCCTTTTCGAATATGTGCTTCGCGCTCTTTTTCGGCAAGGCGCCGTATTTTATATGCGGAGTCGCGAAGCACACCGTAAAGGATTCCACATCCTACATCCTCACGGACCCGATCCCCTTCATCCGCCAGCAAGAGCATGGCCTCGGTCATGTCCAGGGTCTGTTGAAGGATCTCGTCGCAGGGTCTTTTTTCCATTCCGGGTTCCTCGCCGATGATATCCTATTCTTCCTATCAAACGGCATGCCAAAAACCCGTGAAATGCAATATTTTAACCGGCTGTTTTATCTATGCTTTTCAGATAGCTTCCTTGCATCGCTCGAGCCTACCCCCAAACTCGAGACAGATATTTGAGACACCCGCATGCGATTGCGCAAGCACCGCGTGGCAACCGTTTGCAGCGCGTAAACATGTCTCAGGTAATTCCGAGAGACACTTTTGTATCATGATACAGAAAACCCCCATGCCTGGGAAAGCCCTGAAGCCTGAATTCCGATGGAGTCAGAAAATTCTGCGATCCAGATATTTCTCCTAGAATTGCGATAAGTTATAGCGCAACCCACAGCGGTCGAGTGGTTTTTTGCATAACCGTCAAGTCTACTTCAATGGTTTTTCAACAGCCCGGGTGAATGACATCAGAGGAGGAAGCTGGAGTTCAAAATGCGCACATCCCGAGGAACAGGGCCTACGCAATGACACACCGTTGTGAAGTGGAAGGTAGCATAACGCTGAGATACCGAGCTGTTACGAAGCGATCAGTTCCTGCTCATCATGTGGCCCACGGCCGCCTCCAGGCCGTCCAGCGTGAGTTCGAACATGGGGAAGATTTCGCGGATAATGTGAATGGTGCGCGTGTAGTTCCACTCGTCGGCCATCTTCGGATTGAGCCACACGGCGTGAGGGAATGTCTCGGCAATGAACTGGAGACGTTCGTAGCTGGGCCGTCCGGAACGCTCCTCGAAGTGGATGGAGCCGTCCGTAGCCATGAGTTCGTAAGGAGCCATGCTGGCGTCGCCTACAATAATGAACCGGGTCTCGGGGTCCAGGCGTGAGAGCTCGCTCACGTAATAGGGTCTGCGCCGCCTCGGAGGATCCTTCCAAAGCGCATCATAGATGGTGTTGTGAAAAAAGAAGGTGCGCAGGTCCTTGAACTGGGCCCGGGCGTAGTTGAACAGGGTCTGGACCACAGCAATGTAAGGGTCCATGGACCATCCCCCGTTGTCAATGGCCAGGATCACCTTGAGCCGATCCCTGAGGCTGCGGTCGAAAACGATCTCGATTTCCCCACCGTTTCGCATGGTCTCGTAGATCGACCGTTCCACGTTGACCTGGTCCCTGGGCCCTACCGGCACCAGGTTTCGTAGCCGCTTCAGGGCCTCGCCAATCTGGGACTGCGTCAAGGGGCCCTCCTGGGAATAGTCCTTATAGCGCCGGTCCATGGCCACTTTGACGGCGGACTTGTTGCGTGAAACCCCTCCGACGCGCATCCCCCCGGGGTGGTAGCCGGAGTGGCCCACCGGGGATGTCCCCTTGGTGCCGATCCACCGGTTTCCGCCGTGGTGCTCCTCGGTCTGCTCCTTGAGCCGCTCCAGAAAGTAATCGATCAACTCCTCCGGGGTCATCTTGGAGAGGGTTTCCTCATCCACCCCCATGGCCTCGGCCAGGCCCTCCGGCGACTTCAGCCATTCTTCCAGCATGGCCTGAGCGATCTCCTTGAGCTCGCGCTCCGTGGGATCCTGAAGCTCCGCCCCCTCGAAGTGATGGGCAAAGACCTGATCGTAGAGATCGAAGTACCGTTCGCTCTTGACCAGGATGGCCCGGGCGGCCGTGTAGAAGTCTTCGATGGTCTGGACCAACCCCAGGCTCAAGGCCTGCTGGAGCTTGAGAAAGGCGGTAGGGGTTACCGGGATCCCCAAACGCTTCAAAGTGTAGAAAAACTCAACAAACATAATGCGTTGCATCCCCTCGCGGGTTATTCGCGGCGCGTGCGATTCTCTTCAGCCGAACGGTTTCGCAGGACCGGCCTCTCAGATGCGAAAACGCCGGACACCGTTCTGGGCCACGGCGTAATCCGGGCTCTTTTTGAAAAGGACCCCGAGGTAGGGAATCTCCCCCTTGGCCAGCTTCTTGGGCTTGAAGTCCGGATCTGCACGCAGGGCGCGAATCCAGTTGATGAGCTCCCGGGTGGCTGGCTTCTTCTCCACGCCCTGAATCTCCCTCAGACGATAGAACGCTTCGACCGAGTTCTCCAGGAGATCCCGACTCACATCCGGGAAATGGACCTCCACGATCCTGCGCATCATGTCGGGCTCTGGAAACGCGATGTGATGGAAATTGCACCGCCCCAGGAACGGATCGGACAGGTCCTTTTTGGCATTGGAGGTGATCACGATGACCGGCCGGTTCTTTGCCCGAATCGTCTTGTCGATCTCGATGATGTCGAACTCCATCTGGTCCAGGACATCGAGCATGTCGTCCTGAAAATCGGTGTCCGCCTTGTCGATCTCATCAATGAGGAGCACGACCCGCTCATCCGCCACAAATGCCTGACCGATTTTCCCCATCGCAATGTAGTCCTCGATGTTGCTCACGTCCCGACTGGAGTCCCCAAACCGGCTGTCGTTGAGACGGGTGAGCGTGTCGTACTGGTACAGGGCCTCTACGAGCTTCATGCTCGACTTCACGTTCAGAACGATCAACCGCATGCCCAGGGTCTCTGCGATCGCATACGCAAGCATGGTCTTGCCGGTTCCGGGCTCTCCTTTGAGAAGCAGCGGCATCTCCAGGGTCATGGAAACGTTCACGATCTTCGCCAGTTCGCTGTCCAGTACATACTTGGTGGACCCGGCGAAGGCCTTGTTTTTGTCCAGTGCATTCTCCATTTGCATGAAATCACTCCTCGCAGCACATGGGATCTCGCCCTCAAAGGCGGGGTTTGAAATGAAAGAAACAACGTAATTGTAAATAATAAATGTAACCACGATCCTTACTGGGTCAAGTGTATCCCGTCGCCAGGGCGCATGTCAAACAGGCCCCACAGCCCGGTCGCTCCCACGAAGAGTGCCAAAAAGTCCTTTGCACATTCAAACGCCTGTGTGGTAGGAGAAGAGACGTTCATGAAACCTGCCTTGTCGCATCAGGAATGAACGAACCTGCCCATTTTTCCTTTACAGAAAGGGGAAAGAACCCGTGCCACTCAGCTTTGAGACCCTGAACCGGGGTACGATCGCTTTTGGGTTTTTTAACATCGACTCGGACCTGCTTCTCCTGGACCGCGTGTTTGTCTTTGCCCCTGAATTCTGCGAGCACGTGTGCGCGTTTGCTCAGGACCCTGGGGAAACGCTCTATGAAGCCTCCTGGGATGTAGACCGAATCGACGACCCCATGGAAATGGGGGATCTGATGGGAGCCATACACAACATCCGCCACATCGGGTTCATTGGAGAGGTCTACCGGCGCTACCCCTTTCCCTCGAACCCCGAGGACTTCCGCCAGAAGCCCGAGGGATATCAGACGCGTGATGAGATCCGAGAAATCCTGGATCGCTATGCACAGGCGGTGACCCTTCCCTTTTCCGCGGACCCGGAGCAAGGCGTGGTCACCATCGGGAATCTATGGTTCGCCCGGGAGAGCTTTCTCGAACTCGTCCAGTACGTCTGGCTGGGAGGATACCCACGCTGGCGCGGCATGCAAAGGCCGTTTTACGTACAAACCATGAAAGACCGTGTCGAGGCGAGCCGAAATCCCGTCTTCGAAGGGTTTGTCTTCTCCAGGGAAGTGGTTTGACCTGAAACATTCTCAAGAAATCCCTCTCAAACCGGGGCCCCTTCCCCAAAACGGAATCCCACGGAACAGCTTCGCTGGCCCTGCAATCCCGCCGCAGGTGGGACAGGGAAAGTGCGAGCGCACTATTTCCATATACTCCGCTCAGTGCGATATCCAGTACTGCAGGTAATCCCGACCCCTGCGCTTCGCCTCGGCCTCGAGCTCGGCCACCCTGGCCTCGGCGCGGCGCTCAGCGTCTTCGCCCTCGAACTCGTCCACTGCCACCTCTTCACTCGTCCTCTGGTCCAGCTCGATCACCTTGAACACCATTTCCTCCTCCCTCCCGGTTCAAATGTTCCCTCTCACCTGTTTCAGATTACCACGGTTCCATTGCCCTCACCACAACACGATCTCCGAGGCCCCGGGTTCGCGCCGGTTGACCCCTTTCCTAGAGGTTCTCTATAATGCAACATTGATTGAAGTACGCAATGGATGGTGAAGGAGAACGGTCCCTTCAGGCACACACCGCGCCTGCGCGCCTTTCCCTGGAGCTCGCAGCGCCTTCTTCCAAGCGAGGAGACCCCCATGGTCGAGAAAGATCCATCTTCGGAAGAAACAGCGGCCCTTGGAACGCCTGGATCCGAGGAGGGGCAAGGCATTTCCCACAAACTCCGCCAGGCCCTGGAATCCCTGACCCACCCCGTTCCCGTGCACCTGTTTTTCGATCCAGGGCGGGAGGATGCCGTCGTTCACCAGGGCAGGGCCCTTCTCCGTGTCTTTAAGCAACTGTCCCCCAAGATCACCCTGGAGGAGCACCGCCTCGAAGACGCCCTGGCCGGGACCTATGGGGTGGATCTTGCCCCCGCACTCCTTTTCGATCCGGAGCGCTACCGAATCCGCTGGCTCGGCATGCCCCTGGGTGAGGAAGGGCGCACCCTGGTCGAGGCTCTGATTATGATGGGGTTTCGCACCACGGCCCTGGGGGAGGAGTCCCGGCGAATCCTGGAGCGCATCGACAGCCCGAGGGATGTAAAGGTGTTCGTCAGCACCTCCTGCCCTTACTGCCCGCAACAGGCCGTGAACGCGGTCAAGGCCGCGATGGAGCGTCCCGACCAGATCCGGCTCGAGATCGTTGACATCCAGATCTTTCCGGATCTTGCTTCGCAGTACGGGGCTCAAAGCGTGCCCATGACATTTGCCAACGGCGTACTCATCGGACGTGGAGCCCAACCCGAGGAGCTTTTCCTCGCCTCTCTCGAGGCCCTGGAGGAGCAGACGGTCTACATCCCCAAGAGCGACGCCTCAGAGGTGGAAGCAGACCTCGCGATTGTGGGAGGAGGGCCGGCGGGCCTTACAGCCGCCATCTACGGCGCCCGGAGCGGATTTCGCACGGTCGTGATCGAACGGGGTCCCCTGGGGGGACAGGTGGCCACCACGCCTGTGGTGGAGAACTACCCGGGGTTCACGCAGGTAGGGGGAAAGACCCTGGTGGACATCCTGGTCCAACACGCCCTCCAGTACGTGGACATCTTTCCCGGGGAGGAAGTCCTGGACCTTCGTCCGGGCGAACCGCTCGAGCTGACAACGACACGGCGGCGCTTTCGCGCCCGGGCCGTGCTCCTGGCCACCGGCGCAAGCCACCGGCGTCTGGGCGCACCCGGGGAGTCCCGACTGAGTGGGCGAGGCGTGAGTTATTGCAGCACCTGCGACGGCCCCCTGTT
>JASFQI010000236.1:0-7630 GCA_050115555.1 Desulfobacteraceae bacterium
CAGCCGACTATCAAGCAGAATCCCGATCCGGTCCGACATGGCCAGGGCTTCTTTCAGATCATGGGTCACGCTGATGGTCGGAATGCCGAACTCTCTTTGTGTGCTTCGAATGAAGCGGGCGGTTTCCATCTTCAGGTTGCGGTCCAGGTTCGCAAACGGTTCGTCCAGAAGGAGGACCGCCGGGTTGACGACCATGGCCCGGGCGATGGCCACCCGCTGCTTCTGCCCGGCCGAGAGCTGTGCCGGGTACTGCCCGCTTTTCTCCGTGAGATGGAAGTAATCGAGCATGCGATCCACCCGGCGGCGGATTTCGGCCTTGGGTAGACGCCTGGATTTCAGGCCGAATCCCACATTGTCTCTCACCGTCATGCTCGGAAACAGGACATAGTCCTGGTAGACCAGAATGACCGGGTTCCTCCTTGAAAGAGGCCCGGAAAACACCACCTCCCCAGAGTCGGGCTTTTCCAATCGTGCAATGATTTTCAGGAGCGTGGTCTTGCCCACCCCGGAAGGCCCGATAATGGAGACGAGCTCCCTGGGGCCGACATCAAAGCTGATGTCGTCAAGCACCTTGCCGGCCTTGAACCCCTTGCTTATGTGACGGAGCCTAAGATCCATGGAATATCCGCCATGTATTGCGTGATCTTGGCAAAGGTGTCCGGGTTCCGGATGGGCCGATCGGTCTGCGTGTACTCGTAATAGGCCATGAAGCACCAGGACAGAGCCCTCAAGAGGATGGTCTTTTCCAGAACCCGGGCCTTTTCGGTCAGCTCATCCATGTCGAGATCCAGGCAAGCCTCTTGCCGATAGAGGTCGAGAAAGCGCGTTTTGTTCTCCGGGCTGAGGACGGTCTCGCTCTTCCAGAGGGTGGTGGTGGGAACGAGGAAGTGCCCGAGATCCTGATACCGGCAGGAAACCACCGCCTTTTCCCAGTCCACGAGAAAGGCCCCCTCGTCGCTGATCAGGAAATTGCCTGAGTTGACCTCGGTGTTCACGAGACAGAGGGTCTCCTCTTCAAAAAGCGTCCATGTCTCCTTGGCCAGCTGTTGCACGGATTCGAAATAGGACCGGATCTGGTCCCGCTCTCTTCGCAGGGGATGGTTTGGATACCGTTCGATGAGACCTCGACATTCCCGGGCAATATCCATGACCGGATCCGGTTGGACCACGAGGCCTTCCGGTACGGGAGTGGTGTGCACCCGGGCAAAAATGGAGGCCGCCCGGTCGAGGTCCCGATCGTACCTCAATGCACGCCCCGGCAGATACTCCATGAGCAGGACCCCTCCGCCGAGCGACGCCGATTCCGGATCGCAGGCAAAAGGCCGCGGCGTGACGCCCGACTCTTCCAGGGCCTGAAGGACCCGGTACTCATAGGCAATCTGCTGTTCCCCGAGGCCGAGCTGGCTGCCGTGATTGATTCGAAGGACAAAGCGGGATTTTCCGCTTGTGACGAGGTAATTTTCATTGTACTCGCCGGCGGCCAGAAAAGAAACCGCTTCGACATCATCGACCCAGTTCCTGGCTTTCAGAAACCGGGTGATTTTCTCGGCCATTCCCTCATGCGCCATAGTCGCCCTCGAAACGGCTGACGCCTCGCAGGAAGGCATCGCCCGCGTCGATCCTCCCTGTCATTGCATACGACCTTTGCAACCTCACTCAGCGTCGAACCCCTCAGGCTCGTTCAAGGCCCAATCGTAGCGATGGTCATCGATGTCTCGAAAGCTCTGGAGCCTGAGTTTGAGATCCGGGCGGGCGTACTGCAGGAGGTGGTCGATGACTCCGGCCTCGGATCCGCCGAAATCCTCCTCAAACCATACGTAGATGGAAGAAACCACCAGATCGCCGTTCTCGATGCTCACGCCCCGCGGATGGTTGATGTACTCCCTGGCACCCTTTTCCAGAAGGGTTTCCGTGTTCTCTTCCGTGTAGGGGACGGCCTGAAGGTTGGGACACCCCAGGGAGGCACAGTTCACGGTGTAATGAATACGCGGGTCCCGCCAAATGGGCCGCAGAATGCGGTGCTCGATGTCGTTCAGGCTGATCTCCCGGCCCTCGACGGCAACCAGCTTCTTGTCCCACGGCCCGAAGGAGAATAGCCCGGGGGAGATATCGATGTCCTTGATGGATTCCACCGGGTAGTGCTCCAGCACGACTTGAATTGTGAGGGCGTTGTAAAGGTTGATCCAGAAGGGAAGCTGAGTCTCTCGAGACAGGCGGCTGACCTGGGTTCGTGTAAGGGCGGTCAGGTAGCCTTCGAGACGATCGCGGTCATCGGCCGTCACCGCCCGATAATCGACCCGATGGATCGTTGAGCGCGTGATCAGATAGCGATCCAGAAATGCGGCCCACGGACGGTGGTCCACGGTCTTCGTGGAGGCCGGGTCGTGCTTCGTCCAGGCCTCCCAGAGCTCGGCCCTCGGGGCTGCCAGGACCGCAGACGAAAGGGTCAACCCAAGAAGGGTCAGCCCCACGCGACGCCCCACGTTTCCCATCCACCGCCGCAGATTCGTCCTCACGCATTCGGCGTTTCGATCGTATGGACTGGCCGCGCACCGGGCCTCTTGAGGAATGTACTCGGGCATGGCTTACACCCCGCAGGCTCGACCCTTGAAGTTGAAAAAGAACTTCAAGGCCTTCTGCATGGCCTCCGAAAAGATCTTGGGTTCCAGAACCTTTCCCACCACCCGTTTGTTGATCTCGGCCAGGGTGGGATACGGGTGAATGGCTCCAGCCAGTGTGGTCAGCTTTGCGCCGCTGTTCAATGCGGCCACCCATTCCGACAGGAGCTCCCCGGCATGGGGACCCAGGATTTGTACCCCTAGGGGTTTTTCCTTGATGTCCAGAAGGAGCTTGATGCGGCCCAAGTCCTCGTTCTGCGCCAGGCTGCGGTCGTTTTGGGAAAACGGCTCGATAAAGATCCGTGTCTCCACCCCTTTGGCTGCAGCCCGCTTCTCATTCAGGCCGATGGAGGCCAGCTCCGGCTCGGTGTACGTGCACCAGGGCATCAGGGTATCGTCCGCCTTGCGCGGCACGTGGAAGACCGCATTGGAGACCACGATCCCTCCTTCAAATCCCGCCGCATGTGTGAACTGGTTCATGCCGGTGACATCCCCGGCGGCGTATATATGTTTCTGCGTGGTGCGCATCCTCGAGTCCACGGCGATCCCCTTGGGGGTGAAGTCGATTCCGGCGTTCTCCAGGCTCAAGCCGGAAACGTTGGCCTCGCGGCCAAGGGCCACCAGGAGCTGCTCCGCACGGAGGGTCTGGTCCAAGCCGTCCGCATCCGTGAGCAAGACCTCTTTGGTCTGTCCGAGATCCCTGACTCCCTTGACCCCGGCCTTCAGGTGAAAGCGGACCCCCTCGGCCTCCAGCCTGGCCTGTAGCAGATCCGCCAGATCGTGGTCTTCCTTGGACAGGATCTGGCCGCTGCGCTGGACCACCTGGACCTCGGTCCCCAGTCGGGCAAAGGCCTGGGCCATCTCGCAGGCGATGGGTCCGGCCCCGAGCACGATCATGGAGCCCGGAAGCGCCTCCAGGGAGAAAATGTCCTTGTTGGTGAGGTACGTGGTGGTATCCAGGCCGGGGATGCGCGGGGCGGATGGAGAGGAGCCCGTGGCCAGGACCCAGGTCCTTGCCGAGAGGCTCTCGCCGTCCATGCGGACGGAATGGTCGTCTATAAACTCGGCCTGTCCGAAAGCCACCCTGGCTCCGAGCTTGCAGAATCGCTCCACTGAATCGTGGGCCTGGATCTTTTGAATGACCTGCTGAATCCGCTCTGCAATGGGCTTGAAGTCCACGCTGGGGATCCTCACCGCGGGGAGACCGAAGGTCTCCAGTTTCTTGAGCTGGTGATAGACCTGAGCGGTTCGAATCAGGGTCTTGCTGGGAACGCAGCCGTAGTGGAGGCAATCGCCGCCCAGAGCGGGTTCCTTTTCAATCAGGAGGGTCTTGGCTCCGAGCTGAGCGCTGCCGGCCGTGACCGTCAACCCGGCCGCTCCCCCTCCGATGACCCCGATGTCGTAGTCGTATTTGGTCATAACTGGCTCCCTGGACGCGATGACCCGTTCATCCGTTCGGATCCACCGCCCCCATTCCGGTCTTGCGACGATACAGGTTGACCCCTTTCTTCGCGATCAATGGAAAGAGCCCCAGGACGACAAAGGAGAGAATCAGGGTAGGGGAAAGGATGTCCCCAAGGGCCGTGATCTGCCCTAACTCGTTTCCAGCGTTGATGTATACGGCGGTCCCGGGGAGCATACCCAGCTGGGAGACCCAGTAAAAACGCAGCAGGGGCATGCGCGTCAACCCCATGACCAGGTTGATGGCAAAGAAGGGGATGATGGGGATCAGCCGAAGGGTGAAGAGATAAAAGGCCCCTTCCCTCTCAATGCCCCGGTTCACCTTGGCCAGCCGGTCCTTGAACCGGACCTGGACCCAGTCCTGGAAGAGATACCTTGCCAGGAAGCAGGCCAGGGTAGCTCCGATGGAGCTTGCGAAAGAGACCACAATCAATCCGGTCAAAAAGCCGAACAGGGCCCCCCCGGCAAGGGTCATAACGGCCGCCCCGGGCAGGTTCAAGGCCACTACCAGGACGTAGACCAGAAAATAGGCCCCCGGCACGGCTACGGGGTGGGCCTGAAAAAGGGTCTGGAAACCAGCCCTGGACTCCTTGAGGTAGGAGAGGGTCAGGTAGCGGTTCAGGTCCAGCGCAAAAAAAAGGATCACAAGGATCCCTATGCCCAGAACCAGGGCGATTTTTTTCACGGAAAGCTTTTGCATGAACGGATCCTGCTCCGAAACTCGGACCCACAAGGATGCTGCGGGTGAATTCAAATACCCACCCGCCCTACGAACAATACTAAAATAATATAGTTATCGCGATATGGCATGCAAGTGCCTTTCGTACGAATCGCCGTTCTTTCGCAAACGCGGTTCGAGGAGCTGCTGCTTCCAGTGGACCCATTGATCGATGCCCAGCTGCTGACGGCGGGGAAACCTCCCAACGTGCCGAAATCTCGGGAAAGACCGCCCTGCTATGGGGATGATCCCTTCCTCAGACAAAATCCGCACGAACATCGCGACGAATCATGAATCATTGAATCTCCCCACAGCAAGCCTGAGGAATCCCAAATGATAATTAAGTCGCAAAAAGCCCGTGATTTAGAGATTTGCCTCTAGCGATCGCTAACCCTGCAGTCCCGCTGAAAGCGGGACAGGGAATGCGCAAGGGGAGCATTTTCACAGAATGGCGCAAGAGGGGCGTCAGCCCCCGGAGGTTGTAGCGAACCTCTTGAAGAGCGAACGAGAGAAGGTGCAAAGGAATGCACGATTTGCTGCTCAGGGAACAGGGAAAGAGTTCTTTCCAAAAACGACCAACTTAAAATCCTCCCACCACAGCCACTGCTTCAATTAAACCAAATTTATTTGACTGCGCAGGATCATTTTGAAGACCCCCAATAAAGGCCTTCCAGGTACCGCTCTAGCTTAGTGTCTGTCCGAGAATGAAATAAGTAAGGATATCAATAAAAAAGCGCATTTCGAAGTGGACAAATCCTTCTTTCAGGTGTTATAACAAAAGTGCAACCAATTGAAATAACACTGAAAAGAAAGGCTCTCTTCGAAATGCACAAAAAACGACGACTTCAAATGCCTCTGCTGATCACCGACATCGACCATCCCCACGCTGAGGAACTCCGCCGGATCAGCGAGATACTCGACTCCATTCCTACCATTTCCGACATGGTCTGGCAAGACCTCACTCGCGATGCGAAGAGCCCGACCGGTGCCTGCGGCATGACGGCCGAGCAGGTCCTGCGTGCAGCGATCATCAAGACCATGCGCGGCTTCACTTACGAAGAGCTGGCCTTCCACCTCATGGACTCCCGCTATTACCGACACTTCTGCAGGATCGGCGTTACCCATGAGGGGTTTGCCAAGTCCACCCTTCACGGTGCCATCAAGACCCTGAGCGCGGAGACTTGGGAGGCCATCAACCGCCTGCTCATGGCTTACGGAGAGAGCGAGGAGATCGAGAAGGGGCGGGAAGTCCGCATCGACTGCACGGTCGTGGATGCCCCCATCCACCACCCAACCGATTCCTCCCTGCTCTGGGACGCAGTTCGGTCCATGACTCGGCTCCTCCAGCAGTTGAGGGAACAAACCGAAGGGGTACGGATCTCCTTCAAGGACCACACCCGGTGTGCCAAGCGCAGGATGCTCGGAATCTACAACGCGAAGAACAACACCGTCCGCAGGAAGGTCTATCGAGACCTGCTTCGTGTGACCGAAAGAGTCCTCGGCTATGCCCGAGGAGCGCTCCGGATACTGGAACGCGCGTGTTGCCTCTTTCCGGCCAAGCCGGTGGAGGCCTTGAAAAAGCTTATGGCGTTGACCGGGAAGGTCATCGATCAGGCGACTCGGCGCGTGATCCACGGGGAGTCGGTTCCCTCCGGCGAGAAGGTGGTATCGCTCTTCGAGCCGCACACCGACATCATCGTCAAGGACCACCGCGTGACCTACTATGGGCACAAGGTCTGCCTGACGGTGGGTAGGAGCTACCTGGTAACCGATTGCCTGATCACCAGGGGGAATCCGGCAGACACCTCTCTGGTCGGAGACATGATCGAGCGCCAGGACAAGGTCTTCGGGAGATACCCCTTGAAGGTCGCTCTGGACGGGGGTTTCGCCTCGAAAGACAACCTCAAGGTGGCCAAGGGAGCCGGGATCAAGGAACTCTGCTTCGGGAAGAAGCGAGGGCTCAAGGTGGAGGACATGTGCCGGAGCGAATGGGTGTACAAGCGGCTTCGACGGTTCCGTGCCGGTGTGGAATCGGCGATTTCCTGGCTGAAGCGCTGCTTCGGCCTGGGTCGGTGTACTTGGAAGTCGTTGGCCTCGTTCCACAGCTATGTCTGGTCCTCGATTGTCACGGCGAATTTGCTTACCCTGGCGAGGAGTGCTCCAGACTGAGCACAAAGACTCGCAGAGGGGAGGAGGCTGAAACGGACCACCGGACGGGTGTGTTCAAAAACCACCCTTTTTGTCCGTGGTGTCATCTCCGTGTCCATTGATCGGCGGGAAGAAGGCTCTTCCCTGCCAGCAACAAGTATCTTTTCTTTTTCAATATGGTGAAAAAGCCCATTTTCGGATGGGCACTATTTAGCTTTTTTATCGATAGGTGAGTAAAAGTTGTCAAAAGAAGCACGATCTAGGTTTTTAAGCTTTTCAGAGTGTGCGGCGTTTTGTAACCCATTGGAATAAATGACTATTACAAAATTTTCACCAACACCCTGATCGAAATATCAAGCAAAAAATTGCATTAATTACTCTTTTTTAACTATTTTATTGGCTCTTTTCACTGCAATTTCCTAACCGGAAATTACTGGAAAAAAACAGGGCTGGGGCAACAATATTTGCTTGACAAAACAATTTCCATGGTTGTATATATTCCATATATTGTATATTATTCGATATTTGGGATGATATCTACAAAAAAACAAACTCCGGTTCGGTTCCACTGAACTCTCCCCGCAGCAAGCTGCGGGGTATTCCAAGTTAAAAATACATTTCCTCTAATTTCGAGTGGAGAATGGACAATTTTATAGAGGCCCCGCCCCAGATTCCGACAGGCTCT
>JASFQI010000237.1:0-7627 GCA_050115555.1 Desulfobacteraceae bacterium
TCACCTGATCGGGGGTTCACGGCATGTTTTCGTAGGCTTGAAGGCAGGAGGCTGAATTCGGCAAGGGATTGAATCCCCTGAATACGAACCACGAATCACGAACCACGATCACGGCCGTTCCAGGGTGCCATTTTTTTCTTGCACTTCTCTCCTGCTTTGCGCTCCACGCGCACTCAAAAAAATATAAAAACAGTCAAATCAAATGGTTATATTGGGGTACTCTTAGGGCACATATCTTGCGAAGTGGCATCGCGTGCAAGGATTCAAAAGCAATGATCGGTTGAGAACGCATCGCATGGGGATTTCATGGCGTGGCTGCTGGTGATCGATGAGGATCAGGACGAGGCGGCGTTTATCGAGCGAATCGCTCGCAAGCAGGGGTATCGCACGACATCGCTCTCTCATGAGCGCTTCCTCGATGTCGTACTGGAGGAATCCTCACCGCAGTGGGTCGTGGTCAGCGCCGGCAAGCACGGTGAGTTAGCCGGTCAAAGGCTGGATACCCTCGAGCGGGAGGGCGTGAATCCTGGACGGGTGCTCCTGATCACCGGGGCTCAGCAGGCGGCAAGGCTCGGTAAGGAGCACGCGCTTCGCTTTGGCAGTGTTCTGGTCCGCCCGCTCGGCCTCGAGCCCTTGGAGAGACAGATCGGAAGGGCTTCCTCTGTTTCAGGGGAATCCCGGAACGGGTGACAGGCCGTATCCATCTGCTCGACGCAACATATGAGATGACCGATATCTTTACACGATGTCCCACCTGGGAGACATTCTGCCCGGCCTTCGAAGCCCTTGCTGTTTGGGACCCCGCTCCGCTCCGGGAGCGAACAGCCTTTTCTCTGTGCTGCGATGCATGCAGGGCAGGCGCCGGACGGACGGGTGAATGACGCAGAGGCCCTTCCTTCACGAGCACGAACCACGATTCACGACCCGCGATCCACGAATCACGAAGCACGAACACGGAAGTCTCACCTCCCCTTGACCCCTGCCGGCCAATCGGGTATGACGGCTCCATCAGTTCCTAGAGGGAGGAAGCGTATGCAGCGGAGGAGCGAGGACACAGGACGATGAGCGCAAGCAGCGGGTGGATTCGAACCGTATCTCCGGACCTGGAAAAGCCGAGTCTTCAGGACAACACAGCCGACGTGGATCGACTCGTCAAGGCCTTGAGGCGTGAGCTGGAATGTCTCGAGGTGCGGGTGGACCTGCCCCTGCTGAAAACGGTCCCGGCTCGCCTGCGGCAGTGGGAGTACCGGGTCCGGGCCGTGGTCGCCAAGGAGGGTCCGGGCTGGCGTCTCGTGGATGTGTTCCCCCGGGAGGACGATTCAGGCGTATGGGGTGTTGCCGTGGACATAGGCACCTCCACGGTGGTGGTGAGGATCGTGGATCTGGAGAACCGGACGTCGGTGGGTGAGTCCGGTTTTGTGAACCCACAGACGGCGTATGGCGAGGACATCCTCACACGCATTCATTTTGCATCCAACGAAGACGGCCTGGAGACCCTGCGAAAGGTCCTGGTGGAAAGGCTCAATAAGGAGATCGCACGACTGGCCCAGGCGTACGCCGTCCCGCTCAAACGCTTGGTAGGAGCGTCCCTGGCCGGCAACACCACCATGACCCACCTGTTTCTCGGTTTGAACCCCTTCTGGATCTGCCGGGAGCCTTACATTCCGGCGGTGAACCGGCTGGACCTGCTCACGGCATCCCAGGTGGGGCTGGGGATCCACGAAGCCGCGCCCGTCCTGGTCTTTCCGAATGTGGGCAGCTACTTCGGAGGCGATCTGATCGCCGGAATCCTGGCGTCGGGGCTGGATCGGCGCGAAGGGGTCTCCATCCTGGTGGATGTGGGCACGAACGCTGAGGTCGTTCTGGGCAATCAGGACTGGCTGATGGCCTGTGCCGGCGCTGCCGGGCCTGCCCTGGAAGGGGGAGTGGCGCGCATGGGAATGATGGCAGGTCCCGGCGTGATCGACCACGTGGGCCTCGAAGCGGGAACGGGAGAGCTGGAGATTCACACCATCGGGGAAGGCCCCCCCGTAGGCATCTGCGGATCCGGCCTCATCGATCTCGTGAGCCGGCTTTTTCTGACAGGAAGGATCGACATGCGGGGGAAGTTCATCCCCGAAGCCTGCGGTGAGCGGCTGGTGGATGAGGACGGCATCCCGACTTTTACGGTGGTGCCCGAGGACGATTCGGGAACCGGCGAGGCACTCACGCTGAGTCAGCCGGACGTGGATGCGCTGATGCGGTCCAAGGCGGCCATGTACACGATCTTGACCACCATCACTGGAATGGTGGGGCTTTCGTGGCAGGACCTGGATCGCTTCTTCGTGGCGGGGACGTTCGGTTCCTACATCGATCCGCAGTCCGCCGTCACCCTGGGCATGATTCCGGACCTTCCCCTGGAAACCTATGAATCCCTGGGAAATACGTCCCTGGAAGGCGCCACCGAGGGGCTCCTGGATGGGGAGGCATTGCCGCGCATCGAGGACATTCGAGACCGGATCACCTACATTGAGCTCAATGTGAACCAGGAGTTCATGAACCTGTTCAGCGCGGCGAAGTTCATTCCTCACACGGACCGGGCGCTTTTCCCGTCGGTCGCGGATTGGGAGGCCGCCGTCTCGACGCTGGCCCCTTGAGCCCGGCAGGGAATTCCTAGCCCAGGTCGTCCAGAAACATCTTGCTTGGTTTCCCTTCCGATTGCATGGCAGGGAGATCGACAGCAGCATCGAAGATCGCGTTCTCCTCGATGTCCGGATCCTCCCAATCCCTTCTCCGCCGGTCTTCGGCGAAGCCCGAGCGCCAGGTGCCCGCCCGACGAAGGCCGTTTGATCGTTCCTGCCTGCTCTGGCAGGGGACACAGAGCGTGGCATCGGGAAGGACCATCAAACGCGCCGCCGGAATCGGCTCTCCACACTCTTCACAGAGACCGAACTCCTCGTCTTCAGCCATGCGGCGGATCAGGTCGTCGACCTTTCGAAGCTCGCCGGATTTCCGTTCGATCAGGCTGCAAAGGTTGTGCGTTGACGCCTCGCACAGGGCGCCGTCCACCTCGTCGGCGGGCTCCTGGGCGCCCAGCCCGGGGCCCTGTTCCCTCCAGAGGCGTCGCGCCTGACTGAGGACGGAATCCAGTTCCTTTTTTCGGTGAATAAGGTTTTCCAAGAGCACGGAGCGAAGGTCAGCATCCATGGGTTCTTCCTTTCCTGCACGGGCGAAAGCGCATAAGAGGCTCGATTCACTCGAGGAGGCCTCCGGAACCCGGACAGGGTTCGATCTCCTGAGCGGGGTCGTCCGTGTTCGCACCGGACCGCGGGCCCCTGAATCGGCTTGAAGCGGATGCATGGTAAGGTTTTTCAGAGGCTTGTCAATAGGAAAAAAGAAGGGTTTGTTGTTCGCTCGCAGGGCGACATTGCCGCTTGATCTCAATGGATGAATCGAATACCATCCCTTATCCTTTTGAAACGCTTGCTGTCTGCCGTGGAGAGTTCTTTGTTCATTACGTTTGAGGGAATCGAGGGGTGTGGAAAAACCACGCAGGTGGACCGTCTGGTGAAGGTCCTGGAGGCTCGGAACATCACGGTGGTCCGAACCTTCGAGCCCGGCGGGACCGATGCAGGCGGACGGATTCGACACATCCTTCTCGATCGCAGCAGCCACGATCTGGTCCCCATGGCGGAGCTGTTTCTCTATGAGGCGGATCGGGCTCAGCACGTGGCCCAGGTCATCCGGCCGGCCCTGGACCGGGGGGCGTGGGTGATCTGCGATCGGTTCTTCGATGCGACGGTGGTGTACCAGGGCGTGGCGCGGGGACAGGATTCGGACCTGGTGGCCCGGCTGAACCAGGCGGCCACCGGAGGGATTCGTCCGGCCCGGACCTTTGTGTTGGACTGCCCCGTGAAAATGGGATTGGAGCGTGCGATTCGAAGGAATCAATCCCTGCCGGATGCAGAGCAGGACCGATTCGAGCGGGAGAAGCTTCACTTTCACCAAACCGTGCGTCAAGGGTACCTGGATCTGGCGCAAAAAGAACCCGAACGGTTCGTGGTGGTCGATGCTGCCCGGCATGCCGACGAGGTGGAAAGAGATATTTTCGACCACATCGAGCCCTTGCTTCCCGCGTGAGCATGGGGAAGAAGGGCTGCGAACGGGAGTCGAGGGAGCTGTTTTTCTGATCCTCCGGAAGCAGTGAGCAAGGACCATGGAGCCACAAACGGAAACAGGGCTGCCGGAAACGTTCAAACCATTTTCCGCCGTCATGGGTCAGGAACGGGCGATCCAGTACCTGAAGAGGGTTCTGACGGAGAACAAGGTCCCTCACGCCTTCCTTTTCTCCGGGATATCCGGGATCGGGAAAACAACCACGGCCCTCGCTTTTGCACAGGCCCTGAACTGCATGCGTCCGTCCGGGGGCGAGGCGTGCGGGCATTGCGTTCCGTGTCGTCAGATGGCGGGAGGGAACTTCCCGGACCTGGAGATCCTTCGCCCCGACGGCCGAGTGATCAAGATCGAACAGGTTCGAGAGCTCATCCGCAGAATCGGGCTCAAGACCGTGTCGGGCCGCTACCGTGTGACCGTGGTCGAGCGGGCGGAGGGAATGACCACGGAGGCGGCCAATGCCTTTCTCAAGACCCTGGAGGAGCCGCCCCCCGGCAACGTCCTGATCCTGAACGTGGCGGAGAAACGGGATTTGCTGCCCACGGTCCTTTCCCGGTGCCAGAAGGTCCCGTTTCGCCCGCTGCCGGCCGATGGAATCGCCGCCTGGCTTCAGCGGGAAAAGGGACTGCCGGAGGATGCGGCCACCGTGGTGGCCCGGCTCTCCGAGGGAAGCCTGGGCCGGGCCGTGCGCATGGCAGAGGGCGATCTGGAGGGGCTTCGGGAAACCCATGTGCAGGACCTGCTTTCCCTCTTCAAGCAGCCGCCGACCGAAATTCTCGCGATGGCGCTACGTTACACCCGGGAGGAGAAGCGCGCCTCGCGTGCAGGCGGAGAAAGAGAGGCAGGTCTTTACGGCGTGCTGGGGCTTTGGAAGGCCTGTTTTCGGGACATGCTGTTGCTCCGCTCTCAGGATTCCAGCGGTCTTCTGATCCATGGTGAGCACGCAGAGGCGTTGCAAAATGCGGCGGAACCCTATACGATAAGCGACTTGGTGGAAAGCCTTTTGGTCCTGGATCGGGCACAGCGGGATCTGCTTCGGGCCCGAAACCTGGACCTCGTCATGGAGACCACCCTGCTGGGGTTGAACGAGATCTCACGGAAGCATGAGAACCGCTTGATTCGTGCCTGATGGGGTTTGAAAGAACTCCGGAATGCAGGGTTTAAACATAGGAAGTCAAACCATTGGGTAAAATTGTAGGCATTCAATTCGAAAAGTATGGCCGTGTACATGATTTCGATGCCGGGCACTTTGTCCTGAAAACCGGGGATCGGGTGCTCGTGGAAACGGAAAACGGATCGGCTCTGGGCACGGTGTGTACAAAGCCGCGCCCCCTGGGGAGCGTGCTTCCGGCGCGCCCCCTGCGAAAAGTGTTTCGTATTGCCAATGAGAACGATCTCGAAAAGTTTCACAAAAAGCAGTTGCTCGAAGAAGAGGTCTATCGGTACTGCCAGGAACGGGTCGCCGCCCGATCCATTCCCATGTGCCTCGTAGCCGTGGAGAGGCTTTACGACGGCGGCAAGATCATGGTCTACTTCACGGCGGACGGCCGGGTCGACTTCCGGGAACTGGTCAAGGATCTGGTCCGGCGGTTTCGAACACGCATCGAGATGCGGCAGATCGGCGTGCGCCACGAGGCCAAGATGTTCGGGGGATTGGGGAGCTGTGGAAGGCAGCTTTGTTGTTCCTCGTTTCTCCAGAATTTCTCCCCGGTCTCCATCAAGATGGCCAAGGAACAGAACCTGTCCCTGAATCCGTCCAAGATTTCCGGGATGTGCGGGCGGCTCATGTGCTGCCTGACCTATGAGCATGCCTACTATGAGGAGGCGGGCAGGAACGTCCCCAAGATAGGAAAACGCGTTTCCACAGCGCAGGGAGAGGGCAAGCTGATTCGAAAGAACCTCCTGAAGAAGATCCTCACTGTTTTGCTCGACTCGGGGGAGGAGGTCGAGATTTCCGCGGATGAGGTGTCAAAGCACCGGAAACCCAGAAAAAAGGGCAAGGAAAGAGGTGGACATTGAGCGGACTCTACTACGGAACGACCCCTATCTACTATGTGAATGCAGAGCCGCACATCGGGCACGCCTACACCACCATCGTCGCGGACGTGGTCAGCCGGTACCAGCGGATCGCCGGACGGGACACCTTTTTCCTCACCGGCACGGACGAGCACGGGGACAAGATCGTCGCAGCGGCGGAAAAGGCCGGAATGAGTCCGAAGGCATACGTGGACAGAATCAGCGGCTTATTCAGGTCGCTCTGGCCCAAGCTGAACATTTCCAACGACGATTTCATCCGGACGACCAACCCGGACCACATGGCCTGCGTGGAGCGTATCCTGGACAAGGTCAACGACAGCGGAGACATCTACTTCAGCGAGTACACCGGCCTGTATTGCTTCGGCTGCGAGCGGTTCTACACCGAGCGGGAGCTGGAAAACGGCAAGTGCCCGGATCACCAGACCGTCCCGGAGGAGATTCAGGAGTCGAACTACTTCTTTCGCATGAGCCGGTACCAGGACTGGCTCATCGACCATATACGGAAAAATCCGGAGTTCATTCGGCCTGAGCGGTTCCGCAACGAAGTCCTCTCCTTCCTCAAAGAACCCCTGGATGATCTCTGCATCTCCCGGCCCAAGTCGCGGCTTACCTGGGGGATTACCCTGCCGTTTGACGAGAACTACGTGACCTACGTGTGGTTCGATGCCCTCATCAATTACGTTTCCGCACTGGGCTATCCCGAAGGGGAACGGTTCCATCGCTTCTGGCCTGTGGCCCAGCACTTCATCGCCAAGGACATCCTGAAACCTCACGGCATCTACTGGCCCTGCATGCTCAAGGCCGCAGGGATCGAGCCCTTTCAGCACCTGAACGTCCACGGGTGGTGGCAGGTGAGCTCCGGAAAAATGAGCAAGAGCCTGGGAAACGTGGTGCGGCCGCTGGACTTGGTGGATGTCTACGGCCTGGACGCCTTTCGCTACTTTCTGTTGAGAGAGATGGTCTTCGGGCTGGATTCCGAGTTCAGTGAAGAGGCCCTGGTGGGAAGGCTCAATGCGGATCTGGCCAACGACCTCGGGAATCTGGTGAGCCGTTCCCTCACCATGGCCCGTAACTACTTCAAGGGCGAAATCCCCGCCCCGGCGGACCCGCTGCCGGAGGACGAAGCCCTTCGCAAGAGCGCCGTCGAGCTGATCGACACGTATGCCGCTCACATGGAGTCTCTCGGATTCCACAAGGCCTTGAGGGCGGTCTGGGAGGTGATCGGAAAGCTCAACAAGTACATCGATGCCATGGCGCCGTGGGTCCTTGCCAAGTCCGATCGGGAGCGGCTGGCCACGGTCATGCACCACCTGGTGGAGCCCCTTCGGATCATCTCGGGCCTCCTCTGGCCTTTCATGCCGGAGACGGCGGAGAAACTCCAGGGATACCTGGGGCTCACGGAACGGGGCGCGGATCTGACCCTTGACCGGCTCAAGGA
>JASFQI010000238.1:0-7588 GCA_050115555.1 Desulfobacteraceae bacterium
CGCCTGGCCCGTAAAACCCTTTCCAACTTCCGGGACGGGCAGATCGTGGTGGCGCCTTCCGGCTCCTGTGTCCGCATGATCCGTCATCATTACCAGGAGCTGTTTCAGGGAGACCCGGTCTGGGAAGAACGGGCACAGGAGCTCGCCGGACGTGTATATGAACTCTCCGAGTTCCTGGTCCGCGTCCTGGGTTGCGAGGACCTAGGGGCGTCCTTTCCCGAAAAGGTCACATTTCACGACTCCTGTCAGGTGCGGCGCGGGCTGGGCATCTTCAAGGAACCCCGGGCGCTCCTGGGTCGCGTGAAAGGGCTCGAGCTCGTCGAGATGAACCGTCCCGGGGAGTGTTGCGGTTTCGGCGGCGTTTTCAGCGCCAAGTTCCCGCACATCGCAGAGGCCATTGTCATGGACAAAATTCAAGACGCCGTGAGCACCGGTGCGGGGATTGTCTCCGGCTGCGAAATCAGCTGTCTGCTCCACATCGAGCGTCACGCCCGCGCGACGGGCGCACCCATCCGTACCCTTCACCTCGCGGAGATCCTGGCGAGCGGCCTGGGATCATGAAGACCCGGACAAGAGAGGATGCTGAAAAGGAAGCCTTTCCATGGAACCACGCTGTGAGCAATTCCTGAACACAAGCCGAAAGGCCCTCCAGGACCCTCATCTCCAGGAGGCACTTCGGAGCATCGATGCAAACCTTCGCTCCATGCGCAATGCTGCATTTCAGGAGCTCCCGAATGCGGAGGAGCTTCGGGAGCAGGCCCGAATCATCCGCGATCACACGCTCGAGCACCTGGATCGATACCTGGAGCAGCTCGAGGACCGCGTAATGCAACTGGGCGGCACGGTTCACTGGGCAGAGGATGCCGCTGCGGCCCGGCGGATCGTGGAGCGACTCGCCGCCGACCGGGGGGTGCGCACCGTGGTCAAGGGCAAGTCCATGGTTTCGGAGGAGATCGGCCTGAATGAAGGGCTGGTCGCACGTGGCGTGGAAGTGGTGGAGACCGACTTGGGCGAGTACATCATTCAGCTCGCCTGCGAACCCCCCTCCCACATCGTGGGCCCGGCCATTCACAAAACCAAGGACCAGATCGCCCGACTCTTCTGTGAGGCCCTTGACGCCCCTCTCATGGAAGATCCCAAAAAAATGGCCCTCTTTGCGCGCCGCAAGCTCCGGGAGCGATTTCTTTCCGCGGATATGGGCGTAACCGGTGCAAACTTCCTTGTGGCCTCTTCCGGTGCCCTGGTGCTCCTGGAGAACGAGGGCAACATCCGCATGAGCACCACCCTCCCGCGTATTCACGTGGCCGTGACCGGCATCGAGAAGGTGGTTCCCACGTGGGAGGATCTCTCCGTCCTCCTCAAGCTCCTGCCCAGGAGCGCCACGGGCCAGAAGCTCTCCTCGTACGTGTCCCTGTTTCTCGGACCGCGGCGACCCGGAGAGCCTGACGGAGCGGACGAGTTTCATCTGGTCCTGGTGGACAACGGGCGCAGTCGCATTCTGGCGGACAAGGCGTTCCGGGAAAGCCTGCGTTGCATTCGATGCGGCGCCTGCCTGAACACCTGTCCCGTGTACCTGAAGATCGGTGGACACGCCTATGGCTGGGTCTACTCCGGGCCCGTCGGATCCATACTCACACCTCAGCTTCTCAAGGACCGGCGGTGCACATCCACCCTGCCCTTTGCCAGCACGCTTTGCGGGGCATGCGCCGATGTCTGCCCCGTGAAGATCGACATCCCTCGCATCCTGGCAGAGCTCCGCAGCCGGTTTGCAGAGGACCCGGAATGGGGTCCGGCCCCGCTGAGCGAGCATGGACTCTTTCGCCTGGCCGGGACTGTCCTGTCCGACCGTCTTCTTTACGAAGGCGCGGGAAGCATTGCGCGCACTCTGTACCCGCTGATCCGCCGCACGGGACCGGCCGACACATTTCCGCCCCCTGCTTCCCGGCCGTTTCGCCGTTCCCACAAACAGAAAAGCCGCAAGGGGCGAAAGGATGCACACCGTGGGTGATCGGGAACGCATTCTGGCCCGCGTACGAGAGGGCCTCGAGCGGGACCGCGGAAGAGATCCGGGGAAGGGGGCGTCGCCCAGGCCGGCGTCAATGCGGCCCGCTGCGCCAGCGCCGGCCCGCGAAGTCCTGGTGACCCGCTTCTGTGAGTCGTGCGAGCGCGAGTCCGTGGAGGTTCACACGGCTGCTGACGCCGCGGAAGCAGGCGACCGTCTCATGAGGATCCTGAAGACCTCCGGTGCGGAACGGATCTTTATGTGGATCGATCCGGTCCTGGCGCAGCCGGAAATCGAGGGCCGCATCCGTACATCGAATGTGGTGGACCTGACCCCCCGGCAGGATCACGTGGACCAGGACACGTTCGAGGCCCTGGCTGCGCGTGCGGATGTGGGAATCACCGCAGCGGACTGGGCCCTGGCGGACACAGGAACCCTGGTTCTACTTTCGTCCGCCGGCCACAGTCGTTCGGCTTCGCTTCTTCCACCCGTCCACGTGGCTGTCGTTCCGGCCTCCCGTATCCTTTCCGGCCTTGAAGACCTCGTGGAAAAGCTTCCTTCGGACGCGCTGGAGGCCTTGCAGCGGGAAAGCCACGTGACCCTGATCACCGGGACCAGCAAGACCGCGGACATCGAGCTCAGCCTGGTGCGCGGGGTGCATGGTCCGGGGACGGTCCACGTGATCGTGATCCAGGATACCGAGGCATCACAGCCTTGAGGCATGAACCCTTGCCGTACACACTCAAAATGGTGTACATTTTGCATGAACATCCGGAGAAGAAGAGAATCTTTCAAACGTTCACCCAATCCACTTTACGCTGAATGATGAATACGAAAAGCTTTCAGAATCGCTGTGAGAGTGTCATCTTCGTGGACCAGCTTCCGCCTCTTTCCAAGCTCAGGCAAAAGGTGGCCGGCTGCTACGACGTCTTCGGGATGTGCCCGGAGGGGGAAATCGTCGGCCTGGATGTGATGGGCCAGGTGAACTGCCTGAGAGCCGAGCTTCGAGACGGGGTATCCCTGTGCGAGGAGGACGGGGCGCCTTGCCGACTCGAAGCGCAACCCAGTGAGATTCTCGGGGTCATCCACCTGCTGCGCGACTTCATGGTGTCCAATTTCATCACCAAGGAGGGCGCCCTGGCAGGACCGGGAAAAGAGAATCCCCTGGAAGAAAAGGCATCCCCGGAGGCAGACGAGACCTATGTGGCAGAGCCGGATTACGCAGACGAGGATCTGGGCGTGTCCCGCTACCTCTCGGATGAGGAAAAAGCCAGACGTAGGCGGAACGCGCCGAAACACCGGAACCCCTGCTAGTACACCTCCCAGCCACACCCTACGATATTCGGACTACTTCTCCAGTCCCAGGAGCTGACGGGCCAGTGCAAGCACACGATCCGGATCAAACGGTTTGGTCACGTACTCCACGGCCCCGCTGGCCAAACCCTCCTCGCGGTCCGTCTCCTGTCCTTTGGCCGTGAGAAGGACCACGCTCGTATCCACAAGCTCCGGACGTTCACGGACCGCCCGGCTCACCTCATAGCCGCTCATGCCGGGCATCATGACATCAAGAAACACGAGGGAAGGCCTCTCCTTTTCGATCAGGGCCAGTCCCGCCTCCCCGTCCGGGGCGGAAAGGATCTCCACGCCGGCCTCTTCCTCCAGTTCCTCCAGCGTCTGCTCCAAAAGGGAGCACACGTGGCGTTCATCATCCACAATGACAATCTTCATGACAGGTGTCCTCCGTTCATTCCCGCTTGTCATTCAATCACTCGAACAACTCCCGGCCCGAATCTCCCGCCGGCAGAATAAAAACGAACCGGCACCCCCGCCCGATCCTGCTCTCCGCCCGGATGCGACCCCCGTAGTGCTCGACGATCTCCCGACAAATGGCAAGACCCAAACCCGTCCCCACCGGGCGCCCTTCACGCCCTTCCACCTGATGAAATCGCTCGAACACGCGGTCCAGCTCCTCGGGCGGCATGCCCGGGCCCGTATCCGACACCGATACCTCAAGCTCCCCGGTATCTCCCTTGCCTGCACTCACGCGCACCTCTCCGTTTCGGGTGAACTTGAACGCATTGTTCAACAGATTCACGAGGACCTGGACGATCCTGTCCGGGTCCGCGAAAATCTTCGGCAGCGAGCTCTCCGCTTGTACTTTGAGCATCACATCGGGATTGCGGTCGGACGCACCCTCCACCACCTGCACGGCCTGCTCGATGCATGAGCTCAGCCCCACCCACGTGTCCCTCCATTCCATCCGGCCCGATTCGATGCGCGCCAGATCGAGCACCCCGTTGATGAGCCGGGTGAGTCGTTCCCCTTCCCGCCGGATCACGCCGACATTCGTGCAGATCCGGTCCGCTTTGGCCCTGGCGTTTCCGGATTCGGGAAGCAGGGGCAGAACCGCGCGTTCGAGGTCGCGAAGAATAATCTGTGAAAAGCCCAGGATCGAGGTGAGCGGAGTTCGAAGCTCGTGGCTCACAGAGGAAAGGAACCGGGACTTCAGACGATCCAGCTCCCTGAGCCGATCGTTTGCCTCGGCCAGTTCCTCTGCCTTGAGCGAAAGCTCCCGGGTCCGCTCGTTCACCTGGACTTCCAGGTTTTCCCGAAGCGCAATGGTCTCGCACACGGAGTCGTTGAAGTGCTCTGCAAACTCCACGAGTTCCTTTTCGTTGCTGCCCAGGTGAAGGAGCTCCCCACCCCCATGGCTGACACGCCGCGCAGTGCGAAGAATCTCGTCAAACGCGGCCTTGACCGATCGAAAATAGAGGGAGACGAGAACGGCCACAGTGACAAACGTCGTGATCAGAAAGCCCGAGGTGAGGACCAGCGAGGCCCGGCAGAAGACGAGGAAGTAGACCAGCATGAACATGCTGAAAAAGACAATGGCCACGGTAAAACCGATCTTTCGTCGCAGGCTGATGCCGTAGACCCCGGGCACAGAGACCCCCTGGCGCGCGATTTCCCTCCGGCACGCGCTGCGAAGCTCCCCGCTCAAGGCCTCCGTGATCACGTAGCAGAAATAGCAGTAAAGGACACCCGCGATCAGCCCCCCTGCGATCCCCGCGGCCAGATGACGAACGGAGCGGCTGAACGCGTACTCCACAGTCACGGAAGAAAGCGTCACCATCAGGGCGATCGCAACGGCCAGGCCCATGTGGTACTGTGGAAACCGTGCAAGGCGCCTCAGGAGGGCCGTGAGCTCTGAAGGGCTCGTGCTGCCGTTCCTTTGAAAGTGCAGGAAGCCTTGGTTGATTCGACGGGGAAGCGCAAGTCCGGCCCGTATGCCCGCGCGTTCCAGGACCCCGAGCCCCAAGGAATGGAGGGCGGTACAGAGGAGCAGGGTCCCGGTCAGGGTGGCCCCAAAAGCCCCCATGGTACGTGGGGTAAGGGATTCGATGGAGAAGTAGAAGATGAAAAATGCGTAGGAAGCGGCAAAATAGCCGCTCAGGACCACGAAAGGCACGAATGCAAAGCAGTAGGACGTTCTCTCGGCAATGAAGCGGAATGCACGCAGCACAGGCCTTCCTCTTACGTCCCGGTGCGGAGAAGATCCAAATCGAAATCGGGATCGCTATCGAAATCGAAAATGAGCGGGCACTTATGCATGGATAACCGGATGTTTGCAGACTTTCGATCGGATACGTGGCATGGCTCTACAAGTTGGACCCCATAGCCACAATGCTCACAGTCGCTTGGGCGGGAGAAGCGACGCGTGAAGGAAAACCCAGCAGCCTATGGATACAAAGAAATCGATTTCGATACCGATAGCGATAGCGATACCGATAAAGGCTACTTCCACCAAGGAGTTGTACCGGACTCTCATTCTTCCCGCCTATGGTCTGTAACATTCTCCCCATATAAAACTTCGTAGGTCTCCACGGGCTTTTGCTTTCCCTTGACCCGAATCGGCCCCATGGGGCGGAATGAGAAGACATCCCTCCCGGCCTCATACACGGTCCGGCTCACGAGGATCTGTCCTCCTTTGGCCTCGGCCTGAAGCCTGGAGGCGACGTTCACCTCGTCCCCGATGGCCGTGTAGTCCATGTGACGCGGAGATCCTATATTCCCCACCACGACGCGCCCCGCGCTCACCCCCACCCCCGTGTGAAAGTGGGCTCGAATCCAGGCGTCATCCAGGGATTGCAGTCGCTTCTGCATGTGCACGGCCGCGCGAATCGCAGCGGTCTCGGCATTTTCCATGTGGACGGGCGCGCCGAACAGAGCCACGATCATGTCGCCCACGAACTTGTTCACCGTGCCCCGGCTTCGAAAAATCTCCTCGACCATAGCCGTGAAGTAAATATTGAGATAAAACGAATATATTAAACTATATCTTATTGTTTATACTAATTAATATAGTAAATATACCCCTTACACATATTTGACACAGTTTGAGAAAATGTGATATTAGGGAATGGATAGAATAGATTTTGTCCTTATCCGGGGAGAAATCAAAATGGAAAAAAATATAGTCCATCTCAGAGATGGCTTGATCGTTTTGTACCGGCGAAAAAATTCTTCAAGATATCAGTGCCGTTTCCGGGATAAGAACACGGGCAAATGGCTGAGGTACAGCTGCAAGAGCAAAGACCTGACTATTGCTAAGGAAAAAGCGCAAGAGCTCTATGATGAATATATGTTCGCGGAAAAATTTGACCTGAACGTGCTCCCGAAGAAGCGGATCACCGGCAGTAGGGTTATTGAAGAGTTGATAAAGGACTTAGATTATAAGCTGGATCGTGGTTTGGCCAATAAATGGACGCTTATTGGCTATAAAAAATGTTTGAATTATTGGTTTATTCCTTTCTTTGGCAATTTGGATGTTAAAAGTATTGATAGGAAAACCCTTTTGAAATTTGATAATTACCGCAAAGAAAAGATGGGCAGAGTACCGGCTAAAAATACTATCAGAATGCACAAAGTATTACTCAATATGTTCTTTGACAAAGCAGTTGAAAAAAACTGGATCAATTCTATTCCTAAAGCGCCTACTGCCAAAGGGAAAAAGCCTGTTCCCAGAGGATCATTTACCAGGCAAGAATATGGAAGAATGATCTATGGTCTTTTTCCAAAATGGATCGCTAAAGAGGAAAACCCTCATATGCAGAGAAAAAAGACCTTGCTCTTAGAGCTTATGATTTTTCTTGCCAATACCGGCGTGCGAGCCGGAACCGAGGTCATGAATATAAAATTCAGTGATTTCCATTATATTTATGACAAAATGAAGGATGCCAAAGGAAAGCTTATAAATGTTAAATATCTTGGATGCGCTATCAGGAAAGGCAAGACCGGCCCTAGGAATATTATCTGTAGGGATACGGTTGATAAATATACTATTCCAGCCATACAGGCGCTTTACCCTGATCTGGCTGGCTTAAGCCGGGCAAAACTATTCAAGGCGGATGAATTGGTTTTTGGGGATAATCCGGTAACCTCGCAAAACGCCTCTAATTACCGCTACCAAAGACTTTTTAACCAGTTTCTAAAAGACCATGATCTGCTGCTTGACAATATTGGGCAGAAAAGAAGCCTTTATTCTCTGCGCCATTCCTGGGTTAGCTGGATACTAACCGATCCGGA
>JASFQI010000239.1:0-7562 GCA_050115555.1 Desulfobacteraceae bacterium
CAAAGGACTCGTGGTCCGGTGGAAGCCCTTCTTCCTCTGGCAGGCGAATGCCGAGCCTCTGTGTGAGCAGAAAGGCAGCCGGGTTTCGGTAAAACCGGACCAGGTCGTCGAGATCCACCTCGAACCACTCCGGGCGTGGCTGGGACAGGCCGTTCTGAAAAAAGGGTTGGGGCGGGCAGGGTGGATTCACCAGGGCGGTGGCTGCGTCGAGGTGTTCTCGAGCGTAAGTGAAGAGCGGCCCTTGCTCCCTGAAGTATTCCGGGCTGAAGGGTTGGAGGGGGTGATGCGTCACAATCCATTCTCGAATGTCGTGGTCGGTAATGAAAAATCCCTGCTCGATGCAGTCCAGGAGCTCGCTCACCAGGACAGACGGAGGGGTCCGGGTGTTGTCCTGCTGGCTCTGTCCCACGTAGCTGATGTGCAGGTGGCTTCGGGCGGAGAGCAGCGTTTCGAGGAAGAGGTAGCGGTCGTCGTTTCTTCGGGAGCGGTCTCCCGGGCGAGGATGAAGCGCCATGAGATCGAACTCCGGCCGGGGCTGGGTTCTGGGGTAGGCATCGCTGTCCATGCCCAGGCAGCAGATCACCCGGAACGGGATGCTTCGCATGGGCAGAAGGGAGCAGAACGTCACTCCGCCGGTCATGAACCCGAACCCGGATCCCTGCCTTTGCATGGATCGGCTCAGAAACCAGCGGATGACATCGAGCTGTAAGGGCTCGTCGAGTCCTTCGCCTCGCGCATCGCCGGCCCTTTCGAGATCGAGGAATGCACGCCTCAAAGCCAGCGCTTCACGCTCGTCTTCCTCGTTGGGAGAGAAAAAACGGTCCAGGAGCTCTTGCAGCTCCGAGCTCCAGGCATGGGGCGTTTTCGGTTGCTCCAGCGGGGGCAGCAGCTCGAATAGGCAGGATGTGAACTCAGCGAGTCTTTCCAGGAGATCCGCATCCGCTCCCTCCACGTGATCATACGGAAGGATGCCTGAGAAGAGGTGTTCCCCTCGACCGGTCATGGCATATCCCAGAAGCAGCCGGTTGAACCCGGATGACCAGGTGTTCTCCTCGAATGAAGGAAGATTCCGCCGGGCTCGATCCTTCCCATCCAGACCCCAGCGGACACCGGCTTCCGACGCCCAGGTACGAAGGGTCGAGAGGTCGGCTTCGGCCAGGCCGAACCGACGCATGACCGATGGGGAATCCAGCACGGCAAGAACGCGCGTGAGAGCGAAACGATCCCTGCCCAGGTCGAGGAGAGCCAGAAAGGTGTCGACGATCTCGCTTTCCTTTCGAGCACTTTGATCGGTAATGCTGTACGGGATGTGTTCGTTCTCATCCGACAATGCATCGAACACGGCGCGGATATAAGGGGCGTATTTTTCAATATCCGGGGCTGTGATCAGGATATCTCCGGGGAGAAGCCCGGGGTCTTGATCCACCATGGCGAGGAGGTGGTCGTGGAGGACCTCGACTTCCCGGAGAGGGCTGTGGCAGGAGTGGATTCGGATGGACTTGTCCTCCGGATCCAACCGCATACGGGTTCCGTCCACCCCACGTTCTCGAAGGGAGAGGATGTCCGATTGAATCGCATGGAGGAGAGAATCCTCCCCGGGATCGACAAAGAGCACATGGTCCTCAGCCGGGTAGTCTTGAATGAGCTCGAGAAAGTCCCGACCCATAGCGCCGGTGGAGGCCAGGAGCGCGTTGCCCTTTTCGAGATGGAGGTCGGATACATCGGGAACGGTGGCTTCGCGAGCCGTTGTCCGGGCCATTTCCCGGTCACTGACAATATCCCCCCAGTATTCCCTGCAGGGGTTCACGAGGAACAGGTTCACCGGAGCGAACCGGGCCACGGCGTTCATCACATCCAAATGGCGGCGGGGCAGGGCTGCGATTCCGAAGACACAGACCCGTTCGGGCAGGCCGGAAACCTCATCACAGGCCGAAAGCCTTTCAAGGAGGGATCGGACCCGCGCCGCTCGGTGGTCGTTGTCCGGGCACTCCCGAATGAGGGTTCTCCACAGCTCCGCCTGCCAGTGGGCACCTTCGCCCCTCTCCCATTCGTAAATGAGTTCCGGGCGGAATAGGAGATACTGGTCCAGGGTGTCCGCGATCATTTCGGAGAGCTGATAGCATCGAAGGCCGGTGGTATCTCCGGCCAGATAGGAACGAATGGGGGAGAATTCCGGCCGGTGTGTCTGCTGAGGCAGAAGCCGCATGATTCGCCACCGAAGACGCTCGGGTTCGAACAGCGACATATGGGTGTCTTTTCCCACGATCCGCTCGTGGATTTCATCCACAAACCGGTTTGGAAAAGGGAATCGGATGTTGGCGCAGATACCGTGACGCCGAGCAAGCTGCAGGGAGACCCAGTGCTCCATGCCCTTGCTCTGGACCATAATGATTTCCGCGGCCATTGGAGAGCGGAGCGGACTTCGAAGAACGCCGGCCAGGGCGTCTACGAGGGGTTCCAATCGGTTGCTCATGTAAAGATGAAGGGAGCCCATGAAAGCACCGAGCTCACGCTCGTTTAAGCGTGAAGAAGAGAAGAGAAGATCTCTCTCGGAAGTCGGAACTCGAGGTCGGCCGCGAAGGAATTTTCTTCCTCACGGGGGATTGTCGGAAAGATCCGGTACTTCTGCATAGGGGATGATTTTTTCAAGGACATCCCGGGGGATGGGTATGGAGCGTTCAGCACCGTAGTCGTAAAACACCATGACGGATTCTCCGCTTCCGAATACACGGGACGGATCGTCCCGCCGGGTCAGGCGATAGCGGAACGAGAACTTGCGATTCCCGATTTCGCCGATCCAGGTCTCGAGGGAGGGCTGGTCCGAAATTCGTAGCGGTGCACGGTAGTCACAATGGATATGGGCCAGGATGAAGGGGTAGGTCACCGGATCCACGATACCGAGCACCTCATCGAGAAAGGCCTTTCTGCCCTCCTCGAAGTAAGTGAAAAAGACCGCGTTGTTCACGTGACCCATGGCGTCGAGGTCTCGAAAGCGGACTTCCACGGGCCGGACGACTTTTTGATGGGAGATCATGTTGAACCTCGATTCGGAGAATCTCCAGATCTTCCTGAAGGGGATGGATTCCCGCGATCCCGTGGTTCGGGATTCGGGCCGAGCTCCGTGGCAGGGGTATCGCGGCTCTCGCTGAGCAGGGGAATGATACGGTTGATTCGCTCTGTCAGGCCCTTCAACTCATCATGTTTTCGAAGCCGGATAGGAGATGCATCCTTTTCATGGATAAGACGGTCGAGGGTGTTTTGAATGCGGTACAGGGGACCGGCGATTCGATGCGCGAGAACGACGACCACTGCGAAAATGACGAATCCGATGGGGAGAGCGAAGTAAGCGAGGCGCATGGTGACAAGGCGGATGGCCGTCGAGAGCTGGGCTTCCGGGATGTATTCGGAGACTACCGGCCAGAAAACCATGTAGGATTCAAACCCCATGAACAGGGCAAAGAGGATTAAAAGGATCAGGAACCGAAAGGCCAGCCCCAGCTGTAGCCTGCGATTCACAAGATAACGCCTGCGGCGCATTTTGGGATGCGAGTTTTTCATGGGGATATGAGACTGCCCGTACTGTCAATTTGGAAAAGACCGCTCACCATAGGATGGGAGGCCGCCAGCATCAAGGTTTCTTCAAAGCCGTTCTGCACCTGGATGTTGACATCGGGCGACGGGTTGTACCCGTGTTCACGGAGGAGAACAAGGGTCACTTCAGTGCCGGGATGGTCCGTGTGATAATCGATCGCCGCCTTGTATGCAGAGACAAGATCAGACTCGATGGATGCGACTGCGGCCCTTTCTCTTATATTGAACAGCACGCTGATGGCGATGGTGCAAAGCACGCCGAGGACCATGATGACGATCAGGAGTTCAAGGAGGGTAAAGCCCTTGCCGTATCGTTTCATGAAGTCAGCCCTCGGAGTGGAGTCGGCAGGGCTCCCGGCCCTGGACAGCCATTCTATGGGTAATATCGGAGGCATGGATCAGCGAAGGGAGCCCCGGAAATGGATCCCCCATTTGGACCTCAACCTTATACCACGTCTACCGAGCGTATGCAATCGGTTGTCCTTGCGTATTTCGATGTGATTCCGGTTTAAAGATTTTCCTGCTGCAACCCTTCGCTATCATAGGGGTATCCCTTGTTTCAGGGCTTTTGCGACTCCATCAGATTTGATTGTCTCACAAAAGCCCGCTCGACCGCTGTGGACTACGTTGTAAGGCTTTGGAATCGTTAGGGGCAAATCTCTGGATTAATGCTCTTTGATACTCCATCAAATTTCATTGTGATCGTTATATAGTTTGGGTATAATTTAAAGTTACCTAAAAAACTTTTGACGGTCCCGCAAAAACCCGCTCGACCGGTGTTGGCTATGCTATATAGCCTTAGAAACGCTGAGGGCAAATCTCCGGATCACGGCTTTTTGTGACTCCATCACTTATCATTCGATGCATAGGATACGTGTTTTATGACCCTGATGGCGTTTTCCATGATTCCCCTGGACAAGGGGCCGAGCTTCAGCCGATACGTTGCCGGGATTCTGGAAATCGTGGACCAAAGCGGCCTGGATTACCGGCTGAACCCCATGGGTACGGTCGTAGAGGGGGAATGGGACGAACTGGTTGCCCTGCTCACCCGATGCTTCCGTCACCTTGAGGGGGACCCCGAGCGAATCAGCGTTCATGTTACGTTTGACCACCGGAAAGGGATTTCAAAAGCCATGGAAGGGAAAATACGAAGCGTGGAGGAGAAGGCGGGAAGGGATTTTCGAATCTGACCGCTGCGCCCCTTTTCCGTCTTGAAGGATCAGGCGTTTTCCGTTTGGTGGACGACACTGGTTGGGTAATTCGTCTACCTCTTTTGTACTCGGAAAACAAGGGTTGACCCCAACGGACGGTTGATTTTATAGAATAGAAATCCTTTTGCTCCATAACGGTAGGTGAGGCTTGATCCAAGGTCGGATAGGCCGGGGACCTTTCTGCGGCTTTGATGGAGTCTCATGACATGTCCTATCGAGTGCATTCGCTTGAAACCAGTGAGGGCTGTGCTTCGAAAGCGCGAAAAGGCTCTCCCGAGGAAATGTTGGTGTGAGAGAGGGCTTCCTCCTCTTTATCTGAGGGAAAGGCGCTTTGAACGGTGCTCAGGCCATGCAATGCACATTGAATAAACTGAGATTATGGCAAACAAATCCAAAGATCAGGGTGGGGTAGTCGCTTTTTGTGAGGAATGCGGTACCCGCATCTACCTCACACAGGAGGAACTCGAGCGATCGCCGGGATACATCCACTGCTCCAAATGCAGCGAGGTGGTGAAGATCGCCCAGCCCCAGAAGCTGAGCTGTGATTTGGAGATTCGGATGGGTGATCATGTCATCCGAATGGACCCGGGGAGGCCCATTCTGACCATGGGGCGCAAGAGCCATAACGATTTGGTGATTCAAAGCCCCAAGGTTTCAAGGACCCATGCAGCTGTGGTTTACCTCGACGATCAATACACCCTTTTCGATCTCAGCCTCAACGGGACCTGCGTTCGCATCGACGGAGAGGACGAGATCCTGCTTCGGAAGAACAAGTATCCACTTCACGGTACCGGGCTCATCGGGCTCGGCCGCAGAATCGACGACGCCGCTGATCATGTGGTCCATTTCAGGGTGATCAACGGAAAGAAGGCCTGAAGGAAGCGCGTCCGATCCTTATCCCTTTTTTCGAAGAATTTTCAGCGATTCTCACGGTTGAAGGGAATAGGCGGGAAAGAGGAGGGCTTCTCACATCAGCGCGTGTATGTTTTTCACACGTGTGGCCATATCCACGAGGTCTGAAGAAAGAGCCTCCAGAAAGGCGTTTTCATCCGGAGTTCGGGCCTTCTGATACGTCGTGGCCGTTCCGGCGAGCGTGACTTCCAGCTGGGCGCCCATTAAATCAAAAGGATCGGAGTGGATTTTTTTCATGGTCCGTTTGAGGGCCAGTTTTGCATCCCGGGCCGGGGTCATGGGCAGCAGGGCGACCATCTGATTTTTTTTCAATTTTCCAACCACATCGGTGTCCCGGACAATCAATGCAAGGCGCTCGAGCACAAGGTCCAGGAGTTCCTGCGCAGGAATTTTTTTGCCGGCCGGGGCCTGTGTACGGTACTTCGCCCTCACCACGGTGAAGGCGAGCGCTGAAAAGGGCAAATCGTAACGGATCGCTTTTGAGATCTCCTTCTTGATGAAAAGAAGGATGTTTTCCGTATTGAGTACCCCTACCGGCATCTTCCGGTTGCGATCGGCTTCGATCTGTTCCTGCTTCAGTCGTTCGATTTCCTCGTAGATCTGGGCGAAATCGTCTTCATTGATTTCGCTGGCTTCAACCCGCGCCCGCACCGCCTTTAGAAGTTCTCCCAGTTCCCCACCCTCGCTCACACTTCGTTCCAGGGTTTGGAGCACGGTGAGCTCTTCAGCCCCCTCGCTTCCGGAACGCAGGGATGTGGACCGAATCCAGTCCAGCTTGATGTCCTCGACAATGGCGTCCAGGCGGCTGTTGAGCTTGTCCTCGATGCGGACCAGGATGTCTTCTTGAAGGTCCATGTCCCGCAGCTGACGGACGAGCTTGGATTCCACACCGGTGATCACGTCCCGGAGGTGTTCTTCGTTTCCAGCGTCGTCCTGCCCGGTCATCTCCTGGCTGATATCCGTTCCCAGTCGCTCCAAGTATTCCACGAGCACATCGGTCAGGGCCTGTTCATCCCCGGTCCCCTTTCGTACCTCTGCGGCAATGGCCATGAGCTCGGCCGCCTGTTTCGGATTCTTCTTGATCTCCTCGATCAGTTCCTCACCGTCGACCCCGACCTGTTCGGACGATTCCTGGAGGATTCTTGCAAGACCTTCGTCTTGAAGCTCCCGCCCGAGTTCTTTGATGAGCTTGAGGTAATCGGGTAGAGGCATACCTTCCTGGATCAGAGCGGTCTTGATTTTGGGGAGGAGCCGTTTCAATTCATCGGCATCAGGAATGAGCCGCCGAATGATTTGGGCCAGTCTCCCCGTGGTCACATTCCCTGCTCGGTATTCATCCCTGACGAGTTTAACGAACACCTTGTCCGTGAGCTCGTTCGCCTTTTCGAGAATGTCCTGCTCGTTTTCATAGGCGATGCCTAGGGCCTTCTGGGATTCAATGCCTCCAAAGAGTTCCGTCTTCATCTGAAAGACGGCCATGGCCAGCTCCTGAATGTCCACCTCCCCTTCACCACGTAGACTTTTCTCAATTTCTTCGTTTATGAGATGGAGCTGATGTGCAAGCACAGGGCCTGGACGACCGGTCCCTGCCGGTGTTTCGCCACCCGCGATTGCGCCTGCAAACGCCCCGGAGGGGCTTGCGGCTGAGGTCCCGCTCCCCTGTGCGGCTCCTCCTGGGGATGCTGTGGCGGCGCCTGCCCCTGGAGGGCCGGCCTGACCGGCTTGCGCGGGTTCGGGACCGGAAGGGCCCGTAGCGGAAGCGGGTGCTCCGGCTACTGCAGATGCCGTGGCGGCTCCTTCTCCTGGGGAGCCGGTCTGGCCGTCTTGTGCGGGTTCGGAATCGGAAGG
>JASFQI010000240.1:0-7523 GCA_050115555.1 Desulfobacteraceae bacterium
GCCCGTGGCCATGATGAAGGGAACATCGTGATACCGCTTGTCGGCGCGCACCCACACGAGCAGGTCGAAGCCGTTTCGGTTGGGCATGTTCCAGTCGCTGATCACGAGATCGATGCCGTCGGTCTGCCGAAGGCGGTCTACGGCGTCCTCGCCGTCCTTGGCCTCGATGATATTCTCGAAACCCAAGGATGTTAAAGTCTTCATTTCGATTTTCCGCATGGTGGCGGCATCTTCGACCAGCAGTACGGTGATTTTGGCTGGGTCCAGGGTCATAGGTCTCCTCCTCCGTGGGGGAACATCAGTCCTTAAAAATGACGGTCTCGGAACGGGGCCGGCCGCCGGGATCGGGATGCGCTGAAAGGGCCTCTCCCGCGAAAGGCTCACTCTCGAAGCCGGGCTGCGGAGAGGTTCCGTCTCGGATCTCGTTGAACTATCAACTTCCGTGCCAACAGTCATTGGGTGGACGTTCATCGTGGTCAAGGCCGGAGACAAGGGGATCGGTCGATCCGGGGCCGGCGGTGTGGGAACGGGATGAGTGGGAACCTTTGGCGCTTCGTCAGCAAATTGACGTTTTTGCGCCTTCCTCCTGAAGGGTCGAAGGGAACGGTGAGCTCGAAACCAGAGGAGTCGGCAGAAGCGGCACCTGCGAAGGGTCCTCACCCCGGCATTGAGGAATGAAAATGCTTCGATCGCGCATTCCTCAATCTTGCTGCGGGGAGATTCCATCACGAGGTCAGGGATTAAAGGCGCCGGACGGCCTCGTCGCTTTGCCCTGAAGCCTCGATGAAGCGAATCCCCTTCTCCTCCAGGTCCGTCTTGATGTTCCTTCCGAAGTTTCCGGCGATCATGGTGCGGACGCCCCGTTCGGCCATGAACTCGGCCACCAGGCGCCCCGTTCCTCCGCCGGAGCCTGCGTGGGGGTTTTCCACGGAGCCCAGGAAAGCTCCGTTTTCATCGAAAAGGAGGAAGTAAGGGCTCCGGGCCGCCACGGTGCCGATCGGGTCCGAGGGCGTCCGCCCGCTAGACGCCACGGCGATGGCTCCTCTTGCCGTAGCTCCTTCCGGTTGCACATCAGGGGAGGCGCCCGGTGTGTTCCGGTCAATACCTGCATCTCGAGGGGCGAAGTCGTCCCCGGCCCCAACCGCCATTTTCAGACGGATGCCGCGCTCCTTGATCAAGTCCGCGGCCGCAGCCGTGAGTCGAGCCCCCTCGGGCAGCTCCCATTCCGTGATTCCCTGCTTCAACCACTTCTCCACGTCCTTCACGAAGATGAATCGTTTTTCCACGCGCATCCTCCTTTTTCATACTGCGCTCTGCGGCCCTTTTCCTTCTGTTCGATTCAGTGCAAACCTGTAATGAATCCTACATATTTTTCCGAAATTTGCAATATTTACTTACATTTTTATCTCGCCGGAATCACAAGTGATTTATATCACAAGCTGAAATCGCTAGAAAATTTATTCGCGAAGGATTTTATTCTTGACAGGAAAAATGTAATTTTATATTCAGGCTATCTAATGATTTGTAATTTATGTTTCATTCGCTTCAAGGGGGGAGTGCATGGACAGAAAAGAGATCAAGGAGCTGATCAAGGAGCACGGCATCGATACCCTGCGGATCGATTTCCCGGACATGCACGGCGTGAGCCGCGGGAAGATCATGCCTGCAAGCCGCCTCGACGAGATCCTAGAGGAAGGCATCAACTGCGCCAAGCCCACCTTTTCACTGGACCTGTCATACAACATTCCCCCGGGCACCGGCACGGCCGATGAAGTGAACTACGAGGACATGAACATCGTTCCGGACCCCGACACCTTTACCGTCGTCCCCTACCAGGACGGCGTAGGGCGATTTATCGGGGACATCTACGTGGAGGGAAAACCCTTTCCTTTCTCCCCCCGCTGGCTCCTCAAGAACGTCATCAAGAAGTTCGAAGAGAAAAACCTCAAACCGGTGACCGCCACCGAGCTCGAGTTCTTCGCGTTTCGCCAGGAAGGCGACGAATTTCTTTACTACTGCGACAAGCCCAGCAACGTGTACACCACCGGCCCCCGTGTCGATCCCGTGGATCTGCTGCGCCGCCTTCAGAATATCCTCCTCCAGATGGGCATTGACGTGCTCTACCTCAACCACGAGTTCTTCCAGGCCCAGTACGAGATCAACTGGCGGCACGACCACGCCCTCAAAATGGCGGATCAGGCCTTCACGTTCAAAAACGTGGTCAAGGAGTGCGCCCACCTCAGCGGGCTGCACGTGACCTTCATGGGACGCCCGAAGGATGAAATGGGTGGAAGCGGGAACCATCTCCACTTCTCCATCGCCGACCCCGAGACCGGGGAGAATCTCTTCTACGATCCGAAGGGGCCCCAGCAGATGTCCGAACTCATGCGCCAGTGCATCGCCGGGCAGATGGCCCACGCCAGGGGCATGACCCTCTTTTTCGCTCCGACCATCAACTCCTACAAACGATACCAGCTGAACAACTTTGCCCCGTACTACCTGGCCTGGGGCCTGGACAACCGGACCACGTACATCCGCGTACCAAGGGAGCGGAGAGGCGCCACGCGCATCGAGAACAGGGCCCCCTGCGCATCGGCCAACCCCTACCTGGCTCTCGCCGTAGGCCTGATCGCGTGCCTGGACGGGATCGAAAACAAGCTCGACCCCGGGGACTACTACGTGGGGGACATCTACGGGGAGGAGCCCGGGAAGTTTGAAACGATGCCCCTCTACATGCGAGACGCCATCGAAGCCCTCGAGAACGACACCTACCTCTGTGACGCCGTGGGCCCGGCCATCATTCAGAACTACCTCGCAGTCAAGCGCAACGAGGAGGAGCGTTTCAGGATCGCCGTGACCGACTGGGAGTTCAACGAGTACTTCTACCACCTCTAGGAGGGGGGAAGAAGGTTTCGTCAACCCATCGAACGGATGGAGGTGCACCGTGTGTGGGATCGCCGGAATCATCGCAAGGGATGCGCACGCCCTGGGCAATGACCTCGTCAGCATGCTCAAGGAGCTCATTCACCGGGGAAAGGACGCCACAGGACTCGCCGTGTACGAGGTGAGGGATGACGTCCAGGTGCGGGTCGCGCTGACAGACCCCGAGTACAGGAAGGAGTTGGAAGAGATCATCGGGCGGTATGGAACCGCCAAGGATGGGAGGCTGTATCAGGGGGAGGGCGTGTTCACGTTTTACGAGGCCTCCGTGGACCTGGATCCAGCCAATGTGTTTCTTCTGAACTGGGACATCGACACCCACCCAGGGCTCTGCGTGCACTCCATCGGACAACACATCAAAGTGTACAAAGACCAGGGTTCGGCCGAGAATCTTCAGCAGAGGCACGACATTCCCCCGGTTTCCTCGACCCACGGGATCGGACACGTCCGCCTGGCAACGGAGAGTGTGGAGAACATCAACTTCGCCCACCCGTTCGTCTCCTACATCGACCCGGAAATGGCCATCGTGCACAACGGCCAGTTCACCAACTACTTCAACACGAGGCGAAAGCTGGAGCGGCTCGGCGTCCGCTTCAAGACGAACAATGATTCCGAGATGGCCGCGCACTTCCTGGCCTACCACATGAAGGAAGAAGGGCTCACCCTGGAAGAGGCCCTCTACCTCGGCCTGGACGAGTTCGACGGAGTGTTCACGCTCCTCGTGAGCACGCCCACTCAGATCGGGGCCTTGCGGGACCGGCTCGGGATCAAGCCCATGCTCTACTTTGAAAAGGATGAGAACACCGTTCTCTTCGGCTCGGAGCAGATCTGCTTAACCCCTATCGTATCCGACGTCTATGCCACGGAGATGGAACCGGGAGGGGTGATGACATGGTCCGTTTAGACTTGGAGGGAATGACCTCGACAGAGGTCAATCGACGGCTCAAGGAGCTGATTCAGACCGAAAGCGAAATCGAAGTCGTCCACACGCACTCCATCCACAACTTCGCCACCGCTCTCAAGGGGAGCGGCCGAATCACCCTTCACGGCAGTACGGGATTCTACACGGGAGGCTTCCTTCAAGGGCCGACGCTCGTCATCAAGGGCAACACGGGATGGTACACGGGTGACAACATGTCGGCCGGTGAGATCATCGTGGAGATGAACACCGGAAGCAACGCCGCACCTTCGATCGTGGGAGGGAACGTCGTGATCCGTGGCAACAGCGGGAGCCGCGCCGGTTTCGGCATGAAGGGCGGGAATCTGATCGTCTGCGGGAACGTGGGCCGATGGACCGGGAAAATGACCCTTGGAGGCCGGATCGTTCTCCTGGGCGAAGTGGGAGAAGGCGTCGGGGAGTCCATGTACAACGGCGTGATTCACGTCCTCGATCCCGAGGTGGAGGGCAAGCTGGGCGGCAATGTCAAGGTGGTTCCCATTGGGGATTCGGAAAAGAAGGCCCTGGAGTCCCTGTTCGCCACCTACGGCATCGAACGGGGCGTGGACGATTTCCGGAGCGTTGTCCCCAGGGTTTACGGCCGTCATGAATACAAGCTCTTTCAGCCGGGACACAAGAAGGGGGGGCAGGCCTGATGACCACGGAAGAAAAGAAACCCAAGCCCAAAGATATCCAGAGGGGGGTATGGTCTTCCGAGACCATCGCCGAAATCAAAGTGAAGGCCGAGAGCGGAAAGCACCGAATCCGCGGGTGCGGCACCCCGAGGAAATTTCCGAACTTCGACGACCTGCTCTTCCTTCCGGCGCAGCTTACCCGGATGTCCGTAGACACCTACCGTGAGCCCTGCGAGACCCGGACCGTCCTGGGAAAACGGTTTGCCAAGAACCCCCTTGTCATTGAAACCCCGATCATGATCTCCGGCATGTCCTACGGCGCCCTGAGCAAGGAGGCCAAGATCGCCCTGGCCAAGGCCACGGACATCGTGGGCACGTCCATCAACAACGGCGAGGGCGGGCTGCTCCCGGAGGAACGCGGAAACTCCTACAAGCAGGTGGTCCAGATCCTTCCGAGCCGGATCGGTTTTTCGCTTCACAACATCGAGGTGGCCGACGCGCTGGAGATCATCGTGGGGATCGGGGCCAAGCCGGGGCTCTCCGGCCACCTGATGGGCAGCAAGATCACCGAGGAGATTGCCAAGTTCCGGCAGCTGCCCCAGGGGATCGACCTCCACAGCCACCCCCGCCACGGGGATATCTTCGGAGCGGACGACCTCTGCCTGAAGATGGAGGAGCTGCGGGACGTGACGGACAGTCAGATTCCCATCTTCATCAAGATCGCAGCCGGCCGCGTGTGGGAGGACGTGAAGATAGCGGTCAAGGCAGGTGTGGACGGGATCGTGATCGACGGCGCGGAGGGGGGGACCGGCGCCGCCCCGGTGGTCGCGGCGAACAACATCGGGGTTCCTGCCCTTCCCGCCCTGGTCCAGGCCGTGCGGGCGCTGGAGGATGCCGGGGTCAAGGACGAGGTCAGCCTGGTCCTCTCGGGCGGCATCAAGGACGGAGCGGATGTGGCCAAGGCCCTGGCGCTGGGTGCGGACGCTGTGGCCATAGCCACGGGGGCCATGGTGGCCATGGGCTGTGTGGTGTGCCTTCGATGTCACGAGGGGAAATGCCCTTACGGCATCGGCACGCAGGATCCCGAGCTTCGCGCTCGGCTGAACATCGATGAGGCCGCCCAGCGCGTGGCCAACTATATTCAGGGCATGACCTATGAGGCCGTCATTCTGGCCAAGGCGGCCGGCAAGAGCAAGCTGCGCAGCCTCGAACGGGAGGACCTGCGGTCCCTGACCCTCGAGGCCTGCGCCATGACAGGGGTTCCGTTGGTGGGCACCAACTACACCTTTGGCGAGCAGTTCGGGTTCTGCTGATGCCATGCCTCTTGTGGAACAAGGGTGCAGCGGGGTCGGCCGAAGCCGTGGGTCCCTTCACAGCTGATGACACCTTGTAAACGGGTTTGAGCATGATGCGTATTGAAGAGCATCCCATTCTGGGGACATTTGAAAAGGGCAGGAAGGTTCGGTTCACCTTTGACGGCCGGGACATGGAAGGCTTTGAAGGAGAGCCCATCGCCATTGCGTTGAAGAGCAACGGTGTGATGGTGCACCGCTACACCATCAAACGCAATGAGCCGCGGGGCGTTTTCTGCGCGATCGGACGCTGCACGGACTGCATCATGGTGGTGGACGGAATCCCCAATGTCCGGACGTGTGTGGAACCGCTGAGAGAAGGAATGGTGGTTCAGACTCAAATCGGCAAAGGACCTGGAAAGACATCGGAGTGAGCCGTGCAAAGATGGGAAATGGTCAGTATCGGGGCAGGGCCTGCGGGGCTGGCAGCCGCTATCGAGGCGGCGCGGAACGGGGTTCAGGTCGCTGTCTTCGACGAAAATGAACGGCCGGGCGGGCAGCTCTTCAAGCAGATTCACAAGTTTTTCGGCTCCAGGGAGCACTACGCCCGGGAGCGGGGATTTCGTATCGGCCAGCAGTTTCTCGACGAAGCCGGTCGCCTGGGCGTGGAGGTGTCCCTGAACTCGACCGTCCTGGGGATCTATGAAAACGGCGCCATGAACGTGATGGTCCGCGATCGCATCGAGCAGATGAAGGCCGAACGCATCCTTGTGGCCACCGGCGCTTCCGAAAACATGATCCCGTTTCCGGGGTGGACCCTGCCCGGTGTCATCGGGGCCGGCGCAGCCCAGACCATGGCCAATCTCCACGGTCTCAAGCCGGGAGAGAACCTGCTCATGGTGGGATCGGGCAACGTCGGTGTGGTGGTCGCCTACCAGATGCTTCAGGCCGGATGCCGGGTAGCGGCGATCATCGACGCGGCCCCTCAGATCGGCGGATACGGCGTTCATGCGTCCAAGGTGGCTCGCTATGGCGTGCCGTTTCTAATGTCCCACACCATTCAGCGTGTGCACGGAGAGGGCCGGGTGGAGGGAGCCACCATCGTCCAGGTGGACGATAAGTGGAAGCCCGTTCCGGGGACCGAAACCCATCTGGACGTGGATACGGTGTGTCTCGCTGTGGGTCTCAACCCCATGACCCAGCTTCTTCAGATGGCGGGGTGCGGGACGGCCGTCGTTTCCAAGCTCGGGGGGCGTATCCCCTTGCACGACCAGAACCAGCAGACCACGGTGAGCGGCGTCTATGTGGCCGGAGACGTTTCCGGAATCGAGGAGGCCAGCACGGCCATCATTGAGGGCCGGATCGCCGGTCTTGCGATTGCGCACAGCCTTGGATACCTGGAGGACAGCGCATTTCTGGAGCAAAGGGACCAGCAGCTCGAGAGCATGAAGGGGTTGAGAAGCGGGACCCACGGGGATGCCCGGCGAGTGGCCAAGGAGTACATCAATGCGCTGATGAAAGGGTGAGTCATGTCCCAAGGATTGTTGAAAACGGGAGTGATCTCGGAGGAAGAGCTGAGGAACGGCCCGGGCGTTCCGTCCCGGGAGAGGCGTGAGCGAGGCCCTGTAGCCGTTATCGAGTGCATTCAGGATATCCCCTGCAACCCGTGCGAGGCCAGTTGCAAGGTGGAGGCGATCACCGTGGGCGAGGACATCACGA
>JASFQI010000241.1:0-7503 GCA_050115555.1 Desulfobacteraceae bacterium
GGCGCGGGAAGAGCTGGAACCGGCCAGCCTCCGGAACCTGGATCTCATGAGCATGACCGAGGAGCAAGCCAGGGCCTGCAGGCGACCGGAGGAGGTTTTCTGGAGCAGCGGGTCATCCTCCTGAGAAGCATCTCCTTTCATAGCTCTTGTAAACCTCCCTTCTGTGGCGCCGTGTCCGTCCCTGCCAAATGTCCTCCAATGGACATGTAGGAGAACTCAGACCCGGCGCTGCCCTCCAAAGCTCATGCCCAGTTTCTGCATGCGATTGCGCAGAGTGTTCGGGTGGATACTGAGAAGGTTTGCGGCCCCATTCCGGCCCTGTATTTTTCCATGGGTCATATCCAGGACATGCTGAATATGGCGCCGCATCGCTTCATTGAGGGTAAGAGGTGGTGTGCCCGTGGGTCCTTTGGGCGAATATCCTGTTTCGGCAGCCTCCCTAAGCTTTCCCGATATCTCTTCAAAGGCAAGGGGTTGATCAGGATTCGATGCCTGATTGAGAATGAGCGCCCTTTCGACAACGTTCTGAAGCTCCCGGACATTGCCCGGCCAGTCATATGCCTGCAGGCGTTCCAGGGCCCCGGGGGCGAGGTGCCGGTTACATTGGATATGCAGCTCATTCGCCTTTCGCTCAACAAAGTAGTTCACCAGGGCCAGGATGTCGCATTTTCTCTTCCGCACAGGAGGGATCGTGATGGGAAACACATTGATCCGGAACCAGAGATCTTCCCGGAACTGGCCCGTTTGAACCCTCTTTTCCATATTCCGGTGGGTTGCAGCGATAACCCGAACATCCACCTTTTCCGATCGGGTTCCACCCACCCTTTCGATTTCCTTGTCCTGAAGGACCCGTAACAGCCGAACCTGGGCATGACGCGGGAGTTCTCCGATTTCATCAAGAAAGAGCGTGCCCTGGTGAGCGCGTTCGAATCGTCCCGGTTTTTGCGAGGACGCGCCTGTAAACGCACCTTTTTCATGTCCGAAGAGCTCACTGTCTATGAGGCTCTCCGGGATCGCTCCACAGTTCACTTTAATATAGGGGCCGTCTTTTCGTGGCGAGGCCCTATGAATCGCATTCGCGATGACGTCTTTGCCCACCCCGGTTTCACCGAGTAAGAGGACCTGGCTGTCCAGGGGCGCGACCTGTGCCACCATTTCCATCACATTTCGCAGACCGTATTTTGCACCCACAATCTCTTCGTTAAGAAACCGGGAAAGCTTCCTGCGGAGGTATCGATTATGGCTGAACATCATGTTCTTCAGCCTTACGACCTCGTGGTGCTGGAGGGTGTTTGCCATGGCCATGGCGAATGGATCATGAAGCAATTTTAGGAGACGAGTTTGTCGGGACTGGTATCGGTTGGGACCCTTTGCAAACAGGACAACCACTCCAAGGGTCTTTTCATCCAGTTTCAGATCCAACACAAGACTTGAAACCGATTTCATCCCAAGGGCGGTATACACAGCACGGGAAACGGGATTTCCGTCGCGACTCCCGAGAATTCTTACCCGATCACTTTGTCGTTCCAGGAAGTCACGGGTCTCAGGCGGTGTGGAAATCGGAAAAGCGTTCTTATTGATATTCAACCGGGTGACCATGGCGAGATTGTCCGTCAGACAGTTTTCAAGATCAAAGATGTTCAACATGATCCCGTCCAGGGGGACGAAATCCCTGAGATACTCAAAGCATCGGGAGGCCACTTTTTCGATTTCCAGGGTTCCGCAGATACGAAGGGTTGCCTGATGGAAGAAGTCCATATCATCTATCATAGAGTCGCCCTCCTGGTTTGAACCTCCGGCTAAGAAAAAAGGAATAAGGGGGAGGTTACCGTTTCCGGTAGTCCCACCATATACGGTATCTCCTTTCACCACATTCGGTATTTTGCCTGTCGCCAATCGTGAATTTCAATGAAAAGAGGGCCCTTTATTCATTCATTTGGGAAGAGGCTACGCTATGAATGGTAATGTTCTTGCAAAAAAAAGTCCTAGCGCGTGGGTTTCGACGAGTTTGATGAAAAAGAAATCCTTGATCTACATTTCAAGTCCTGTTTTCTCTGGAACGCTCCTTGCAAAAACCCCAGCTAAACTCAGATCGACCTTTGGCATCAGGAAAAGAATGAATGAAATAATCCATGTTTTTTGATGTCTAATACACACTGAAGTGGGGTCATCGCTCTCATTGTCCCATCAAAATTGAGAATATCTTTCATGATTGACGGTCTCGCAAAAACCCGCTCAACCGCCTGTTGGGTACACTTAAGTCACTGGAATCGCTAGGGGCGAATCTCTAGGTCTCGGCTTTTTACAACTCAATCATGATTCAGAGTGATGCGGAATGCCCGGAAAGGTCTGTCCAATCTGCCGGTTGGGTCCGGAAAATTCGGTAGGAGCGGGGAAGACGATCCGGTTGCTGGTCAAGCTCGATACCTATACCGGGCACGAAACATCTCAAAGTAACCAGTAATTCAAAGAATGTCCAATTAAAAATCAAGTAAATCACACAGGACCTGAAAGGGATCAGGCTCTCCACAGGGAGAGGTGTGGCAAAACGGAAAGGCGGTGTGGATTCATGGCAGAATATTCCGTTGTTGGAAAATCCGTTGAAAGGACAGATGGCCGGGTCAAGGTAACAGGGACAGCCAAATTTGCCGCGGATTTGATCGCTCCGGGAATGCTCCACGGCAAGCTGTTGCGGAGCCCCTTTGCCCACGCAAAAATCCTGAACATTGATGTCAGCCGTGCCAAGGCCCTGCCTGGTGTGAGGGCGGTCATCACGGGAAAAGACTTCCCGGGAAAACCCTATGGCACCAGACCGGATATTCGGGACCAGCTTCCCATGCCCATTACCAAGGTTCATCACTTTGGTGAAGGTGTAGCTGCGGTCGCGGCGGTGGATGAGGATACTGCTGAAGAGGCCCTGGATCTGATCAAGGTGGATTATGAGGAACTGCCGGTGGTGCTGACCGCTGAAGATGCACTGAAACCGGATTCCCCCCCGGTCAATGAGTTCAAGGAGAGCAATATCGCCTATCAATCGGATTTCCTTTTCGGGGATATTGAGAAGGGGTTCAAGGAGGCAGATTATGTGAGAGAAGAGACTTTCCGTTCTCAACGGGTAACGGTTGGCTTTATTGAGCCCCATGCCTGCATGGCAGAAATTGATCCCACTGGAAAAATCCTCTTTCAAGGATCCAAGCAAAGCCCCTATATCACCTGGCGCCACATGTGCCGCGCCCTGGATATCCCTCTTGAAAAAATGAGAATTGTAAATCCCTTTGTAGGGGGAGCGTTTTCAGGAAAGCATGACCCCTTTGATGTGGATTTTTCAGCGGTGCGGCTGGCCCAGATGACAGGCCGTCCGGTGAAGATGGTATTGAATTATGATGAAGTCCTGGCGGCCTACAGGCAGAGAAACGCTATGGATGCAGTCCTGAAACTCGGGGTCAAGAAGGATGGGGAGATTACCGCCCTGGATGCGCAGTGTGTTCTTGAAGGCGGTCCTATTTGTGGTATCGGGGCGTTTAATATCTATTTCTTCGGGGCGTTTTTAAATGTCCCCTTCAAGATTCCCGCCATCAAATATCACGGAAAACTGGTGTATTCAAACCGGGCCCCCTGCGGCACGGTCCGGGGAGAAGAGATTGTCCTGGCCCAGTTCGGCCTGAATACACTCCTGCATATGGTCGGTGAGGACCTGGGCATCGATCCGGTGGAGATGAGGCTGAAGAATGCCATCCCTGACAACTATACCACGGCCAGCGGCCTTGTGATCGATGTGTCTGGACTCTCTCGGTGCATCCAGACGGTTTCGGACGCTGTTCAATGGAAGGAGAGCAGAAAAGAACGGCCAAAGGGGAGGGGCATCGGATTTACCTGCGCCTCCCATCCTTCCGGCCCTCGATTGGGCGGTCATTTCGGATCCTCCGTACTGCTCAAACTCGTAGAGGATGGAAAGGTCATCCTTACCCACGGCGGGACGGAACTCGGACAGGGATGCAACACGGTCCTCTGCCAGATGGTCGCAGAGGTGTTGGGGCTTCCCATGGAGGATGTTGTCCAGGGCGCCAGCGATTCCGATACCTCAATTTTTGCCGCAGGGATGTTCGGTGACCGCTGTACGTTCTGGGACGGGAACGCCACCATAAAAGCCGCACTGGATCTCAAACAGCAACTCTCTGAAGTGGCGGCCCCCATACTGGAGGCGGATGTCGAGGATCTGGAATTCAAGCAAAGGCGCATTTTTGTGAAAGGCGAGCCGGACAGAGGGATCGATTTACTCCTGGCCGTGCGAAAGGCCTATTACGAAAACGGAACTCCGCTTTATGGGAAGGGGTACTGGGCAGCCACGGATATCGATATCGTGGATTGGAAAACCGGCAAGGGTAATCTGGCCCATGGGCTGGATTTTATTACAACGGCAGTAGAACTCGAAGTGGATGAAGAGACCGGTAAGGTCACTCTTCTCAAGGCGGCCTATGGCGATGACGCGGGTCAGCCCATCAACCCCATGCTGCTCAATGGACAGGTGATTGGAGGCAGTGTTCATATGATGGGCCATGGCCTCTTTGAAGAGTCCCTCTATGATGAAAAAGGACGGGTGTTGAATACCACATGGCAAAATTACAAACAGCCCACCAGTATGGATGTTCCCCTTGAGACCATTATCCAACACATCCACACCCATGACCCGTACGGCCCCTTCGGTGCCAAGGGTGCGGGGGAGGCGAGTTCCTGCGCGACCCTCGCCGCGATCGTCAACGGAGTCTATGACGCCGTCGGGGTTTGGATCAAGGACCTTCCTATTACTCCGGAAAAGATACTCCAGGGCATCCAAGAAAAGAAGGAGGGAAAATAATGTTTATCAGGCGGCTACCCAAATTTACATACCTTGCCCCCACGTCAATCAGAGAGGCTACGGGACTGAAGGAAAAATATGGTGAAAAGGCCAGTGTCTATGCCGGAGGGACGGATCTTTTTGTGGCCATGAAAAAACGAGACCGCGTGCCAGAATATCTGATCAACCTCAAAGGGATTCCCGGGCTAAAGGGAATCCGTTTAGATAATCAGGAAAGCATAACGATCGGCGGATTGACCACCCTGGGCGATATCCAACATTCCAAGATCATTCAAGAAATGCTGCCTGTGCTCTGGGATGCAGTCCATGTAATGGGTTCCGTTCAAATACGAAATCTCGGAACCCTGGGAGGCAACCTGTGCAGCGCCTGGCCGTCTGCGGACTCCGCTCCCCCCTTGGTTGCCCTGGGCTCTGCCGCGAAGCTCATGGGAAATAAAGGTGAACGGATGATGCCTGTTGAAGATTTTTTTCAAGGTCCCGGACAGTCGGCCATTCAACCGGATGAGATATTGACCGAGATTACCATTCCCTGTCCTCCGGAGAACAGCAATGGGGCCTATATAAAATTGATGCGACGCAGCGCGATGGATCTGTCCATTGCAGGAGCCGCGGCATACCTGAAGCTGGATGCGGACAAACGGATGTGCACAGACGTCAGGATCGCCCTGGGCGCTGTGGCCCCCACTCCCATTCGCGCGCCGGAGGCAGAGAAAATCCTCATGAACCAGGAATTTGATGAGAATCTTGCAAGAGAGGCCGGCCGGATTGCATCAAAAAATATCAATCCGCGTGACAGCATTCGGGCCTCCGGAGAATACAGGAAATCCGCGATCAAGGCCTTGGTGAAGAAAGCCCTCTTGAAGGCCTTTGAGAGGATATGAGGACCGCACAATCAGAAGGGGAAAAACACATTCAGGAGCGGATGATCATGGAAAACATCAAGATAGAATTAAAGGTAAATGGGGATAATTATCAGGCGATCATCGAACCTTGGAGGACACTGGCCGAGGTTTTAAGGGATAACCTGGGGCTTATGGGGACGAAAAAGTCCTGCAATGAGGGGGAATGCGGAGCATGTACCGTTCTCATGGACGGCAGAGCCGTCACATCCTGCCTTGTCCTTGCCCTGGATGCCCGGGACAAGGAGATTCTCACCATCGAGGGGCTGTCAGATGGAGAGAAGCTGGATCCAATCCAGGAGTCCTTCCTGAAACACGGCGGGGTTCAATGCGGATTTTGTACCCCGGGAATGGTCATGTCTGCAAAGGCCTTATTGAACGAAAACCCGAATCCCACACGAGAGGATGCCAGAGAGGCGGTCGCAGGGAATCTCTGCCGGTGCACCGGGTATCAACAGATCATTGATTCGATCCTGAATGTTTCATCAAAAAGATGAAGGTCCGTTCACCTTTGTCACATTATCAAATCGGATTGGTCCCAATCGGGTGAGCCGTATCCTCTGTTTTTATGGGCCGAATCAATGGGGGGCTCTTGAATCCAGATCATCCGCATTACTCTTTGCAACGCCTGTCAATCATCGTTGACTTTGATAATGGGAGGATAGAGTGGAAGCACGAAATACGCATTGTGATCTCTTCAAAGATCGATGGCCCACCTATACGGACGAAGAAATCAGGCACTATATTTCTAAGGGGTTTTTCCCCAACTTGACTATAGGCGATCTGCTGGACAGAAATGCCGCGAATTGTCCGGACAAATTGGCGGTTGTAGATGACTTGAAGGAATTGACATGGAAAGAACTCCGGGAAGCAGCAGACAGGCTGGCCGTGCACCTGATAAAACTTGGGGTGGAATATGGTGATTTTATTCTGCTGCAGCTCCCGAATGTCGTTGAATTCATGGTGCTCTACTTTGCGCTTAACCGTATCGGCGCCATCCCGGTCATGAGCCTTCCCCGACATCGCCGCATTGAAATCGAACACCAGGTAAGTACTCATGAAGCAAAGGGAATCTGCGTTTCTGTCAACGAAAAGTTCGATTTTGTCTCCATGATCGAAGAAATCCGAACCCGATACAATCACTTCAATGTCATGCTCGCGGTAGGCGAAAAGGCGCCTGAAGGCTGGGTGTCCATTCAAGACCTGCTGCACCAGGCCGTGGAAAAAGAGGTTCCTCCGGACTACCTGGAACCATTCAAACCGGTCCCCACGGATATCTGCACCGAACAGCTCTCCGGCGGCACAACCGGCGCTCCAAAGGGGATTCCCCGGACCCACAACGACTATATCTGTGGATGGGATTATGTGGGAAGAGCCGCCGGGTACACCGATGAAAGCATTTCTCTTGTGGCCATACCGGTTGCCCATAACGGATCCATGGAAAACATATGCGGCCCGGCGATATTCAGGGGGGGAACCATTGTCCTTTGCAACTCGCCAAAGGCTGAAAACATATTTCGAATGATTGAGAATTATCGGGTGACTCATTCCCTGATTGTCCCGGTTCTACTGAACTATATCCGGGACGAATATGAGCTTACCAAAAAATACGACCTCAGTTCCCTTGAGGCCCTTGGAGTGGGGGGGCAGAAGAGTCGACCCGAGATGATCGAATGGTGTCTCAATGCCCTCGGCGTCCATTATGTGAATACCTTCGGCATGGCGGAAGGGCCTCAACTCACGACCCGG
>JASFQI010000242.1:0-7493 GCA_050115555.1 Desulfobacteraceae bacterium
ATCGTTCCGCAATTACTCGCTGAAGGCGGCTATAATCAGCGTTTGGAAGTCATCAGCGATGTGCCCAAAGGAAAAGTCGTCTGGTGGTTTGACAACACGGATATGTCGCAGGCCAAAAAAATTGTCGGACCTGTCGCCTGTATCGCCGGGAATGTACCGGTATCCATGTTAACCACAGGTTCGACCGATGATGTTGTAAGATATTGCAGGGAACTCATGGACCTCGCCGGCAAAGACGGGGGCTTCATTTTTTCGACCAGCGCCGGTATGCAGGGCGCCAAACCGGAAAACGTAAAAGCCATGATGGAGTTTACAAAAGGCTATAGCCACTCCCACTAGGGAGAATGATGATGAAGAACGCCTGAACAGACGCTATCGTGGCGATGCAGAAAGGTTTATTAGAAATAGCGGAAGCTTAAGAGAAATATGGCGGATAAAAATACATCTTAAGATTAAATGGTTATTTAAAGATTGAATCCAACGGTTCAATCCATGGGGTTCAGGGGGTCCGAGGTTCGTACCCCTCGCCCAGGCCAGAAAAAACAGTAAAAATGGTGGGTTAACAAAAAAGCTCTCCATCCCTTTTCTTTGACTGCCAACCCTTTGGCAATCATTGCTCCCGTGCGGACATTCCCCGTGAAATCCATTGACAACGCTCGCGGAAATCGGGAAGATGGCTCTTCTATTCCACTGGCCGGGTGCCGGGATCGACTAGAACAGCGGCGACTCTTTTCACAGGATCAAGACGATGAAGCGGCCCTTTCAAGGCGCCTACCTGATGGAACACGCGGAAGAAACCGACCGCCTGGAGCGAAAAACCAATCCATCCCGTGTGCGAGAGCAAGCCCGGTGGTGTGGGCTTCGAGCCGGACAACGCGTGCTGGACGCAGGCTGCGGCCCCGGCAAGACGACTTCCATCCTCCACGGCCTCATCCAGCCCGGGGGGTACATTCTGGGCGCGGATTTGTCTGAGGAACGGATTCAACATGCCCTCGAGCACTACGGCGGGCTTCCCGGTATCGAATTTCTTGTTCACGACCTGACCTTTCCCCTGCAAGATACGGAGCTCTTTGATCTCATCTGGGTCCGATTTGTGTTGGAATACAACCTCGAAGAAAGCTCCACGATTATTGAAAACCTGGATCGTTGCCTAAAGCCGGGCGGAACCTTGTGCCTTCTGGATTTGGACTACAACTGCTTGAGCCACTATGCGCTTTCCGACGACATGGAGCTGGTTATTCAACGCATGGTTCGTGCGCTGGAAGAGAGCCACGACTTCGATCCATACGCAGGGAGAAAGCTTTACAGCTTCCTCTATGACCTGGGTTACGAGAAGATTGAGGTGGAGATGACGGCCCACCATCTGATTTATGGCGAACTTCAGGAAGCAGATGCCTACAACTGGATCAAGAAGCTGGAGGTGACATCTAAAGTCGTGCAGGAAATTGTGGAGAGCTATCCAGGCGGGAAGGACCGATTCTTTTCAGACTTTCTGGCGTTTTTCAGAGATCCGAGACGCTTCAGCTACACGCCGCTCATCCTGTGTAAGGGAAAGAAGCCCTTATCATTCGGAGTATAAAACCTCTCGAACTGCCTCCAGCAACTGCCCCACATCGAAGGGCTTCCGGATGTATATCGCGGCCTTGTGTTCTTTTCGAATCACCTCATCCTCGGTGTATCCACTCGCAATTATAACCTTTTCCTTTGGATTTCGTTTGAGGATGGCGTCCAGGCATTCCTTACCGCCCATGCCCGGCATAATCCAGTCCAGGATAACGAGGTCGATGCTCTTCTGCTCCCGATCATATAATGTGAGGGCCTCCTCCCCGTCCCTTGCCGTAAGCACATGGTACCCATAACTTCGTAGAATCTCCTCACCCACCTCCCGCACGGTTGGATCGTCGTCCACCAGCAGCAGGGTTTCCCCCTTTCCTCGAACGAGTCTAGGCGTGCTCTCTGCCTCGGCGGGGCTTTCCCGGCTCTCCAATGCGGGAAAATAAATGCGAAAGGTCGTGCCCTGTCCCTTCTCGCTGTCGCACGCGATAATACCTTTGTGGTTTTTGACGATGCCGTACACCATAGCCAGCCCGAGGCCGGTTCCCTGCCCGGGCTCTTTGGTGGTGAAAAAAGGTTCGAAGATGCGCTCCACGATCTCGGGCCCCATGCCGTGGCCGGTGTCAGAAACAGCCAACATGGCATAGGGTCCTGGCCGCGAGTCTGCGTAGGTCCGGCAGAGCGCATTATCAAACGTTACATTGGCGGTCTCAAATCGCAGAACGCCGCCTCCCGGCATGGCGTCGCGGGCATTGATTCCCAGGTTCATCATGATCTGCTCGAGCTGGACCGTGTCGGCCTCGATAAGCTGAAGACTGTCCTGTAAATCGTATTGGATCTCGATCATCTTGGGAATGGTCCGCTGGAGCATCTCGACGACCTGAATCACTTCCTGGTTGAGATCCACCGGCCTGAGACAACTCTCAACCTTTCGGCCGAAGAGGAGCAGCTGCCGGGTCAGGTCACTCCCACGTCGGGCCGATCTGTCAATCGCCTTCAGCTTTTCGCGATCGGCATCCTGGGGATCCTTGCCCAGGAGAAGAATTTGAGTGTAGCCCAGAATGCCCTGTAAGATGTTGTTGAAATCATGAGCGATTCCCCCGGCGAGGGTGCCTATGGCCTCGAGCTTTTGGGCCTCCATGACCTGCTGCTTGAGTTGCTCCTTTTCCTGCTCCGCCGCCTTGAGCTCAGTGATGTCGTTCCCGATACAGAGGATCTCGCTGACCTCTCCTTCCATGGAAAACACGGGCCGGTAGGTCCAAGCGATCCACAGCGTCTCGCCTGAATGAAGCCTGCTTTGCGTTTCGTGAACTGCGGGGTGATCCGGTTTCCGGCTCAGGGCGTCCACTTGGGCAAGGAAATCCCGCTTCGCAGTCCCTCCGCCAAGAAGAAGTGCACCACAGAATTCTTGTCCCAGGACCTCCTCCTCGTTCAACTCAAACCGCTTCTGAGCGAACTCGTTCATAAACCGAATCCGCCCCTTGGTGTCTACACGGAGAATGATGCTATTGGCGTTCTCGACCAACTCCCGGTAGTTCTTCTCGCTCTCCTGGAGACGCTGGTAAGACAGCGCATTGAATACGCCGACGGCCGTCTGGGAGGCCACGCCGAGCAAGAGCTCCAGATCGCTCTGGGTAAGGGATCGTTTCGATTGGTTGTTGTCCACAGCCAGTACACCCAGGGACTGGGTTTTGTACACGATGGGGACGCAGATCAGGGATACCACACCCATGTCCTTGATAAAACTTCGAGTCTTCTCGGAGAGCTCCTTCTCCTTCCCACTGATATCATTGAGGAGCAACGGGTTCTGCTCCCGAAATGCGCGGACCATGGGTCCCCTGGAGGCGGGGTTGTCCAAGTGAAAGGTCGTGCGCCTAAGCGTGTCCTCTTCTTCATGGGTATACCCGTACCCTGCAACATGTTCGAGTATTGTTCCCTCTTTGTTCGCCAGCATGATGGCGGCCCGGTCGTACTCCAGGCGCTCTTTCATGATGTGCACAACCTGGTTCAGAAGCTCCGGAATTCCAAGGCTGGAGGAGGCTGCCTGCCCAATTTCCTTCACGAGCAGCGACGTGTTGTAGCGGGCATTCATCTCTTCCATGAGGTTCTGGGCGGCATCGCCCTGGAGCTCGACTGTCTGCATCAACTCCCGTTTTTCCAGCCGTTCCGCATAAAACGACAGCGAGGTGAGCAAGGAAAGGCAAGCGAAAAAGGCCATAGCTCCCCAATGGAGAGGAGAAACGATGAATATCACCACTAGAAAAGGCACGCACGCCAAGGCCCACAGGTTGCGCATTCGTCTCCAGAACAGGGCGGCCGTCCGTTCCCAGCTGATAATGTAGCGGCAGCAATCATCCCCGCGGTGCACGCAGGCCGGATGCTCGATCCGGCCGAATTTGCCCGTGAACCATTTTGGCAGGGCTTCCAGGGTTCCGAGACGGTTCTCGCATTGGTAAGGCTTCTCGTGGACCCCTTTCGTAGGCGTTGAGATGATTTCCACCTTGCCCGGTCCCAACTTTTTTGCTGAGAGCGTGGCCCCCCGGCTCATGATGGGGTAAAGCTTCCCCATGAGCAGAAACACTGCCATGGGACTCAGGAGACCCAGGGTGTACTGCTTAGCTGCGCCCAGGGCCTCCGCGGAGACCGTGAAGCGCCCCGCCTCCCTGGAGATATCGGGCTTGCCCGTCTCTTGAACAAGGATGTCATGAAATCGGTCCATCTGGTCCTGGCTGAACCAGTGCGCAGGGTCCTCCAGTTCGAGCTTGGTCACCCCGGCGTAGTCCATGATACGCTCAACATGGACATCAGGGTAGGCCGTGGCAATGTACTCGAGATACACCTTGGCGATGCGGCTGTTGTATAGCGGCAATGTGTCATTCATAGAAGTCGGCACCTAAGACCCACCGAACAGACCACAGTTTGACACAACGAGAGGGGAGTACATCGAGTGCGAGGACCGTCATTCCTATTCGGAGTGTATTGTAGGAAATCGTGGGCTAATCTTTTTCTCATAAGTATATTCGTTTCCATCGACAAGTGGATCTTTTTTTTTCGCATCCTGACGGGTGGCTCAGGCCCCACTCTTCGGGTGGGTCCCCGGGAGCGCAAACTCTCTGTCAATCTTCGGGATTCCTTGTGCGATGTACGAAAGCACGTCTTTGCTTAATCCCTTGATTGGACTCGGGCCATCCGTGGCCCTCGCCCTTCGGGCCCCGCCTATGGCGGGTTTCAATTCCGCTTTCCTGCGGAATCGTCAATGATCTTGCGCTCCCGGGGACCCGCCCGCAGGGTGGGGTGTCGGAGCGAAGCGAGGACAAAAATTTCTCATTTCTGAATTGGAAACTCTCAAGTGCCCGAAAAGCATTTCTGGACGGGCACCAATTACCAGTACTGAATGCGGAACTTCCGCTTCAAGTACGATTTGAAACGACCGACGTTCTGGATGTCGTAAATCCAGAGGAGGTATTCCTTGTCGCTTGGGATGGATTTGGATTTCACATAGTCCACCGGAAAAATCAGTGTGGGGACTCTGTCCGTGTCGTAGCGGGAGGCCAACCGGCCGATGGCCGCGGAGAGAACTTCCCATGGAAGATTGTCGGGATTGGTGACCAGGATCTTGATGCCGTTGAGAAGCTCCGAGAGGTTGATGCCAGGATTCGATTCATTGGCGATCATCAGAGCGTACAGCGAATGGCGGTAGGTCAGGGCATACGTGCGCCACCGGCGTGTCAAACCGCTTCTTCGATAGAGCTTTTCCAGATAGCTGTCCTCACCTTCTTCGAGATTCAGGACATCCAGAAGAAGGCCGCCGGAATGTTCCTGGTAAAATCGCTGCAGCGTTTCTGCATGGGAGTCGATGCCGTTTTCAAGGGCCCACCCCTCGGGAAGAGGGGTCTGCAGACTGAGCGTCGTGTGGGGCAGATAGGAAAAGCAATCCAGCGAGCAGGAGCGAGGATCATTTAAATCCCGGGCAAAGCCCCCGAAAATCCGGTCGGGAAAGCGGTTTTCCGGGCGATAATAGCACATGACGTACTTGGTCTTTGCCGAGGGCAACCGGTGAATGTCCTGAAGGAACTGCATGATCTGATTCAGGACGGCGATTCCCGCCCTCTTATTCCCCGATGTGATTGCGGCGTGATGCTGGATCATCCAGGTTTCTCTGTAAGCGCGAATCATAGACATGTGTCCACTGATCCGACCGTTTTCCTGGTACGTGAAGTGTCGGGCTACTTCCGGGCATTCCTCGTACAGCTTCCGGTAGGTTTCCTTGAAGCGATTACGATAGGACTGAATGAGCCGGTACTTCTTGGGGTAAATGAACCCGGACTCGAAGAAGAACCGCCACAATCCCTCCATATCCACCTCGCCGGAGATGTGGGCCCGGGCATCCAAGGCATTGGTGAGGATATGAGCCAGGCGGCTGTAGGCGTCGATATCCATATCCAGGATCGCAAGTCCGCATCGTACGCCGGGAGCCCCTTCATCATGCCGGTAAATGACTCTTGCACGGGATTTCAGTTTTCGGCAGCCCGCGAAATCGATGAACAACTCCGGAATGATCATGCCACTCATGAGCAAACCCTCCTCGGGCCGCTCGTACACGCAGATCCCGGCAGTTGAAATATCCGCAACCTGAAGTCGAACCATCTTGTGGAAGAACGGATGCTGAAAGGACAGAATGGGAGGAGGGCTCAGGGTCTGGCGCGGGTTGCGAATCCGGGTGCTGTTCCCATGGGCCCTACCCGGGGTCGATGGCTCCAGCACGAGATCCCCCCGAAACAGGCCGGCCCGATACTTGATGCACCGGCAGGGACCGGTGAAGACGGTTTCCCGGCCTCTTTGCATGCGGACATGCACTGCTTTTCCGGGCTGAAGTCGACTCTGGGCATTATCCGTACCCAGGGGGATGGGGATGGTGACCCTGAATCCGGCCGGACTGAAATCTACGACTTTGCCCTCGGCTGTCTGTTTTCCACAGGTCACATGGGCGATCATGTCAAGACAGCCGTGGCGGTGGGACCGACGCTGGTTCACAATGTATCCCTGCTCTGGCAGCCGGATTTCCAGGGAGGCGTGTTTCACGGCGTGGAGGGTCACGGGCGCTACGATCATGGCGCGGCCGTCGTCCATGATGAGGTACAGGCATTGGCCGTCCCAGCAGGAAAGGGATTCGACAAGGTCATGGGAAGGGGTACACACGACCTTGTCTGCCATGCAAGGGCCTGGAAAGGCCTGAATAAGTTGGCTTTTTCCAGTGTGCGGTTCGAAGAATTGGAGAAGGAGACTTTCCTCCATGAAGTGGAGGTAATTGATACGGTTTGTAAGCTCTTTCTGATGAAGTGCCGATGACCGGGCAATAGAGCGCTCGAGTTCGGGTGGACTCAAACGTCCTTCACGTGCGTACATCGACACCGCAGATGCATGGCCAGAGTCCGGCGGCAGGATGGAGCTCCTTTCCATAGGTACTCGTGATCCGTTAAGATAGTGGCGCGAACGAATCGGTGAATCTATTTCTTTTTCATGATTTCGAAGAGTAGAACAGCCGTTTCAAGTTCTACGGATCATAAATAATAAAGGAACCTATAAAAAAATCAACATTCTTTTTTGGTATTATATCCCAATCGACGCCCGCTTCGGAAAGGGGAGTGACTGGGGGCTGGTGGCTTTTCGGACTGACTGAAGAGAAAGGACAAAAACAGGTTCCCCGGGCAGCCCGCTTATAGTCGTTGGACTAAAGCGTTTCGTTCCCCGTTGGACCCCATCCTTACTGTTCGAGTGGACAAGATTATCAAGCGGTTGCCTACACGAGACCTGTGAGGAAGGCGCAAGAACTTTGTAAAAACTGTATGAGGGCCCGAATTTCACAGCTACGCCCCAAAAGGCGTGAAAAAGGTCGTTCCGCGTATGCCGAGATGGGCTTCGCCGGCCATGGTCAAATT
>JASFQI010000243.1:0-7484 GCA_050115555.1 Desulfobacteraceae bacterium
AAAATATCGAAATCATTATTATCAGCAAATATATGATCCAAGCGTGCTACCAAGTGAAATCTCTGAATACATTAGTTTGGAGGTGATTATTAACGGAGATAAGAAAAAAATTGAGTACAACCTTCCAATAAAAAAGGCGATACACTACACTTGGTGGGATGTGATGATGGGGGTTTAGATCCTGCAATCAACAAACACATATCAAAGGCATTAAGGGCGACGGCAAAAAGCCGCCGCGCCATCGGGCCCGCGTATTTCCGCGGGGCCGTTGGACGAAAGGAATTTTGAACCATATACAAACGAATATGCGAATTGTCGCGACCGCGAACGGGTCGCCCCAACTATAAGCAATTAAAAATATATATGAAAAAAAGAACCTGAAAAATGACTTTAGAACCGCAATTTTGGCTCGAAAATGCTGCGTGAAGAGAAATCTAACGACACCTTTGGTTGTGGCTTCAATAAGCGCAAATATGCCGGCGACGCGAAGCGCTGTAGAGAACTCGGCCTGGACTTCAACATCCACTGCATGGGGCCTGAACGCATCAAGCGCTATCTAAAAAGGAAATACGACGTCGAGATAGACATCGAAGGAAAGGACCGCTTTGACGTCACCCGAGAAGCCCAGGCCATCATCTACGGCTAAGAAGGAGGATCCGATGTTGCGCTTTTGTGAACCGGTTCATCCAGAATGCCTCGCAGTTTTCGGGAGAGCTCGCGAACGTCGAACGGTTTTTGAATAAAGCCGTTGCATCCCCGGCGGAGAATGCTCCGCGCCTGCCCGTCCAGGCTGTACCCGCTGCAAAGGAGGACGTTGACCCCCGGGTCGAACGCCTTCAGTGCTTCGAAGGTCTGCCTTCCGCTCATGTTGGGCATGATCATGTCCAGGATGACCAGGCGAATGGTCTCGCCCGAACGTTTGTAGACATCCAGCGCCTCCTGGCCGCTTCCGGCCACCAGGACGCGATACCCGAGTTCCGTGAGCAACTGACGGCCCACATCCAGGATCATGGACTCATCGTCCACGAGCAGAACGGTCTCCGTACCCCTTAAGGCCGTCTCTTCAGGGCGCTCATTCCGTATCACTTCCTTGTCGCAGGCAGGCAGGTAGATCAGGAAGGTGGAGCCCTTTCCGACCTCGCTTTGAACGTCGAGGGCTCCGTCGTGGTGTTTCACGATGCCGTAGGCGGAGGCCAGACCCAATCCTGTCCCTCGCCCCATCTTCTTGGTGGTGAAGAACGGGTCGAAGATACGTTCCCGGGTCGAATCATCCATGCCCGTACCGGTGTCCGTGACCTCGATTCGGACGTAACGACCCGGATGGATCTGGAAGCTCCTGGCCGTCTCATCGTCCAGTAGGACGTTCTCGGTCTCAAGCAGGAGATCTCCGCCGCCGGGCATGGCCTGCCAGGCGTTCACGAAAAGGTTTAAAAGAACCTGTTCCATTTGTCGCCGGTCGATCTCCACGGCCCAGGGCTCCGGTTCAAAGCACGTTCGAATGCGAATCTCTTTCTTGGTGCGACCGAACAGGTCCGCACTGTGTGCCAGGACCTCATTCATGTCCGCCGTCTCGACATGGTATTTGCCGCCCCGCGCGAAGCCCAGCAGCTGTCGTGTCAGGCCGGTGGCGCTCTGGACGTATTCCTCGATGGCTTTGAGATGCCCGACATGGGTCTCGGAATCCTTCCTGTTCATCAGCATCAGGGAGGCCCGCCCCTGTACGCCCATGAGCAGGTTGTTGAAGTCGTGTGCAACGCCGCCTGCCAGAATGCCCAGGCTCTCCAGCTTTTGGGCGCGAAACATCTGTTCCCGTATGCTTTCCTCTTCCTTCTCCTTGTCCTGCCATTCGAACTCAGCCGCGGCCATCTGTCCGGCGGTTTTTAAAAGATTCATATCCCAGCTGTCGATTTCACGCTTCGGGCCGAAGACGTGGATGCCGCCGATGATGTCGCCGCTGCGGTCGAAGATGGGCAAGCCGATGTACGTGTCTGCTTGAACCGCCTGGAGAGACACGGCCGAGGGAAAGTGTTCACAGGCATTCGCGGGCATCACGATGGGTTTCTTGTCTCGAATCAAGACATCGCAGGGGAGCCCCTTGATGCTGTTTTCCCGAGACACGGCGACCCCGTCCGTCCAAGCGCAGGCCGCCGGCTGAAGCGGATCTTGCTTTGTTTCCAAACGCGTGATGACCGTGTGAAGGCCCAATGTCTCGGAGATCGCCTCGGCGATCTGCTGAAAGAACCGGTTCCCCCGCGCAGTGATCGCCACGTAGTAGAGGCGTTCCAGCCAGGCCGTCCTCTCCTCCAGCGATTTCATCATTCCGGCGATGCTGCCGCTTAGAAACTCGAGCTCGTAGCTTCCTTTGGTCGAGGGCGAGTGCCCTTCTCGAATGGCCTCGATCATGCGTTGAATGGGCTTGCTGAACAGGCGGTTGAAAACAAGAAGCAGGATGGCGCCCGCAAAAAGCAGCAGCAGGCCCGTGACAACGTAGGCCACTTGAACGCGCCTTACCAGCGGAGCGTATTCTGTTGTATCCTTGAACAGGTGAATGCGCCAGTCCCAGGGATCGAAATCGAACCCGTACGAGTAATAGAGGTCGTCCTGAAGAGAGATCCTTGAGAAGGCCTGTGCCGGCTGTTTCTCTTGGGAGGGAGGAATAAGCCTGGGTCGAATCTCATGTCGAAGCAGGGGTGCCCCTGTGCTCATATCGAACACGTTGCATCCCAGTCGGTTCTGCTTTACAAAACCCTCGATTGCGCCGAGCGCCAAGGCCTTTTGAATGCGGATTGCCTTGGCGTTGTCCATGCGGCCGCTTTGCATGAGTTCTGTGAAGTGGCGGTCACAGAGGCTGTAAACGTCACTGGATATCGCGGTCAAGGCCCCCCTGATTTGACGGTCGGCAAACTCGGAAACCGATCGGAGGACAAAAAAATAAAGTCCGATGCCGACAACGGCGGTAACGATGACCACCGGGGCCAGCACGCGAAAGGGTAGCCCCTTCAGGATATACTTAAAAGATTCCTTCATTGAAAATGCTTCGCCCGCGCATTCCCCCTCCCGCCGAAGGCGGGAGAAGGCGAACAGCGAGCGATATTCGTGTGAGTGAAAGCCTTATCATTTGGGACTCCCCGCGGCTTGCTGCTGGGGATATCCAAAACGGGGTTTGGCCGTTTGAAACGATTTCGGCCAAAGCAGCTCTTTCCGACCGTTTTGCCACTGGATAATGAAGGTCTGCTGTCGAACCTGTTTTCCGGAAGCATCGACTCCGAAGCGCCCGATGATGGTCATGGTGTCCAGCTGAAACAACGCAGAGCGCACCCTCTCACGGTCACAGCCGCCGGCCTGCCGGATAGCTTCCTCCAGGACCTGTCCTCCGGCAAAAGCGAGCCCGGCATGATATCCGGGCTTCCCCCCATATGTTTTGATGAAGGTCCTTTCAAAGGCTTGCGCCTTGGGGAAATTGGCCTTGGGTTCCCACAGGGAGGTCCCGAACGTGCCTTCCGCCTCCGATTGGCAGCGATCGTAGAAGGTTTGAAGTGCCGGGCCTACCGAGGCGTAATAGGCGGCAGGGCGCCATGGAATGCGGGCCAGAGCCCGGCACATGTTTACGGCTTCGTTCATATGCCCGCAAACCATAAGCACCTGTGCATTTTTTTCCATGGCCTGGACAGCGTAAGGCTTGAGGTCGCCGGTCCCCTTGGAGAACTCTTTGTCCAGCACAATGTTCAGCCCGAATCGCTGGGCCCATTTTCGGGTGTAGACAGCCAGGTCTATGGAAAAGACGTCGTCGGCATACACGACGGCGATTCGGTCAAGACCTTCCCAGACCAGCAGTTCTAGAAATCCAACGGTAAACTTGCTGGCAGGGGTATAGATGCCGACGGCATAGCGCATCCCTTTTTCCCAGAGGCGGTCTGCCGCGGCGCCGGCGATCAGGGTGGGGATTTCATGTTTTTCGGCAATGGGGAGCACGGCCTCGGTGATGAGGCTCGAATACGGGGCGAACAGGAAGTCGACACCGTCTTCTTGAATGAATCGGCGGTAGATGCTTTTTGCCTCTTTCGGATCGCTGTGATCGTCCTCGAAAAGCAATAGGACGGGTCGGCCCAGGATGCCCCCCCTCTGATTGACGTCTTCCTGCCACAACTTGAACCCCTTGTGCAGCGCATCGGACATCACGGCAAAACGTCCTGTGAGCCCGAGGCTGCACCCCACCTTGATCGGGGGTGCGGCGGCACAGGGGGGTGAAAAAAAGAAGAGGGCAAAGAAAAGGGAGAGAAGCGGGATCCGAACACGCCAGACGGCCCGCATGAAGGCTGGATGTTCTTTCTGACATACCAAGTGCATCGCGATGAAGGATCTTTCCATAAGACTCCTTTCAAGACTCCTTCGTTTGCGAGTCTTCGGAATGGATCCAGTGGAAGATCGGACCGGCTGTTTCCGGGTTCCAGTACACGCTTCTATTTGGTATGGGATATCCTATATTCATTTAGTATAGCAAGCTTATGTCAAAATGCAAAAAACGGGGTCCATCCCTTTGTAAATCTGAATTTAAGAGGGTATAGTGATTTGTTGCGCGAACCAAAAGGGCTATTTCCGGGGAGTGCCCGTGCCGGCCATTAGGTGGGTTCTATGCCGGATGTCTTTTCATGGGCTGAGGTCCGCATGTGTTCTCGGCACCAAGGGATCGCGAGGAACTGTTCAAAGAAAGACGGGAGGCGACGGATGCGCAACAGATCGCTGACTCCACCGGCCGCATTTCTTGTACCGGTGCCTATGGAAACCTTTTCCAAGGCTGTGAAGCTCGAGCCGGGCGAGACAACCATCGGCCGGGACTCTTCCAATACTATTCGCTTGGCTCACGGTGCGGTTTCACGCCTTCACGCCAGGATCACCTTGATCAACGACCGGTATGAGCTCGCCGATTTGAACTCCCGGAACGGGACCTATGTGAACAGGAAGCGGATAGAAAAGTCCGTGCTCAGGTCTGGGGATATGATTCATTTCGGAAATCGTCGCTTTGTTTTCCAGATCGAATCGTCCAACCTCGAGGAAGACAGGGCGGATGTGACGTTTTCTCTTCCGGAAACCGTGTCCATCAGCGAAGACGACAGCGTCCTGGACGATCTGATGGCCCGTGAAGCGGAAGCCGCGGCCCATACGTTTCTTCGAATCCCGGAGAGCGGGGAGGATATCGGAGAGGATTCCGCCCAGCAAGCGCACCAGCGCCTCTCCCTGTTATACCGGTTGAGCGAGCAGGTGCGCTCTGCCAAGAATCCCGGGGAAATCCTGTACCTGGGGCTGGATAGGATATTCGAGGCGCTGCCCTCAGCGGAACGGGCGGTTGCGCTTTTGAGGGAGGAGGGGACGGCCGGGCCGCTGGAGGCACGGGCGGTGCGATACAAGGATCCCGCCTCGGAGGGGGATACCATCCCGATCAGTCGAACGGTCCTGGATCGGGTCGTTTCCGAGCGTGTCGCTGTGGTCAGCCGGGACATCTTGGATGATGTGCGTTTCGAGTACTCGAACTCTATTCGCCTGCACAATCTTCAATCCATCATCTGCGTTCCATTGATCGAAGGTCGCCAGGTGATGGGCGCGATCCACATCGACACGAGCGATTTTCTGAATCCTTTCATGCCGAATGACATGGAGTTTGTGGCCGCGGTGGCCAATGAAATGGCGATCTCCATAGAGAATGATCGCCTGCAGCGGAATGCCCTTCGAAATGAACGCATGGCTGCCATCGGCATGACGGTGACCAACATTGCGCACAACATAAAGAACCTGCTCAATCTCAACAGAAACGCCGTTGAACTGATGAATCAACGCTTGGAGGATTTAGCGGACGAGAAGATGGAGACTCGATGGTTCCTGGTCCGAAAGGGCCTGGAACGAATGAATCGGTTGGCTGCAGACATGCTGGAGTTCGCCCGATTCGAATCCGCGCGACTCACGCTGATCGACGTGAACGCCGCAATCCTCGAGGATCGGGACTCTCTTGAAAGAAGTCTGGAGGATGCGGGCATTCTTCTCGAATGGGATTTGGCCTCTGATCTTCCCAAGCGAATGATGAACCAGGATCAACTTCACCGTGCCCTGCTCAATGTGGTGCTCAATGCCGGAGACGCCCTGCAGGAGGTGGAAAACGGCCAAATTACGATATCGACATTCCTGGACGATCACCAGCGTCTGGTTGTCCGTGTTTCGGACAACGGTGTGGGAATCGCTCCTGAAGAGTTGAGCCAGGTCTTTCAACTGTTTTACACCACCAAGGGATCCGAAGGGAGCGGTCTGGGGCTTCCAATGGTTCAGAAGTTCGTGGAAGCCCTCGGAGGGAGGGTAATGATAGACTCCGAACCGGGGAAGGGGACTGCGGTCAGCATGCTCTTTCCTCAGCTGAATAAAGAGGTCATGGAGGAGATTCCGATGTGATTCCGAAGGCTTTTTTATTTCTCCCGCCCTCTTTTCATGAGCCCGGAAAGACCCCCCCGCAAGGTAGGCCATGATTCCCCGGCACGAACAGCCCGGTCGATGGTCCGGAAGGACCGTGGCGAAGTATGCTCTGCTGCAGCTTCCTGGAACGGCTCTCCTGATCGCCATCCTCCTCTTCCTTCGTGAGCGTCTGGGGCTCTCGGGATGGACGGTCCTGGGGATCACGGCTCTTTGGGCGGCCAAGGACGTGTGCCTGTTTCCGTTTGTGTGGCGGGCCTATGAAACAAGGTCGTCAGCAAGAGATCCAATGGTTGGGGAGGAGGCGGTTGCCTGGGGACGATTGGATCCTTCGGGGTATGTTCGAGTGAGGGGGGAACTCTGGAAAGCCCGCCTGGTGGACTCGGGGCAACCCCTGGAGAAAGGGGAGGGTGCTCTTGTCACTGGGAGAAACGGACTGACCCTGCTCTTGAAGAGAAGGCCGTGAGAGAGGGAAGACGGTTCTGCACAACGCCGGTGGGCTGGTGGTATGAACCGCTCAAGGCATCTTGCATCCAATCGAGGATCGCCCTTCGGAACAAGCGTTCATAGCCTTTGAGACCTCCCAGTCCCTTTCGGCCGAAGAGGAAGTTGATTTCTACGACGAGGGATTCTCCACCGCAGGCTGGAAACATGATGTCAAAGGCGGCGAGATCGATGCCCAGGCCTTGGGCAAGGGCTCTCGCCTGCCGTCGGCCCTTTTGTTGTGTTTCCGGCAACAGGTCGAAATCGATTCGGGCCCCTTTGGAAACGTTGTTGTAAAACGCATCGCCTCCCACACGGAAGTAGCTGACCACCTGATGCCCCATCACGACTACCCGCAGGTCTCGACCGCTGTTCTCAATCCATTCCTGTACCAGGACAGGTTCGTCTCGAGGAAGCCGGCTAAGGCACTCCATGCATTCTTCCAGGCAGCGGATGGGAAAAACGGCCGATCCTCCTCCGCCGGAATCGCCCTTGAGTACGAAGGGAAGGGGGATGGGGGAGGGTTTGTTTTTCAATTCGGTTGCCGC
>JASFQI010000244.1:0-7459 GCA_050115555.1 Desulfobacteraceae bacterium
CAGCAGGCCCAGGGAGAAAAGCACCCAGGCGGTGCGTGCCCGCTGAAAATGCTTCGCTCGCGCATTCCTCACCCGCCTGCAGAGTGGCTGCGGGGGTAGCGAGCGATATTCATGTGAGCAGAATGCCTTATCACGGGAGATTCCCCGTCCCCCCTTGGCGGGACTGCGGGGAGAGTCAAAATCGGCCGGATGTCTGAAAGAGGCAGTCACGTTTCTCCTAGCGCTAGTCGCCCAGGTACGTGCGGTACCAGTGCCCGAAAACGATGAGGTTCCAGAGTTGCCATGACGTGTCCTGATAGCCGGTCATGTGGCGTCGAACGAGTTCAGAGACCGCTTCGGGGTGAAAGATTCCCTGTTTTCGAATCATGGTCTCGTTCAAATAGTCTTCCACCAGGAAGCGAAGTTCGTTTTGAAGCCAGACATTGACAGGCATCTCAAAACCCATCTTGGGACGCCGGAGGAGTGAACGCGGAAGCAGGTCTTGAAACGTGTCCAGGAGGATGACCTTCCCCTTGCGCCCTCGCATCTTTAAGGAGCCCGGAAGCGCGAATACATATTCCACTACGGTGTGGTCCAGCATGGGTACCCGCACCTCCAGGGCGTTCGCCATGCTCATGCGATCTACCTTGGAGAGCATGTCCCCGTGAAGCAACCCCCTTGCATCCAGATAAAGCATGCGGTTGACCGGATCGCCGGGAAATCGATCGGCTGCAGCGGAGGCGTCCCGGCGAACCCGATCCAGGTAAAGGTTGTTTTGGAGCGGATTTCGGAGCAGGTTTTGACGCGCCTCAAAGGGGAAGATCTCGCGCCAGCTGCAAAAACGCTCGGCAAAGCTCTCGCTCATACCGCGGACGAATTTTCGAGCCCGGCGGGCCGTTTCGAGCCCGGGGACATTGCGTCGTTCCGGAAGCCGATTCACGAGAGGAGCGATCACGCCGTTTCGCAGAAATGCGGGAACCTTTCCGTAGTACCTCGCCCAGTGTTCACCTCGATACATCCGGTATCCTGCAAAGAGCTCGTCACCCCCGTCCCCGGAAAGGGCCACGGTGACGTGCCCACGCGTCTCCTTGGAGACAATGTACGTAGGCACGGCAGAGGAGTCGGCAAAAGGCTCATCCAGGTTCGCCAGGACCGCAGGGAATGCGTCCAGTACATCCCTGTGACCGAGTCTGAACTCGTGGTGGTCTGTTCCGTGAAATGCAGCCGCTTCGCGCGCATAAGCGGTCTCATCGAACGAGGGCAGGTCCCGGTAGCCGATGGAGAAGGTCTGCACCCTGCGGTCCATGTGGCGGGACATGAGCCCTACAACGATGGTCGAGTCCAGTCCTCCGCTCAGAAAAGCGCCCAGGGGCACGTCCGAGATGAGCCGGCGCTTCACCGCCTCGTCAAGGGCCTTGAACAGCCCTCGCCTGAGCGCCTCCTCATCCCTCCCCCATGGGTTGGCGCCTTCTGCCCTTGCCGGTGAACCGGTTGCGGAGGGGATGTCCCAGTATCGACGGATGGTGACCTCGCTCTTTTCAAGGACTAGATGTGTCCCCGGCGACAGCTTTCGAATGCCGCGGAACAGGGTCCAGGGCGCGGGGACGTAGTTCAACGTGAGGTAGAGATCCAAGCCCTCCGGATCGATTTCGCGGGGAACCGAGGGATCACAGAGGATCGCTTTAATCTCGGATCCGAACACGAACTGTTCCCCGTTCCACGCATAGCACAGCGGCTTGATGCCCATGCGGTCGCGTCCCAACCAGAGCCTTTGTCTCGGGGCGTCCCATAGGGCGAAGGCGAACATCCCGTTCAGGTGCTTCAGGCAATCCACCCCCTCGTCCTCGTACAGGTGGAGAAGGACTTCCGCATCGCATCGGCTTTTAAGCCGGTGTCCTCGGCTGGCGAGCACGCGGCGAAGGGGCTCGAAGTCGTAAATCTCTCCATTGAATACGAGCCAGATGGTCTCGTCCTCGTTCGCCATGGGCTCGTGGCCCGACTCCGAAAGGTCGATGATGCTCAACCGCCGGTGCCCCAATCCCACGGGCGGCACGGACAGGATTCCCTGGTCGTCCGGGCCCCTGTGGGCCATGCTTTGGCACATAGCCTCCATAAGCTTTTCAGGGATTGGACGATTCGACAGGTCTAGCTTTCCGCAGATGCCGCACATGGGTCCTCATTTCCGCACCCGGGACGAAGGATTCGAGTCCATGAGCACAATGAGAGAGGGGTGGACAGATTATGGACGAACCACAGAGAGGACAGAGGGACATCCTGTGAAGACATTTCCCTTTTTCCTTGTTTTTGCTCTGTGTCCCCTGTGGTGCAAAATGGATGTCCTGCTATGCGTGGTGAATTGCAGCTGGCCTCATTTCTAAACTGGAAACTCGCAAGTGCCCGAAAAACATTTCTGGACGGGCACTAGCCTCATTATCCCGAGTGTCTGTTGGATGTCAAGGAGGGCTGGGTTAAGGTTGCCGTTATCCTGCCGCTGCATCGCGGATCGCTACGAGACGCCCTGCCCGTTCGCTCCTTCACCTTGCGGAAGGCCGCTCACAGCCGTCCTCCCTTGAGACAAGGTGCAGAAGGGCATAGAATCCGATTGATCTTAAGGGCGCTTTCCCGTAGCCTTCAAAGAAGTGTCGGCATTTGAAAAGGATATTCGGCTCGGGGGAAGTCATGGAAGGGACCGGTCGAGGACCCGGAAGGGGACGGGGGGATGCGCAGGACGCGCTTTACTTCGAGTATCGTTTTACGTTTCAGGACGGATCCTTTACAAACATCAGCATTCAACTCGATGAAAAATCGCTGGCCTACATCCCCCAGAGAGTCCTCGCTCCGGACAGCTGGACGCGTCTCGACTTTTGCCGATGCTCTGTTTGCCCCCTGGACGTAAGGACTTCACCCCATTGCCCGATTGCGCTCTCCATCAAAGACTTGGTCGCAGAGTTCGGGAACCGGGTCTCGTACGAGGAAGCGGAAGTCGAGGTCGTTACCCGCGAACGATGCTACTACGAGAAGACGACGTTGCAGCGAGGTCTGAGCTCCATTCTGGGCATTCTCATGGTTACGAGTGGATGTCCGATCATGGACAGGTTGCGGCCCATGGTCCGGTTTCATCTCCCCTTTCCCACGGTCCTGGAGACCACATTCCGAACGACCGGCACCTATCTGCTCGGCCAGTTCTTTCTGAAAAATAGAGGATTGCCGGCAGATTTTACCTTCCAGGGGCTGGTGGAGATCTATCGAGGCGTCAAGGGGGTCAACAAAGCGATTGCATCGCGCATTCGGTCGTTGAGTCGAAAGGACGCCAGTGTCAATGCCTTGATCATGCTGGATCTCTTTGCCGTGGATGTCCCGTTGTCCATCGAGGACCAGATTGCGGACCTGGAGCCCTTTTTCCACACCTATTTTGGCGGATCTGAGTAGGCCAGGAGGCCGAGTGTCCTGAAATGAGGACCGAAGCGTGAAGAGCGAGCCCCCGAAAGAGACTCTGCTGGTGCTCGGGGGAGCCCGGAGCGGCAAGAGTTCCTGGGCCTTGCGTTATGTGGAGGAGACCTATGCCTCCCCCGTTTTTCTGGCTACGGCCCAGGTGCTCGACGAGGAGATGGCCGAACGGGTCCGCCTTCATCGGGAAGCGCGGGGGCCGGGGTGGACGGTCCTGGAAGAGCCTCTCGAGGTCCCCGAGGCCCTGTTGAGCCGCTGTGAGGGCGCGGATGCCGTCCTGGTGGACTGTTTGACCGTATGGTTGAGCAATGTGATGCTCCAGCAAGGCGAGGCCCGCGTCAAGGAATATCAGACGGCTCTCGGAAGTGCCTTGAAGAAAAGCCCTCGAAGCGTGATCCTTGTGGCGAACGAAGTCGGAACAGGCATCGTACCGGAGCACCGGCTTGGAAGGGTGTTCCGGGATGCGGCCGGACTTCTCAACCAGCATGTGGCTTCTCTGGCCGACCGCGTAGCTTTCGTCACGGCGGGATTGCCCCTGTGGCTGAAAGGAGGGCCTTGAGACCCCGGCAGGATATTTTTCCTGCGAACCATGTTCTGCAGTGGGTCCTGAAGAAGCCTTAAGAAACCAACGCCCGACCTTCCAGGCCGGTAGAGCCAAGGGGCTCCTTCAACTAGGGAGGAAAGCGGACATGAGTGCATTGTTCGATATCATCGTAGAAGAAGCCGGAGAGCGCGATAAAGCCCCCTCGATCCGACTGGGCATTCGATGCGCAGTGGGAGGGCAGGAAACCGTTTGTCCGGTGTCCGGGGCCTTTGAAAGTGCCGAACGCCTGGAGATGGAGGCGGAGATTCTTCGAGAAGATCTGGATCAGGCCCTGGACCGGGCCCGAAAGGCGATGGGGCAGGCGAAGGAGGGCTCAGAGACCGATCTCACCGGTGCAGGCTCTCCCGAGGAACTGTGGCAGCGGCTTGCCGCCGTTTCAGACGATGGCGAGTTCGCGGAACGGTTCAACGGGCTGGACGAAGAGACGCGGCGGGAGGTGGCAGAGCACGTTCTGACCGCATGCAACGTGTTTTCCGGGCGTCCGGCCCTGTTCTCCTCCCGCTATGACGCCGACTCCGCTCTCCTTCGGGAGTGAGCGGTACGGTAGCTCCTCAGGCTTCCCCCAGTTTTTTTGCACTCATGAGGAACGCAAGAAACAGCCCGATGCCTCCGCCGAGCAGGAGGACGCCCTTCTGGTAGACCCAGATGTTTTCCGCGGAGAACCGGAGGCTCGGGACCAGGAAATTCAGGTAGTGTCCCACGACAGGGAACAGGAGGAGCGATACGGTCACAATGGCCCCTTCCAGGAGAAGCATTTTTTTCATGAAGTCCACGGCGAACGCAATCCCGCGCCGCATGCTTTCCAGTCGCTGAATTTTATGCTCGAGGCGGCCCATTTCCTCGGCGAGTTCGCTTGCAGTGGAAAGGGCCTGCTTGAACTCCCCAAAGGCGTTTGTGCGAATCACGTCGCGAATCGCCAGCGTCTTCTTCTCAACTCTCACCAGGTCCTGAGGCAGCGAGCCCAGGAGAGAGGCGTAGGGATATCCTCGAACGAGGCTTATGCACACATCGAGCCTTTTTCTCAGCTTGTCGTGGGAACGAAGGAGCTTCCTCCGGGCCTGCTCGTGGCTTCTCTGCGCCGTCTGAATGATCGCCGTGGCATAGTGGATGACGTCCAGGTGATTGAAGTACCCGTCCGTGGCAGAGAGTTCCCGAATCTTTTCCAGATAGGATCGAGGGGTACGCATCTCTCCTGCATCTTCACCCATCAGCTTTTCCATCACCTCGATGTCTTCTTCGGCCCGGAGGGACAACCTGGAGGCCTCCTCTCCGGCGCGCTCCAGAATGGTGCGCAGCTCGGGGTGGATTCTAACCCCGGCATCCGCCAGATCCGGGTCGATCAGTGCTGCGACGAAGTATTTCCGGTTCCCATCGATGAGCTTGCGGAGCCGCCGGAGCCCGTCGGTATGATTGCCCTTTCGAAACCGGTAGACCATGTCCTGGTACAATGCTTCGCTGCATAGGCTGTCCATGTGGAGGATTTTGCGAATGTGCTCCTCGGCGTGGCGCAGTTCACCGTTGAGCTCGTGGACCCGGGCCAGAAGGAACCGGCTGAAGATTTTCATCGGGTTTGTATTCGCGCACTCCAGGGACTGCTTGAAGAGACGTTTCGCCCCTGTGGTATCGCCCTTTTCCACGGCCACGAATCCCAGCGCGGTGAGCGCACGGTAGTCTCCCGGTGATTTTTCCAGGGCGCTTTTCAGCACGGCCTCGGCCTGGGTCAGGTTCGACACCCGGATGCAGTCCTGGCCGATCCAGATCAGGCCCCCTCTTCCTGCATCTTCTTCCTGCGCCTGGACGCGGTTCCAATGATCGGTTGTGGCGTTCCAGAGCGTTCGAAGGAACCGGAGTTGATAGACTTTTTTCAGCTCGAAAAACGCGAATTCAGCCAGGTTATCCGACGCAGGGGAGGTGCCGTCTTCAGGTGCAGGGGCATTTCTCGAGGATGCGGGGGCGTTCAGGGATTCGAAGAATATCTCGTTGATGCGATCCAACGGCATGTACCCCAGCCGTTCCAGTCCATGCGTTGTTTCAGGGACGGTTTTGGACGGGCATTGCGCGGGCTCGTGCCGGCGGTCGCCACAGTAGAAACAGGGTTCGTGATCTCCCTGCACCATGGCTCTTTGGTAGAGAAACAAGACCCCACCGTTTTGTGATTTCCCCTCGCCGGGGATCAAGCGGTAAAAGCCTTGTTCGCCTTCGTTCTCGGGCGGAATCACGGAGTAGCCTTCCGGGACGTCTGTCTCGGGAAAGGCGGACGGGGAGACGGTGATTTCGCCTGGTTTCACGAGACTCCAGGCCTTCTTGAGGTTTTCCAGGGCAGGTCGGCCGGCCCTCATGAACTGACCTCTGTCGACAAGGATCTGAAGCGGCAGGACAGGCAGGGCGTCCCGGGCGAGGTGCTTTTTGAGGAAGAGAAGCGCATTGCCCGCCACACTCGGCGCACTGGAGGGACTCTTCAAGAACAGGACCAGTGACCCGTCCGCCAGGGTGAAATGACGTGACGGCGTCTGTGACCAGAGACCTTCCTTTCGCTGGAGCAACTTGTTCCAGGCCTCTTGGAAACGTTCCCGGGCCAGGCTCCAGATGGGGTGAAACACCAGAACGGTCATGTGGGCGGGGTCCAGGTCGGCCTTATCGTCCCAATTGACACGGTAGATCACCACCTTCTTGAGGATGTCTCTGTTCAGGTTGGGGCTCAATCGTTCGAATCGGGCCCATGAGATGTCCTCGAGTTTATCGTGGAGCTCCTGGCTTACGGCGATTTGGCCTCCTTGAACCAGAGGGAGGAATTTGGCTGCGATGTTGACCACGTCTCCGTAGATGTCTCCGTTTTCAACGATCCCTTCCCCGTAGTGAAGCCCGATGCGAACTCGAATCTGATCCTTGGGGTCCTTCCCCTGATTGTTTCGAAAAAAGCGCTGCTGAATCTTGACGGCGGCCTTGAGGGCTTCGCCCGGGGCCGTGAAGTAGGCCATCACAGAGTCCCCGAGGACTTTGACCACGGCTCCTCCGTGCTCGGCCACGGGTCGAGAGGCCAGTTCCTGGTGTTTTCGAAGCATCTCACGGCCCGCCAGGTCGCCGTATCGCTTGAAGTACTTGCTGGATTCCACGACATCCGTGAAAAGCACGACGATTTTGTGAATGGAACCGCGCTGCTTTCCGCTGTGCTTCGGATGCCGGGCGGTGTCGGATGACCTGCGGGTTACTTGTCTATTCATGGAGGTCCCTGTTCACTGGTTGAAAACCCCTTGCTGTGGGGATCGGACGACGCGTGCCGTCCGAACGCATAGCGGCCGGATGAAAGGCCTTGAGGTGAAGGCGAAGCGTCTTCGACGGCAAAAAAAGCCGTTTTTTAAGGCGAATACGGGAACGCTTGAAACGCGTCTGCAATGCGTCCGGCGGCGGCTCGGCTTTTCCTCCTTCATT
>JASFQI010000245.1:0-7410 GCA_050115555.1 Desulfobacteraceae bacterium
ACGAAGCGCTGATCCAATCGCCGAATCTGGTGATGATCCAGTGCGTGGGCTGCAGAAACGAGGAGAGAAACTACTGCAGCCGGGTGTGCTGCAGCCATTCCGTGAAGAACGCCCTGGAGCTCAAAGAGCTGAACCCTGAGATGAACATCACCATTATCTTCCGGGACATGAGGACCTATGGCTTCAAGGAAGACTATTACCGGGAGGCGGCGGACAAGGGAATCCGGTTCATCCGGTACGAGCCGGACGACAAGCCCCAGGTGGAAGCGGTGGAAGAAGGCGGGCAGCCCGTCCTGAGGGTCACGGTGCCCGATCCGGTCCTGGGGCAGCGCCTCGAGCTGGACACCCAATGGCTGGCCCTGGCCGCTGCTGTCGTTCCTTCGGCCACGAGCCACGAGGTATCCAAGCTCTTCAAGATGTCGCTCAATACGGATGGTTTCTTTCAGGAGGCCCATGTCAAGCTGAGGCCCGTGGACACCGCATCCGACGGCGTGTTCCTGTGCGGGACCGCACACTATCCCAAGCACATTACGGAAACCATCAGCCAGGCCTATGGAGCCGCGGGCCGGGCCGCCACCATCCTGACAAAGGACTCGGTCATCGCCTCAGGCGCGGTTTGCGAGGTCCGGGAGGAGGACTGCGTCTCGTGCGGTGCCTGTATCTCTGTCTGCACCTATGGCGCCATCGAGTTCGTGGATACGCCCAAAGGCAGAAAGGCCAGGGTGAATCCCGTCCTGTGCAAGGGAGACGGCCTGTGCAACTCGAGGTGTCCGACCGGCGCGATCTACCTGAAGCACTTCACCGATGATGAGGTCTTTTGCCAGATCGACGCGGCGTTTCCGAAAGCCGATGAAGAAGCGGGCCTTGAGGAATTTCCACAAACCAGAGAAGCAATGCATGCAAGCTGAGGAGTGTGACGAGGATGGCTGTGAGACCAATGATTAAACCGAAGATCCTGGGCTTTCTGTGCAATTGGTGAGGATACTCGGCCGCTGACCTGGCTGGAGTTTCCAGACAACAATATGCAACGGATATCAAGCTCGTCCGCCTCATGTGCACGGGCAGAATCGACCTGGATTTCATCCTCCGGGCGTTCTCACACGGAGCGGACGGAGTGTTCATCGGCGGCTGCTGGCCCGGTGAGTGCCATTACATCACAGAAGGCAATTACATCGCGTTGAGTACGATGTACATCGCCAGAAGACTGCTCAAACAGATGGGAATCGCCCCGGAACGGGTCCGGCTCGAATATATTGCCGCCTCCGAGGGCAACCGTTTCGCGGAAGTCGTGAACGATTTTTCCGCCGAGGTGAGGAAACTGGGACCCCTTGGCAAGGCCGAGGGAATCCAGGGAAATGGATGGCGGTCCAAGCTGGATGCGGCAAGGGGTCTGGTCCCCTATGTCAAGCTCGTGGAAAGGGAAAAGCTGAGGATCCCTGTTCGATCGGAAAAGGCGTACAACGATTTTTATCAAAGCGAAGAGTTTGAAAGGCTGTATCAGGAATTTATAGGGGACAAATTGGAGATCAGCCAGATGATGGCGATCTTGAGGAAAAAGGCCTCTTCACCCGAGGAACTCTCCGAGCTGTGCGGCATCCAACCCACGGATATGGCCAGGCACCTGCACCAATCCGCCATGCATGGATGGATCGCATTCGACGAAAGCCGGAACCTCGTGACCGTGGTTTAGATAAAAGAATACCGGGACGGAAGCTATGGACAATGAAAAAGTGGATCACATTCTAGAAAAATACCAGGGAAAGGCCGGTTCGCTCATCCGCGTGTTGATGGAAATACAACACGAAATGCAATGGCTTTCCAGGGAGGTCCTGGTGAAGGTCAGCGAGAGGCTGGAAGTCCCCTTCAGCCAGGTGCTTCAGGTCGCCACCTTTTACAAGACGTTCCGTTTGGAGCCCCCGGGACGGCACGAAGTCCACGTGTGCATGGGCACGTCCTGTCATGTCCGTGGCTCGCAACGGATCCTGGACAAGGTCAGCGACGTGCTCGGGATCAAGCCCGGCGAAACAGACTCCCAATCAAGATTCACCCTTGTGGAAGGCAACTGCCTCGGAGCCTGCACCCTGGGGCCCGAGATGATTATCGACGGGGACCACCACTCCAGGGTCACCCCGGATCATGTGGAAGAGATCCTGAAAAAGTACGACTAAGGAAAGACGATGCCAAAGATAACTTCAGCTGCTGAACTCGAAACACTCAGAAAAGAGATCGCATCCGAACGGGATCCTGATACCCCTTCTATTGCCGTATGCGCGGGCGCGGGCTGCCTCGGCCAGGGCAATGACAGGGTGATTCGGGCGTTTGAGGAAGAAATCAAGAAGCAGGCCCTCGCGGAAAAGGTGGGGCTTCGGGCGACCGGTTGCCACGGCTTCTGTGACAGAGGGCCCAATGTAGTGATCTATCCCGACGAGATCTGCTACATGGAGGTCTCTCCGGAGGATGTCCCGGAGATTGTTACGGAGACCGTACTCGGAAAGAAGGTCGTGGATCGTTTGACGTACAGGGACTCGGGCACCGACGAGAAGGCGGCCCATCTCTCCGAAGTCCCCTTTTACAAGAAACAGGTGCGGAATCTGATCGGCGCCAACACGCGGATCGATCCCCGGAGCCTTGATGACTACCTCTCCATCGGCGGTTACGCGGCCCTCTCCAAGGCCCTTTTTGAAATGGGGCCCGAGGCGGTCCTTGAAGAAATCAAGAAGGCCAACCTGCGGGGACGCGGCGGCGGCGGGTTTCCTGCCGGTCTGAAGTGGGAGACGGCCCGTAATGCGCCAGGGGAAGAAAAGTATGTGATCGTTAACGGTCACGAAGGAGAGCCTGGCGCCTTTATGGACCGGGCCCTGTTTACGGGCAACCCCCACTGCGTGCTGGAGGGCCTGATCATCGGCGCTTATGCCATCGGCTCGCACCAGGGATTCATTTACACCCGTCATGACAGCCCGCAGCTGATTCGGAACATTGAAACGGCCCTTGCCAAGGCCAGGGAATACGGCCTCCTGGGTGAAAACATCCTCGGGTCAGGGTTCGACTTTGACGTGGAGGTACACTTTGATGTGGGCATCTTCGTTTCCGGGGAGTCCAGCGCCCTGATGAGGTCCATCGAGGGAAAGAACCCCGAGCCGAGACCCAAATACATCCGTACGTCCGTGAGCGGGATCTGGAACAGACCGAGCAACCTGAACAATGTGGAGACCTGGGCGAACGTCGCTCAGATCATCAACCGGGGCGCGGATTGGTATGCCGGCATCGGGACGGACAGGAGCAAGGGAACCAAGCTCCTCTCTTTGTCCGGCGCGATTCGCAATACAGGGGTGGTGGAGGTCCCTTTCGGGACCACGCTCAGGGAGATTGTCTACGATATCGGCGGCGGGATTCGAGACGGCAAGAAACTCAAGGCGATCCACTTTGGAGGCCCCATGGGAGGCTCCGTTCCGGAGCGTTTCCTGGACACCCCGTTGGATTTCGATGAGATGTCGAAAATCGGCGCTCCCATCGGTGCCGGAGGCATGCTGGTGTTGGATGAGGACACCAATATGGTCGAGCTGACCCGGTTTTACCTCAACTTCCTCACCAACGAGTCCTGTGGAAAATGCGTCCCGTGCCGGGAAGGTATCCGGCAGATGCTCAAGATCGTGACCCACATCAGTCAAGGAGAGGGGAGACCGGGCGACATCGAGCTCCTGGAGGAGATCGCCGAGGTCATGGGGGCCGCTTCCCTGTGCTCCCTGGGAAAAACGGCGGCCGATCCGCTCAAGGGCACCCTGCGGTATTTCAGAGATGAATACGAAGCAAACATTGCAGAATGAGAAGAATACGATGAGCGAAATCCTGTTACAGATCGATGGAAAAGAAGTGAAGGCCACGGAAGGGATGACGGTCCTGGAGGCGGCCCAACAAGCGGGTATCGATATCCCGACACTCTGCCATCATGAGAAACTGGAGCCCTATGGAGGGTGCCGGATGTGCACGGTGGAGGTGGAAACGCGGGGCAGGATGAAAACCGTTGCCGCCTGCCTTTACCCTGTGGAACCGGACCTGATCGTCAGAACACGCTCCGAGCTGGTGGACAAGATTCGAAAGATGATCCTGGAGCTGTTGATGGCGCATGCCCCTGATTCCGAAAAGCTGCAGGAGCTCGCCCAGGAATATGGAGCGGACAGGAACCGTTTCGGCAAGGAATCGTCCTTCTGCATCCTGTGTGGCCTGTGCGTGAGGTACTGTGCGGAAGTCAAGAAGAAACATGCGATTGGATTCATCAACAGGGGAGGAAAACGGGAGATCGCTTTCATTCCGGAGATCGCCGCCAAGGAGTGCTGGAACTGCAAGGAGTGTTTTCCGCTCTGCCCCACCTCCTATCTGCAGGCAGCCTATGTGTTGACCGAAGCCCTCTCATTCCCTGCGGTTGCTTCCAAATCCCCGGCAGAAAAATAGAAGGGAAAGGCGTTCCTTCAGGGATCACTTCCGGGCGGGGCGTATCTGTGATATTTTAAGAATTGCGGCTTTTGCCGGCCATTGGAGGATTTGTCATGGCGGTTGTTTTTTCAGCGCGCGAGGTGATCGAGGCGGCGGTGGAGAAGGAAAAAAAGAGAAAACAATTCTATGCAAAGGTGAGTGAATTGAGCACGCAGCAGGATATGAAAGACCTGTTTCAATTCCTGATGGAGGAGGAAGGGAGGCACGTCGCAGCCTTTTCTCAAATTCTCGATCGCCTGCCCAAGGAAGACCGCCAGGTGGAGTATAACGAGGACATGGAAGCCTACATGGATTCCGTGATTGACGATCGTCTCTATTCCCGGATGGATTCGGAGGAATTCGTTCAAAAAGCCATTGAGGAAAAAGACGTCTTTCGCCTGGCCATCGGTTTCGAGAAAGATGCCATATTGTATTTCAGAGAATTTTTACCCTATCTAAGCGAGTCCGATGGTAAAATTGTCGAAGCATTGATTGAACAGGAAAAGGGCCATATCCGGAAGCTGGCGGCGGTCAGGGAGCGGATGGGCGGGTGACAGGGTCTTCCAAACGGAATGAAACACGGTCTCTTGCTCTATCGGGGATCGGCCAAGATATTCGACGGGAATCCTTTTAGGCGGGTAACCGCAGAGGAAAAGGAGAGAGAAAATGTTACTACCCCAATTTGAGTTTCATGAACCCCAAACCGTGGAGGAGGCCTGCCAGCTCTTGGGGGACATGGGCCCCAAGGCCCGGCCGCTGGCCGGCGGGACCGATCTGCTTGTCAACATGAAAAAGAAGCTGATCGCTCCCGAGAACCTGATCTCCCTGGACCGAATCGATACCCTCAAAGGCATCAGCAGTCTTGACGACGGCCTGAGCATCGGCGCCTGCATGAAGGTTGCGGACGTGGCCGAGGCGACGGAAATCAAGGAGATGTTTCCCGCCTTGGCCGAGGGGGCCTCGAAACTGGGCTCTCCCTTGATTCGAAACCTCGCCACGGCCGCGGGCAATCTGGTATCTGCAAGACCCGCCGCCGACCTCCCTCCTTCCCTGATCGCCTATGGCGCGGACCTGATCGTTCGAAGCGCATCGGGGGAGAGGACCCTCCCCCTGGAAGGGCTTTTCACAGGCCCGGGCCTTACGGTCCTGGGTCCGGATGAGATGGTGGAGTCCATTCGGCTGAAAAGGCAACCGGATCAAACCGGCAGCGCCTACATCAAGCTCGGGGTTCGCGAGACCCTCGAGATATCCATCGTCAACGTGGCGGCGTGCCTGACTCTTGAGAACAATGAGATCAAAAGCGCGCGCATCGTGCTCGGTTCCGTGGCCCCAACCCCTGTCCGCGCGCCTTCGGCGGAAAAGGCCCTCGTGGGAGAGAAACCCTCTGACGCGCTCTTGGCCAAGGCAGGAGAAGCCGCTGCAGCGGATGCAAAGCCGATCGACGATTTCCGGGCTTCCGCCGCATATCGCCGGGACATGGTCTCGACCCTGACCCGCAGGGCGCTCGCTCTGGCCCTGGATCGCGCGGCCTAGCCGGGGAGCCGGCACACACGCCCCCCCGGCCCTGTTTTGTACGCCACCTTGCTTTTTGGAGGAAAAAATGACCAAGCTCATTCGGCTTAGCATCAATGGCCGGCATTACGATCTGGCCGTCCCTGCCAACCGCACCCTTGTCGATCTGCTCCGGTACGACCTCAAGCTCACCGGCACCAAAAAGGGCTGCGACGAGGGAGACTGCGGCTCGTGTACCGTTTTTCTGGATGGCCGGCCTGTAAACTCCTGCCTCGTGCTGGCGGTGCAGGCTAACGGAAAATCCGTGACCACCATTGAGGGTGTGGAGACCGACGAGGGCCTTCATCCGATCCAGAAGGCTTTTGTGGAGCACGGCGCCATACAGTGCGGTTTCTGCACATCCGGCATGATCTTGAGCGGGAAGAGTCTTCTCGAGAAAAACCCGAATCCGGATGAGTTGGAAGTCCGCACCGCCATATCCGGAAACCTCTGCAGGTGCACCGGCTACCAGAAGATCGTCGAGGCGATTCGGGCGGCCGGGAAGGACATGCAATGATCGCCGGGCCGCGACCAGGCTTCCGCCCATACTTTTTCAGGCAAAAGGCCCACGGGTCGATCATGCTGCGGTTTCCGTGAGTGCCGTCAAAGGAGGATTCAAATGGCTTCATACCATGTGATCAACAGTCGCGCTCCAAGGCTGGATGCCCCGGATAAGGCCACCGGACGAGCGAAGTATATCGATGATCTCGAGTTGCCGGGCATGCTTTACGGGGCGCTGCTTCAGAGCCCCATCGCGCACGGCAGGATTCTCAACATCGACACGTCCAAGGCCACGAAATTACCGGGCGTCAGATCGGTCGTCACCCACGAAGACGCGGGATACGTCAAATACGGCGTCAGCCCCGCGCGTTACGATGAGCAGGTGTTCTGTCACGATATCGTCCGCTACATCGGGGATGAGGTGGCGGCGGTCGCCGCCATCGACCTTGAAACCGCCATGGAGGCCGTGTCCCTCATCGAGGTCGAGTACGAGGAACTGCCCGCCCTCCTGACCATGGAAGATGCCATGAAGGAAGGGGCCCCGCAGCTCCATGAGAAGTATGCGGGAAACATCTGCGCCGAGGTTCATCAGGAATTCGGCGATGTGGAGGCCGCGTACAAGGAGTGCGATCTCATTCGCACGGATACGTTCCTGAACAAGATGCAGGACGGTGCGTTTCTGGAACCCAACGGCTGTATCGCCGATTTTGACCTGAACGGATACTTGAGCCTGTACACGTCCACTCAGGTTCCCCACTATGTCCAGCGTATCATCGCCATGGTCCTGAATCTTCCCATTGGCAAGGTGCGGGTTGTCAAACCCTATGTGGGTGGGGGATTCGGGCCCAAGGCCGGGACCAACCCCATGGAGCTGAGTGCCTGCCTCCT
>JASFQI010000246.1:0-7400 GCA_050115555.1 Desulfobacteraceae bacterium
CCAGCCCCGCCACCTCGGCCTCGAACACGATGGCCCCGTCCCCCTGCTCCAGGATCACCTGGGTCTCGTGCCACACCTTCTCTTGAATGTACCCGGCCGCCTCGGGTGCAAACCGCACCCGCACCCGCACGGGCTCGTCCTGGAACACCCCCAGGCTGGGCCGCAGAAACGCCTCCAGGTCGAAGTCCTCGGGCACCTCGAACGAGGCCCGGGTCATGGAGAGCATGCGGATGCGGTCCAGGGCGAAGATCCTCACCTCGCCCCGCTTGTGGCAGAACCCGATCAAGTAGAACGTCCCGTTGAAGAACCAGATCCGGTAAGGGTCCACCCGCCGCCGGCTCTCCTTCTTGCGGCTCATGGTGTAGTAGACGATCTCCAGCGTCCCCCCTTCATTACAAGAAGTGCTGCCCGGGCATGGAGAGACCCTGGACGGCCGCAAGGCCGTTGAAGCCCTGCTCCTGGACATGGAACGGGGACGCGGCCGGGACCCCCCTGGCGGCCTAGGCCAACCGCAGGGGAGCACGGCGGGTACTGGAGCTTTTGGGGGTGTGCGCAGGATCAGGGGATATCTTCAAGACGCAAGGTCCCTTGGAGGGCGTCTACCAGCGCAGGAACATCCACGGACACGGTTTCCCAGACAAGATGGATATCCAGGCCGTCGTACTCGTGGATCATCACGTTGCGCATGCCGATCATTTCCTGCCAGGGCAGCTCGCGGTACTTCGTTTTTGTTTCATCGGAAATCCGTCTGGCCGCCTCCCCCATGATCTCAATGCGCCGGATGACGGCATCCTGGCAGGCCGTATCCGCCAAAAACGCCTCCAGGGTCTTTCCGTCCGTGTACTGCATAATCCTTTTGCAGGAATCGAGAATGTCGAGAAGGTAAGCCTTATCCTTCTGCATACAGAACCTTTGCGGAATCGAGAATGGCCTTTTTCCGTATGGGATTCGAGCTGTTTTCGATGCCTTCCCGAGTCAGGAGGTCCACATTGCGGCCGAAGATCTCGCGGAGCTCCTGCTGCATGCGGACCAGATCAAAAAGGCTGTGCCCCGACCTTTTCCGGAAGGAGACCATCACATCGATGTCACTCTCCTCGTGAAAATGCTCTGTGAGCGCCGACCCGAATAATGAGAACTCCCGCAGGTCCCATTTCCTGCAGAACGCAGCGATTTCTTTTTCCGGCAGACGGGGCGTGGCCATGGGTGGTTTATCCTCCTGAAATTTCACATCATCACCATTATACTCAAGGGGGCTATTCCGTCAACGTTCGAATCCCCCTTCCACTCCCCTCCTCCCCCTGCCCCTCGTACTGCGCCACCAGTGCCCGGGCCTCTTCCCGCACCGCCTCCCTCAGCGCCTCGGGCTCCAGCACCTCGGCCGCCGCGCCCCAGCCCAGCACCCAGAACCTCACCTCGTCGAGGCCCGCCACCTCGGCCTCGAACACCACGGACCCGTCCCCCTGCTCCAGGATCTCCTGGGTCTCGTGCCACACCTTCTCTTGAATGTACCCCGCCGCCTCGGGCGCGAACCAAACCCGCACCCGCACGGGCTCGCCCTGGAACACCCCCAGGCTGGGCCGCAGAAACGCCTCCAGGTCGAAGTCCTCGGGCACCTCGAACGAGGCCCGGGTCACGGAGAGCATGCGGATGCGGTCCAGGGCGAAGATCCGCACCTCGCCCCGCTTGTGGCAGTGCCCGATCAGATAGAACGTCCCGTTGAAGAACCAGATCCGGTAAGGGTCCACCCGCCGCCGGCTCTCCTTCTTGCGGCTCATGGTGTAGTAGACGATCTCCAGGGTGCGCTGCTCTTGGGCGGCCTCTTCGGCCCGCTGGATCATCTCCCGGAACCGCGCGTAGTCCTTGTAGGGCTTGAGCCCCACGTGGAGGGTCTGGGCCACGCCCTCCAGGTACTTCACCGACTCGGGCGGGAGCGTGGCCCGCACCTTGTGAAAGAGGCTGTCCAGGGCGTCGTGAAAGACCGTGCCCTGGAATACCCGCAGCATGTCCCTCCCGAAGTAGAGGGCCATGAGCTCGGGCAGGCTGAACGGAATGGGCATCTGGTGCTTGACCGTGTCGAGCACGGACCAGAGGCTCTTCCCCTCCACCTTCTCGGTCATCAGAGGGAAACCGGCCACCTGGAGCGCCTCCAGGTCCCGGTACACGGTCCTCGGGTTACACTCCAGCTCCCGGGCCAGGTCCGCCGCAGACCACCCCCTTCGGGCGGAGACCAGGAGCTGAATGATCTGCCACTGCCTTCCCAACTGATCCCCCCGGGCCATGTCCCCTCCTCCCTTTTGCGCCTCTAAAGGTCATTGGTTCACATCCCCAAACTTTATCAGCGCCTCCAAAGAAAAGTCTATGTAAAAATGATCTTTTCTGTTAGAATGCGCCCTCGATTTATGAATGTTCGGTTAAATTTAACAGAACTATAGTGTCATTTTCAGTGGTTATGAATCTTCGGTCCAAACCCTGATCTTTGAGAATAAAAGGGCGCCCGCTCCGGTCTGCCTCCATTTTTTTGGGCCATGCGACCGGATTTGACAATCCCTTGCTGTACGCTTCTCCCAAACTCGCATTCAAAAGGAGGAGCCGTCATGAAGGAGATTGTCTCGCACTATCTGGCCGGGCTGGCCCCAGGCGAACCCCAGGCCTACTGCAACCTCGCCGTGGTCCCGCTTCTGGCCGAGGACGCCACCCGGGAGGCCTACCTCCTCCTGGACGAGGCCCTGGACCAGGGGGTGCTCACGATTACCGAGAAGGACGGGGCCGGTTCCGTGCCTGAGCTTCGAGTGGAAAACGCATCCCACCTCGGGGTCCTTATCCTGGACGGCGAGGAGCTCGTGGGCGCCAAGCAGAACCGCGTGGTGAACACGACCCTTTTCCTGGCCGCGGCCTCCACCACGGTGATCCCGGTGAGCTGCGTGGAAGAGGGCCGCTGGTCCTATGACACGCCGACCTTCCGAAGCGAGAAGCGCATGATGAACGCGGACCTTCGAGCCATGAAGGCCGACCATGTCCTCGCCTCGCTCCATCGCTCGGGCCGCCACCACGCCGACCAGGGTGCCGTGTGGCGGGGCATCGCGGAGATGGCCGATCGCCGGGGGGCCTTTTCCCCTAGCGGGGCCATGTCGGCCATCCACGACGAGGACCAGCCCCTGGTGAAGGACTATGAAAAGGCGTTTCACCCGGTCCCCGGCCAGATCGGGGCGCTCTTCCTGCTGAACGGCCGGGCCGCCGGCCTGGAGGCCTTCGGCCGAAGGGACACGTTCTCCAGGGTGTTCCCCAAGCTCCTTCGAAGCTACACCCTGGACGCAGTGGACCGCTACGATCCGGCCAAAGAGCCGCCCGAGCCTCAAAAAGAGGCCAGGGCGTTTCTCGAGGCCTGCGGCTCAGCCCGCCTGGAGGCCTTTCCCGCCGTAGGCCTGGGAGAGGACGGCCGCCTCTCGTCCTCCCGGGTCGTGGGCTTTGCCTTGGCCCTGGAGAAAGGAGTGCTTCACCTCTCGGCCTTTTCAAAAACCAGCGGGAACCGAACCACCACCTCCCGCATGAACCGGTTCACCGCAAGACGGAGGCACATGGAGAGAGACGAAACAAAGTAAAAAAGACCATCATTGCAGGTAATAAACATACCTACTTTCTAGACAATAAAAGAGGGTTTACCCAGAAGAAATCCCGTGTACAATACGGGGCATCTACCCTCTTTGTTTCCTTGAAACGCTCAGCAGACCGCCGCAAAAGGCGTCCTTTCCATAACAAGAGCCGGATCTCATCCGCTTCCTGTCCGCACCCTTAAAGCCCCCATTCCGGGTCGGCTACAAGGGGCAGGCAGGTTGCCCCTGATCTTTGCACCTGGTGGAACAAAACGAGGAAACGCCATGGCTCCCCCTGAACGATCCCTGTTACAATTTCCCCACACCGGCGGACCCGCTCCAGAGGACCTCCCCAGCGAGGACGTGCTCGAGGAGTTTGCACCCTACGTAAGGCAAAAACTCGAGTCCTACCGCGACCAGCGCAAGCTCTCCTCCCTGGCCCGGGCCCTGGGCTTTCACGTGGCCCGGCTCACCGAGATGATCACCAGGGACGAAAAGGGCGTCTACCGCCGCAAGGTCACCCCCTACTATTTGGCGAAGTTCATCGAGGGGGGCATTGTCACCGTGGAGGAACTCCTCCAGGGCCACAACCCGGACGACCTGGACGAGCGGGTGAGGATCTTTTTCGAACGCATGGCCCTCTCCCGCAAGACCATTCGCCTGGTGGCCGAGGCCCAACAGCGGGGAATCGACGTGGACCGCCTGATGGAAACCATTCTGAAGGTCCGGTAATGGAAACGAGCCACCCGAGCGCTCAAGCAATGAACCAGGGAGAACCCATGCAGGATGCATCCACAAACAACCTGGAAAAAGCACAGGGCATGCTCTTCGGCCTGGCCATCGGCGATGCCCTGGGCGCACCCACAGAGTTCCTGACCCTGGGCCGGATCAAGACCCACTACGGCTACCAGGGCATTCAGGACCTCCCTGACCCGGCCCTCTTTACAGACGACACCCAGATGACCATCGCCATTGCCGAGGCCCTGGTCCAAACCGGCGACCAGGACCTGGAAACGATCATGGAGGCCGTGAAAGAACATTTCATCCAGTGGGCCCACTCGCCCGAGAACAACCGGGCCCCGGGCAGGACCTGCCTCAAGGGGATCGCCCGCATGGAAGAGGGCATGCACTGGTCCAAGAGCGGCATTGCCCGGTCCAAGGGTTGCGGCTCGGCCATGCGCGCCGCCCCCATCGGCTACCTTTACCAGCACGACCCCCAAAAGCTCCGCCAGGTAGCCCACGCCACCGGCATCTGCACCCATGGACACCCCACAGCCGATGCCGCCTGTATCGGCCTACCTGGTCAAGCTGGCCCTGGATGGCACGCCACCCAACGACATGATCCCCCAGCTCCTCGCCTTCACCCAGGGGATCTCCCAGGAGTTCGACGAGGCCATCCTAAAGGTGCCCGAGTGCCTGGACTGGGAGAACGAGGAGGAGGCCCTGGACTACCTCGGCCAAGGCTGGATCGGCGAGGAGGCTGTGGCCCTGGCCCTTTACTGCTTCCTGCGATACCCGGACGACTACAAAAAGACCGTGCTTCGAGGGGCCAACACGAACGGCGACTCGGACTCCATTGCGTGCATTGCCGGGTCCATTAGCGGGGTCCTGCTGGGAGCGGAGGCAATCCTCAATGAGTGGCTTACACGCATTGAAAAGTCGGATCATCTGGCCGCGCTGGCACAGCAGTTGCGGATGAAAAAGGATGAATTTCAAGAGAGTTGAGTCACATACAGCGAATTTGGCGCCACTTCTTATTAGGCGGGGTGGGCAAGCGCTATCGGTGACCGTTGCGACTCTTTCACCGCGGAACCGCAAGCACATGATGTCCGTCCATTTTAAAGAACGTGTTTGGAAGCTCGAGAAAGACGAAGGCGCCAAGTGGGCGAAGAGTGGTGGTGCAGCAGACGGCGGTATGAGGGTTCTAAAGAATGATCACGGACTACCATGCCAGATACTTCGCGCATGAATTGAGCCGGGTCGGCGGCACCGGTGTTGACCGGATTGGGCGTGCGTTGTTTGATGCTTGCGTAGACCTGAATCCTCACCAGATTGAGGCAGCCCTCTTCGCTTTACGGTCCCCCATCTCTAAAGGCGTGCTGCTTGCCGATGAGGTTGGTCTCGGCAAGACCATCGAGGCAGGCCTGGTCCTCTGTCAGTACTGGGCCGAGCGAAAACGAAATATGCTCGTCGTTGTTCCGGCTTCCCTTCGCAAGCAATGGGCACTCGAACTCTCTGAAAAATTTAACCTGCCATACATTGTTCTGGATGCAAAAACCTATAAGGAGCAACAGAAACGTGGCATACCAAACCCTTTCAGGGATAGGCAGGTCATTATTTGCTCTATGCATTTTGCATCCAGCCGTGCGGAAGAAATCAAAGAGATTGCCTGGGACATTGTAATTATCGATGAGGCCCATAAACTTCGCAACGCTTACCGTGAAAGCAACCGGCTGGGCCAGCGTATCCGCTGGGCAACGGAAGATCGCAAAAAGCTGCTCCTGACAGCGACGCCGCTGCAAAACTCCCTGCTCGAGCTCTATGGCCTTTCAACCCTGATTGATGACCGGCTGTTTGGTGACCTGACATCTTTCAGAACACAGTACATCAACTATGGCGGTGATATTTCCGGCCTACGGGAACGCCTGGGCGCGTTCTGCTGGCGCTCGCTCCGTAGCGGGGTCATCGAATTCGTGCGCTACACCGAGCGCAAACTCATTACCCGACCGTTCAAGCCCACGGAACAAGAGCAAAAACTGTATGAGGCCGTTTCCAGCTATCTCAAGCGCGAGGAAACCTATGCGTTCCCATCCGGGCAAAAACACCTGCTCATACTCCTTGTCCGAAAACTGCTTGCGTCCTCGCCCCACGCCGTTGCCGGAACGCTTGAAACCATGCGTGACCGTCTGCTGAAACTGAAAGACGAAGCCAGGCAGAACGCAAGCGCTCTGGACGTTTTAATCTCCGGCGAGGATATCGATGACGACCTTCTCGATGAGATTCTTGAAGACCAGGAGGAAGCATCTCTACACGATGAGAATCCGATACCTGAGAAGGACCCTGAACCACAGGTCAAAAAGATTGATCTGGAAAAGCTCAATGCTGAAATTGAAGAGCTGACAGGCTATATCCGCTGGTCAAGAAGCCTTGGCATCGACACAAAAACCAGAGGCCTGCTGAAGGCCCTGGATATCGGTTTCACGGCCATGGAGGAAATGGGCGCAGCCAAGAAGGTGGTCATCTTTACGGAATCCCGGCGAACCCAGAGCTGGCTGAAAGACTTCCTTGAAGGGAATGGCTATGCCGGGCAGTTACTGACCTTCAATGGCACCAACAAGGATGATGCCTCCGGTCAGATTTATCAGGAGTGGCTTGCCGCCAACAAGGATTCAGGCCGAGCGACCGGCTCTCGTCAGGTGGATCTTCGAGCGGCAATCATTGATCGTTTTCGTGAACGGGCAAGCGTCTTGATCGCGACAGAGGCCGGTGCCGAGGGACTAAACCTTCAGTTCTGCTCGGCCGTCATCAACTTTGATTTGCCCTGGAATCCGCAGCGCATCGAACAGCGGATTGGCCGGTGCCACCGCTACGGCCAAAAACACGATGTGGTTGTCATCAATTTCCTCAACGAGCGCAATGAGGCAGACCGGCGCGTCCACGAGTTGCTAGAACAGAAGTTCAATCTGTTTACAGGAGTATTTGGCGTCAGTGATGAGGTCCTCGGCACCATTGAAGCCGGTGTGGATTTTGAACGCCGTATTCTTGAGATCTACCAGGAGTGCCGGAGCGAAGATGAAATTCGGAGCGCAT
>JASFQI010000247.1:0-7368 GCA_050115555.1 Desulfobacteraceae bacterium
AAATGCACATGCAGGAGCGGGATGTCTTTAGCCCTGGGCTCTACCAGAGGTTCGTTTGCAGCCACAGCACCGCCTCCTCGTAGGCCTCCTCGAATCCCAACCCCAAGGGCCGATAAAGGGCCCTCTGCATCGCTGTGGGAAGCTCCCTATAGCACCGGTAGCAAAACGCTTTTCCGCGGTCCTTGGGGCTGCCGCAAAGGCATTCCTCGCTTGCGAGAGTCTTCACGTAAAACGCCCGGTCCGTGGTCTTTTCCGCTTTCATTCACCGCCTCACCCGTCTCTGTTCCTGGCGGATATCCTTGGTGAACACCGTCACGATCACTTTTGACGGGACGTTCACCTTGAAAATCACTCCGCTTTCCGGGTGCCAAAAAGAGGCCAGGATCGTCATGGATCGCCCCCGCGGAGTGTAGACCCGCCTGTACTTCTGGACCTCCACGGAATTCTTGATGATCTGGTCAAGCTCCTGCGGCAACGGCGGGAGCGTCTTCACACGCTTCTTCCACTCCTCCTCCGCGTGTTTTGTGAATCGGTACATGCTGGGGCTCCTTGCGGTATCGGATGGCGGCGCACGCCGGATGGAACTCGCTCAAGACGTGGCCGTAATGATCCGAGTACTCATTGATGCAGACGAATCGATCCTTTCCGCACATTTGCCGCAGGCCGCAGGCCTTGCAGGTCTCTTCCCGCTTCCCCTCCACGCCACGCTCAACAAAGAATCTGCTGGTCATTTATGCCCTCCTTTTCGCGCCGACCCTGACCTGGATGGCCTTGATCGCCTCGATCACCTTGTGGGCCGTATCAAAGGTCAAAAAGTTCTCGTGACTCACACCGAAGCGTTTATCCATGAACTTCCTCAACGCCTTTCGCTGGTTGCCCGGCGTATAGTAGGCCCCGCCCAGGGACCACCACGAGGCGTAGATCTTCCTGAGCTGCTTGTCCGTGGCCATGTCAGGGCGGTTCGGGCGATCCGCCGCGTCCTGAAAAGAGGACCGGACTTCAAACCCGCACCGCTCAAAATGCGCCATCACGGCCCGGAATCCTTTGTCGGTCAACTGTTTCGCACTCCTGACGCCTGCATGGGCCTCCAGGGCGTCCCGGTAGGTCGCATCGTCCAGGCCGAGCTTTCGTTGCGCCACTTTGATCAACTGGATTTTCTTGGCGCTGATCCCCACGTCACACCTCCAGCCCTGCGACCAGGTCGCTGAACTCCGCCGCCTTTTTTCGAAGGGCTGCGACCGTTTCCTTGGGCAGCAGGACGCCGCCGTATTTCCGGCCGATTTTTCTGAGACCATCTGCAAATTGTTCGGGGTCCCGGGTCATCTTCTCCAGGAAGGCGTCCACCACCTCGATGGGGGTCGGTGTGCCCATACGCGAGATCATGGGCCCCCTGGCATGGCCCGCGGTCAGGTCGCGCAGCTCGTCGAACTCGAAGGAGAGCTGCCGTACCATGTCCACGAGTGCGGCTTGCCGGCCGCGGCTCGCCTTCACCAAGCCGGTCATGCCGCGCCTCCTGAACGTGTCGTAAAATTTCCGGGCCTCCAGATCGCTCCCGGCCATGAAGTACCCGCCGCTCGATCCGGCTTGTGAGAGGATGGGGATGTTGTGATCGATGACCAGGTGATTGATCAGGACGCGCATATCCCGCATGTCCCGGCTGGAAAGGGCATCTCCCACGTCTTTCCCGGCCCATTTCTCCGCCAGGCGGCGAGCTGGGATAGCGTTTTCCGCTCCTTCGTGCTCGCCCCACAGAATCTTCAAAAGGGCGCTCTCCGCGGGCGTGAGCGGGTTCTTTCGATGAATGCCGGTCCTCGGATCGATTCCCAGGCTTTCCAGTCTCATGGCGTCCCTCCGGCCTTTTTTCGGGCCCGCAGGTCCCTGAGCTTTCGGCACTTGGCCGCGTTTGTCGGGGTCTCGGGTCCGGGGTCCTGGATCAGGAGCCACCCCCTGGCGCCGCCCCGCAGGTAGCCTAGGTGCTTCAGGCAATGGAGATACTCCAGAACGGTATCCCGGGAAGCGCCGGAAAGGCGCTCTATTGCATCGGTCGAAAACATGCGGTGACTCCGCACCAAATGCCAGATCACGTCCATCTTGGTCCGGCGCCGGGGGAACTCCCGGTATTCCAGGCGGCCGTCCTCCCGCCGCACGATCTCCCCGCGTTTGCGGAAGTCCCGGACGCAGGTCTTCATGCGCTGGCGGTCCTTATAGGTCGGGATCTTCAGCTCGACGGAAAGGTCGTCCCAGGAAAAGACCCCGAGCTTTTTCGCGGCCTTACGAACGGCTTGTGCGCGTATTTTTGCCATCGCCTTCCTTCTTTAAGCGGGCAATCGCCTTTTTCACCAGACCATCGGTCACTGACTCGGCCTTGTGGATCTCCACAAGGTTCTCGAGGTGCTGAAGCGCTATCTTCACGGGCCGGAAGTCCCCTTTTGCGGCCTGGCCGAGCATCTCGCCCTGCTGAGCCGTGAGCCGGCAATCCAGGGCCTGCTTGGCAAAGAACAGGATGTCCGTGCTTTGGATGGGTCCGAACTCCACGGTCCGGAGCGTCCGCGACCAGAAACGCCGCTCCCGGTTCATCAGGTGAAGGAGCAGCTTCTCGCCGACCAGGGCGAACGGCACGGCCGTGCGGTCCACCAGGTCCCGAATCCATTCCAGGCGCTCCAGGTCGAATTTGTCCGCCTCATCGATGATCACCGGCGTGGGGTTCTCTAGAAGACGCTTCTCGATGGCCTTGAAGGCGGGCTTTTTGCGCTTGGGAACGGGATCGATCCCAAGCTCGAAGCACAGGTCCTGGAGCATCCACAGCTCGTTTTTCCACCCCTTGCCGTACCGCGCGTACACGAAGCCCTCCTGTGCCGCATACTCGCGTGCCGCGGTGGTCTTGCCCCTCCCTGCCGGTCCGGTAAACACCAGAAACAAAGGTTCCGGCGCCGCCTTCTGGGCCTCGCGCATGGAGGCCGCGAAATTCGATACATTTTTGGTCTCAATAAAGACGTTTCTCATGTGCGTCCCTCCCCTCCTTGCCCCGCTTCATAGAATTCCCGGATGAAGTTCATCCGCTCTTTGACCCTGGCGTGCATTTCGGTGGTCTCGAACCACCGCATCCAGCTCATGTCGTCCAGGGGCAGCTCCTCGCCCTTGCATTCCCGTTCCAGAAGATCCTCGTAGCGTTCCTCTTCGCTGTCGTAGATGCGGCGCTGCCTGGGACCGATCTCCAGCACCTTCATCTTTTCCGCCTCGGCCTCGATCCTTTCGGCCTCGGCCCGAGGCAGGGTTTTTTGCTTCGCCTTTCTCGGAGGCTCGGAGGCCTCGGCCGCCTCGCGCCTGCCCGGTATGGCTACCAGGTGCGGCGCGCTTTCCACGTACTCACGGCCCGCAGCCTCCGTCTGCTTCTTGAGCGATCGCTTCCGCTCGATCTGGGCCTGCACCTCGGCCACGTCCTCCGGCCCGCCGGAGATTCGGGCCACCGGATGAACAGGCTTTGAAGGCTCGCCTTCGCACAAGAGCCTTGCCCCGGTCCGGTCGTAGATGTAGACCCGGGAGAGGTCCTCCAGGTCGTAGCGGACCAGCACGCGGTCCTTGATTCCGTAAAGGGCCTCGTCGTAGTAGTACCGGCCGAAGAGCTTCACGCCCTGGCGGTGGACGGGTTTGGGCTCCGAGGCCATCATGAGGTATCGAAGACCCTCCTCATTGACTCCCGGACCCCTGCCGGCCTCCCACACGTCAATGGGCCGAAGGCCCTTGAGCCCGCGATGAGGCCGCCTGGCGTACTCTTCCACCCACTGCATGATGAACCGGTTGGCATCTTCCAGGGTGGGGACGTATCCTCCGTATCGCTTCTCGTGGATCTTCTTATGGAGCTTCTCGTTTCGGCGCATGTGGGCGGGCTTGTGGTCAATGTCCGTGCCCGTGTAGGAGGGCATCAGGCGCTCCATCTCGCCGAAGGTCTCGAAGAAGCGCTCGACCGGCTTGGACTGCGCGTTGTAGGGCCACGCAAAGATCGTCTCGACCCCAAGGCGGCCGAACATGCCGTTATAGCCCAGCTCCTCGAAGTCGACGTTCGGATCGTTGAAGACCTTGGCCTTGAAGGCCCGGCCGTTGTCCAGGTATGCGACCTTCGGAATCATCCCAAGGTTCAGGACAGCCCGGCGAAACGCGGCCGCAACACAAAGGGTGTTCTCCGTGGGCATGATGCTCCATCCGGCCGGCATGCAGCTTGCCCAGTCGTACCAGGCGACCCACATCATGCGTACGGCCTTGCCGGTTTCCGGGTGCAGGATTTCGAAGTTGAGCTTGTGACCGTCCGCGACCAGTACCTCGCCCACCTCCAGGAGGCCCGCGTCCCGCTCCAGGTAGGGCAGGCATTTGTCCACGAGGGCTTTCTCGCCCTCCCGGCAAAACACCCACCGGTCATAGTTCTGCGAGATCCACTCGTCCAGGGCCCGGCGCAGGGTGTCGATGGACGACGGTGTGTCGATTCCCCGCCGTTCCAGGTTGCGCTTGGCCAGGCGGATGGCCTCAGCTTTTCGGAGGCGATTTCGATGCAGGGCAAACGATAGGACCGAGTTGAACTCCTCGGGCGTGACCTTGCGCTGGCCCTTGCGGCATCCGTGCTTCGTGGCCAGGGCCGTATAATCGTGGCCGCTCGCCTTCCAGGTCCGGACCCATCCTTCGGCCGTTGAAAAGGCTACCTTGCCCAGGGTCTCGTACAGCCCGGGAAAGCTCCGGCCCGTGTTGAATCCCTTTACGAACAGCTTCGCAGCCTCCACCTTGCTCCGGCCCTTGGACTTGGCTCGGTCCTTTTCCGAAAGGTATTGCGTAACAAAATCCACCCGCGCCAGGGCGATACGGTTGTTCCAGTCCGGGAGCTCCGGGGAGCCCACGTGAACCGGCGTGGAAACCTGGGCGGATGATTTTGGCATGCTTCCTGCTATCCTTATATAAGGGGAGCTTTCGACTGCTCCCTTGTCCTTGGCCAACATCAAGGATGCTTCAGGGCCCAAGCTGGACATCTCGGCTTTTGAGATCTTCCCGGTTTTTGCCAGGGCCGCCTGCATGTCGCTGGGGAGATCCTTCAACGCATAGCGCCGCGTCTTCCCTTTCTTGCCTCCCTGATACGGCCATTTCTCGGACTTCGCTCTTTTGTGAATGGCCTGCCTCGTCACATCCTTTGCGGCTGCCAGCTCGCTCGCCGTGAAATCACTTGCCATGCCCGTGTCTCCACATCAGCGCTTTTCCCTCAGCGCCTTCTTCAACCGCTGCATCTCGATGAGGGTGTCGTCCAGTTTCCCCAACCTCATCTGCCGCACCTCGTCGCCGCTGATCACCTGCGCGCCCTCGGCCTCGGCAAAGGCAATGCACGGAACCAGGGAACTCGTGACACGCTGGATGGCAAAAATAAGGTAGGAGGGGATCGGGTACTCGACGGGCTTGCTCAGGTAGTGGTTGAACATGTGGATGGACAAGTGCCTCGGCTTTTTCTCCCCGCTTTTTTTAGGAGAGTCCGCCGGCCATCCATAGAGGATGTTCACTGCATCCACCACCTGTTGGCGGCTCAGGCCGCTGGCTTTAATGGCCGCCTTGATGGCCGCCGCGATTTCGATACAATCCTCCTCCCAGCTCTGTGCCTCACGCCCGTCTCTGGCTGGGGGAGCGCCCAGGATCTCCGTTTTGAGCGCGACATACTCCTCGATCTTCGAGTCGTAGTCGCGGTCCAGGAAGCTCATTTGCTTGGCATCTATTCTTTTTTTGGGCTTAGCCATTGATTCCCCTGCGGAAATGCGTTATCAATAACCCTATTATCCGGCCGTGTTCTGTTTCCTGGCGTTCTTCCGGAAGTAGTACTCCGGGAACACCTCGTGCGGGTTGCGCTGGATGATCTCGGAAATGCGCGTCATCACCCGGTCCGAAGGCCGTTTCTTGTGAACCACCTCCGAGATATGGAACTCCGAAACCTCCAGCTCCTGCGCGAGCGCCTTCTGCGTATACCCGGCGATCTTCAGCTCGGCCTGGATGTGTGCGGGGTGCATTTGTTTACCTCCGGAGTGTGACTTTGTGGCCTTGAAGAGTTGATAACCAGATGGATCTTGGTCTTTTGAAATGCTTCGTGAACATCTTAAGTAAGAAATGAAAACTGAATTTGGTTTGAGTGGCGGCTCTTACATCATTGGAAACATTAAAAAGAATGACCGCCCCGGATTCCAGACACCGCCGCCCGATCTCGGTTTTCTCTTCTTCAGCGGCAAGAAAGCGGTTTTTTGCTTGCCGTTCCCAGGATTCACAAAGTTTGAGGAGCCTTTTTTTTCTCATGAAAACCGCCCTCTCTTTCGGGGCCCTGGCGGAACCGCGACCCGGTTCCTTGTCTATTTCGAAAAGCTAATTTGACACCGTTATATATCTAAATAGAGATTTATGTCAAGAAAAAAATATCCATATTCAGATGACACTTTCGGTGGAAGGCTGAGGAAGGCCCGGGATGAAAATAACCTTACAGCCGACAGCCTAGCTAAACTCATTGGTATTTCGCAAAGTTTTGTGTCAGACGCAGAATATAATAGGAGGCCACTCAAATCTGACGCATTGAGAAAATTAAAAGAAAATCTTAATGTGGATATAAATTGGCTCCTGACCGGCGAGGGCGAACCTTATATAAAGGATAGGGCAGGGGATGTAGGTGAGGGATCGGGAGACATCGCGGCGGAACCGACTCCTATATATGAGGATAGAAAACCGGATGGGGGTGTGGACCTGGGAGAGGTCGTTGGAGTCCTGGAAGCTCTGGCCACTGCATTGAGAACGAAGCTTAAGGAAAAGGATCGCGAAGCAGAGCTCCAGCAGCTCAGAACCGAGATCGAGCACCTCAAGATTTTGTCACGCGATACGAGCCAGCAGTTTAAGGATCTCGTGGAGGCCCTCAAAGACATCATGGACGCGCACGAGCCTCCACCGAATAAAGATGAGAGGCGGACCATGATGACGGAACTCTCGGGTCTCCTGGCGTCCAGCCGCTATAAACCCAATAATGGGGATTCAGCCGAGGATTGATTTAAGATTTCACCATTAGTTACCGATAACCGTTATAATCCGTTTTTTTGAGTTTTTGGCTTGTCAACTTGGTTGTCACTGAAGGTTTTACTGTAAATAGCTATCAAATTAATATAATTAAACTTTCAGCGTTTTTTTTCGGTTGTCACCTGGTCGCCAGTCAGGTTGACACCACTGACAACCAAAAAGGGACCAGGCTCGCCCCTGATCCCACCTTTCAACCGCCCTGCTTCCTGGAGGGATCGCAATGATTTCAGAAAGGGAAGTCTGCCCAAAATGCGGGAAACGAAGAGCACCAAATGATAAAGAGTGTCCTAATTGTGG
>JASFQI010000248.1:0-7351 GCA_050115555.1 Desulfobacteraceae bacterium
CGATCCAGAACGACATGCTCAAGGAGTTCATTGCCCAGAAGACCTTCATGTGCCCGCCCAAACCGTCCATGCGCCTGATCACGGACACCGTGGAGTTCGGCACCAAGGAGGTCCCCCGCTGGAACACTATCAGCATCAGCGGGTACCACATTCGTGAGGCCGGCTCCACCGCGGTTCAGGAGCTCGCCTTTACTCTGGGGGACGGCATCGCTTACGTGGATGCCGCGTTGGAGCGGGGTCTGGACGTCGACGATTTTGCTCCAAGGCTTTCCTTCTTCTTCAACAGCCACCTCGACTTCTTCGAAGAGGTCGCCAAGTTCCGTGCGGCACGGCGCATGTGGGCCCGCATTATGAAGGAACGGTTTCACGCCAAGAACCCGCGATCCTGGTGGCTGCGGTTTCACACCCAGACCGCGGGTTGCTCACTCACGGCCCAGCAGCCGTACAACAACATCGTGAGGACCGCCCTGGAAGCGCTGGCCGCGGTGATGGGCGGCACCCAGTCCCTGCACACGAACTCCCTGGACGAGGTGCTCGCGATTCCCACCGAGGAGGCGGCCACCATCGCACTTCGGACCCAGCAGATCATCGCTGAAGAGTGCGGGGCGGCCAACAGCATCGACCCACTTGGGGGGTCCTACATGGTGGAAAGCCTGACGGACCGCCTCGAGGAGGAGGCGTTCGAGATCATTCACAAGATCGATGACATGGGCGGCATGCTCGCCGCCATTGAGAAGAACTACCCGCAGCAGGAGATCGCGGATGCGGCCTACCGTTACCAGCAGCAGATCGATTCCGGGGAAAAGACCGTGGTCGGCGTGAACAAGTACGACACCGAGGAGTCCCTGCCGGTGGATGTCCTTCAGATCGACGAGGAGTTGGAGCGGGCACAGATCGAACGAACCCAGCGCATTCGAAACGATCGAAACCAGAAGGAAACCGACGAGTGCCTGAAAAGGCTGGAAGAGGCCTGTGTCGAAGGAACCAACGTGATGGATCCCATCATTGATGCGGCCAAGGCCGATGCCACGCTTCAAGAGATGTGCGATGTGTTCAGGAAGGTCTTCGGGCAGTACCGGGACCCGGGTATCTACTAGCAGCATTATCGAAGAAGGGGTGCGTATGGAACAGAATCGGAGAATCCGAGTCATGGTGGCCAAGCCGGGGCTCGACGGTCACGACCGGGGCGCCCGTATCATTGCGCGGGCCTTTCGGGACGCCGGCTTCGAGGTGGTGTATTCAGGATTGCACCAGACCCCCGAGGAGATCGTACAGGGAGCCATCCAGGAGGACGTGGACCTGATCGGGCTTTCGAGCCTGGCCGGAGCGCACATGTACCTGTTTCCAGCGGTGGTCGAAGGGCTGAAGGAACGAAACGCCTCGGATATCGTGGTGATCGGCGGCGGCATCATTCCTGAGGACGACATCCCAAAGCTCAAGGCCGCCGGTATCCGCGAGGTGTTCACCCCGGGGAGCCCCCTGGAAGCCATTGTGGCCTGGGTCCGGGGAAACATTTCATCCAAGGAAGCGTAAGGAGAACGTATTCATGCCGACAGCGGCCGAGACAGTGGAAAAAGTGGTTTCCGGGGACATCCGTTCCGTGGCCAGGCTGATACGAGACATCGACGACGGGGTCCCGGCCGTCCGCGATGTGCTCAAGGCGCTTTACCCGCACACGGGCAAGGCCTACGTGGTGGGAATCACCGGTGCTCCAGGAGTGGGAAAGAGCACCCTCGTAGACCAGATGATCAGCCACCTTCGAGCGCAGGACAAGACTGTGGGCGTCTTGGCCGTAGACCCCACCAGCCCGTTCAGTGGCGGTGCGATTCTGGGGGACCGGGTCCGGATGCAGAGGCACAGCATGGACGACGGAGTGTTTATCCGGTCCATGGCCACACGGGGCCACTTCGGGGGGCTCACCCAATCCACGAGGAGCGCCATTGACGTCCTTGACGCCATGGGCAAGGACTATGTGATCGTGGAGACCGTTGGCGTGGGGCAGGACGAGGTCGATGTCGTGCGGAGCGCGCACACCACCGTGATCTGCGTGATTCCCGGCATGGGGGACGACATTCAGGCCATCAAGGCCGGCATCCTCGAAGTGGGGGACATTTTCCTGATCAACAAGGCGGACCGCGACGGGGCGGACAAGACCGTGAGTGATCTCCGGCTCATGATCGACATGGATCAGAAGAAGTACGAAGACGGCACGTGGAAACCGCAGATCCTCAAGGCCGAGGCGGTTTTCGACCGGGGGGTCGACGAGCTCATAGAGGAGATCGCGCGACACGCCGAGTACCTGCGATCCGTTTATGGCGACCTGAGGTTCCGCGCGCGGAAGGACAAGGTCCGGGAGGAGCTCGCGGAGATGGTCAAGGCCCGGCTCATCGATGCGGTGATCGGAAGGATCATCGCCAGCGGCGAGTTCGACGCGGCCGTGGACCGGATCGTGAGGGGGCAGGTGGATCCGTACACGGCATCCGATGATCTGGTGCTGCCCAAGATTGCCGTGACGGATGACGAGTGACCCCCCCATACCCGCGCTGGCGCGGTGGATCGGGCACATCATTCTCCTGGCAGCAGGGACCTTATTCCTCCTCTTCGGTATTTACCTCCTGTTGTGTGCCTATCGTCTCGAGGACCCGTTTTATTTCGTCATGACCTTTTTCGCCTCGAATTTGGTGATCCTCATCAGCGCGACCCTGATGGTGGGCTCGGGCATCCGGCTGTATCTCGGGATTCGGGATCGATTGAAAGATACGTGTAAACAAGAAGATACGGATTGATATTCGTGTAAGATTTGAAGCTAAATTTGGAATGCGTCACGGGGTGTTGAAGAGCCAAAACGGTCCATGAACATGAAGGTTCCACCACGATCAGGGGAGGGACGCGATGGCGGTCCGCAAGAAAAAGCAGCCTTTCGGTAAACGGGTAATGAAGCTCCGGCGGGAGCGGAAGCTCACGCAGATGGACTTGGCAAACGAGACCGGCCTGTCCAAAGACTACATCTCCAATCTTGAAAAAGGGGAGGTGATTCCACCGGTCGCCGTCATCCTCCAGATCTCCAGGGCCCTGGGTATCGATTCGAGCCTCCTGCTCAAAGAGGAAAAGGAGGAGGAAGGCAGGAAACAGGACCAGGACTACCAGAAACGCACGGACGACTATGCCTATGAAAACCTGACTCCCGAGGCCAGGGACAAGCACCTCAAGGCGTTTCGCGTGTTCATCGACCCGAAGTCCGATCACAAGGGCGTGAGCTACCAGCACCTTGGGGAGGAATTCATTTACGTGCTCAAGGGCAAAATCGAGGTCATGGTCGGGGAAAACCGCAACGTGCTCAGTCCCAACGAGTGCCTTCACTTCAACTCGAACATCGTGCACAAGCTCAAGAACCTGAGCGCCAAAAAGGCCGAGCTGGTCGTGGTCCTGTACACCCCGTAAGCGAAGCGGGATCTCATCGGAACGCAGGAGGCAAGAGGGACGCATGGCTTACCATCTGACCGAAGAGCAGAAAATGATCCAGGCGATGGTGCGGGACTTTGCGCGGGAGGAGGTCATGCCCGGGGCGGCCGAGCGCGATAAAACCAAGACGTTCCCGCGTGACATCCTGAAAAAAATGGGGGAGCTGGGGCTCATGGGCATGAACGTCCCTGTGGAGTATAACGGGGCGGGAGTGGACACGGTGAGCTACTCCCTGGCGCTTCAGGAAATCGCCTATGCCTGTGCGTCCACCGCCGTGGTCATGTCGGTGCACAACTCCGTGGCCTGCGGCCCCATCTACCTCTTCGGCTCGGACTATCTCAAGGAGAGTTACCTCAAGCCCCTGGCTGCCGGGGAGATGATCGGCTCGTTTGCCCTGACCGAGCCGGGTGCAGGCTCGGATCCGTCCGGGCAAAAGGCCAGGGCGGTCCGGGACGGTGACGACTACGTGATCAATGGAACCAAGATGTTCATCACCACGGGAAAGAACTCGGATGTGACCGTGGTCACGGCCTACACGGACAAGGATCAAAAACATAAAGGGATCAGCGCGTTTGTGGTCGAAAAAGGCACGCCCGGGTTTTCCGTGGGTAAGGAGGAGGAAAAGATGGGACTCCTGGCCTCGGACACCGTGGAGCTCGTGTTCGAGGACTGCCGGGTGCCCAAGGAGCACCTCCTCGGGAACGAAGGGGACGGGTTCATCATCGCCATGGCCTCCCTGGACGGGGGACGAATCGGGATTGCCTCCCAGTCCGTGGGCCTGGGACAGGCCTGCCTGGATGCCGCAACGGCGTATGCCAAGGAGCGCGTCCAGTTCGGCCGCCCCATTTCCCAGTTCCAGGGCCTGCGCTGGATGATCGCGGACATGGCCACGCGTCTCGAGGCCGCGCGACTCCTCACTTTCAATGCGGCGGCCATGAAGGATCGGGGGGAAAACTTCGGCCCGGCCGCCTCTATGGCCAAGCTCTACGCCTCTGAGACCGCCAACTGGATTGCATATCAGGCCCTCCAGATTCACGGCGGCTACGGATACGTCAAGGAGTTCCCCATCGAGCGCTACTACCGCGATGCGAGGGTGTTCACCATCTACGAGGGCACGTCGGAGATCCAGAGAAAGGTCATCGCCAACGCCGTGATCGGACGAAAGGGGTAGGGGCTTCCCGAGGCCATGGCCTGGAAAGAGCGCTTTTTCACGTACCGGGAGATCATTCCGGACTTCTCCGGATTTCTCGATGCGGTCCACCAACCCCTGCCCACACACCTCCGCGTGAACCGCCTCAAGGCGCAGCCCGCGCAGGTCCTGGACGAGCTGGCCGAGGAGGGTGTGCATCTCGTATCCTCCCACCCGCAGGACGACACCCTGTACTTCGCACCAAAACTCGAGAGTCCCGGCAATCTCCCGGCCTACTTCCTTGGTCACATCCACCCCCAGGCCCTGACCTCCTGCCTGGCCGCAAATGCGCTCGGTCCCCTGCCTGAGGCCTGTGTCCTGGATCTTTGCGCGGCGCCCGGCGGAAAAACCGCACAGATGGCCCAGGAAATGGAAAACCAGGGCATCCTCGTGGCCAACGATCTTCACACCGGACGTCACCCGGCCCTCTCGCACAACCTTTTTCGTTTGGGCGTGCTGAACACTGTAGTCACGGCCTACCAGGCCCAGGAGTTCCCTCGACGGGAGCGCTTCCACTACGTGCTGGCCGATGTCCCGTGCTCGGGGGAAGGGCGCTTTCGCGCGGTGAAACCGCGGGCCGACCTTCGCACGGGACGGGACGCGGCCTGGTTCCCGGAGGTGCAGAAGCGCATCCTGGTGCGGGGTTTCGACCTGCTGGAGGAGGACGGGGTCCTGCTCTACGCCACCTGCACGTACAATCCCGAGGAGAACGAGGCCGTGGTCAACCATCTGTTGGACCAACGAGACGCGGAGGTCCTGGCCCTGGATCCGGGCGTGCCCTTCATGCCCGGTCTCACTGCATGGAACGGAGAACGCTATGATGCAAGGCTCGAACGAACCGCACGATTCTACCCCCATGGGGTCGATTCCGTGGGGTTCTTCATGGCCCGCCTTGGCCGGAGAGGATGAGCGGGAGCGCATTCTGGGGTACCTGGACACGCGCTTCGGTATCCCTGAGGAGACGTTTCGTGATTACCTCTTTTTTCGCACCCGGGACACATGGCGAATTCTGAGGCGGTCGGTCTTCCTGGCTCGAGCCTCCCGGCTTCGCGTGGAGGTGGTGGGGCTCCGCGCGTTTCATGAGATCGGTCCCTACCTCAAGCCCACCACACGTCTGATCCAGGTCTTTGGACACGAGGCCGTGCGTTCCCGTTTCGAGCTGCTACCCGAGGATCTGGAACACCTCGTCCAGGGCGGCGAGATTCCTTTGGAATCGTATTTGGAAGACGGCTACGTCATCCTGTGCCTGAAACGCCTTCCATTGGGGGTGGGACTCGTGATTCGAGGGCAGCTCCGTTCCCAAATCCCCAAGAGCGAAATCCGATTTTTCCTGAGAAAAAAATAAACACTCCTATGGTAGGATAAAAAGGATGGGGTTGGGAACGCTTCCCGGCTTTTACAAAGGAGGCGGGTGAGGGTCCACCCTGCAAGTGCTCCGGAAGAAAGGGAGGAAACGTATGCAAGTGGCAATGCTCGGCCTGGGACGAATGGGGATGAACATGGCAAGGCGTCTTCTCGAGAAAGGGCACAGGGTGGTGGCCTACAACCGAACGACCCGAAAGACCGAGGATCTGGCGCGACAAGGGGCGGTGGCCGCTCATGCCCTGGAGGACCTGGCGGATCTCCTGGATGCACCCCGTGCGGTGTGGATGATGCTCCCTGCCGGTTCTGCAGTGGATGAGCATCTGGAAAGACTCCAGGGGATTCTCTCTCCGGGAGACATCCTTGTTGACGGGGGAAACAGCTTTTACAAGGACAGCCTGCGACGGGCCTATGTGGCGGAAGCGGCGGGGCTCCTTTACGTGGATGCAGGGGTCAGTGGAGGCATCTGGGGCAGGAGCGAGGGGTACTGCCTGATGCTTGGGGGGCCCCAGGAGGCGTTCCATCGACTGGAGCCCCTGTTTCGATCCCTGGCCCCCGAGGAAGGATTCATCCACTGCGGTGAAAGCGGGGCAGGGCACTTCGTCAAGATGATCCACAACGGCATGGAGTATGCCATGATGCAATCCTATGCAGAGGGCTTCGAACTCATGGAGGCCTCCTCCTATGCAAAGGACCTGGATTACGGTCGGCTCAGTCACGTCTGGAACCGCGGAAGCGTGATTCGTTCCTGGCTGCTCGAGCTTCTCGAACGAGCCTTTTCTGAGGACCCGGATCTGTCGAACATTCAGGGATATGTGGAGGAGTCGGGTGAAGGGCGCTGGTGCGTCCACCATGCCGTGGAGGCCGGGGTGTCGTCCCCTGTGATCGCCCTGTCTCTCTTTGAACGGTACCGCTCCAGGCAGGAGAACACGTTCTCCAACCGGATTGTGGCGGCGCTTCGAAAGGAGTTTGGCGGGCACGAGGTGAAAAAGGCGGGAGTAAAAGACTGATGGGCACCTCGGTGTTCGGGTGGATCGAGGCAAGGGGCTCGGATGTGAAATCGAGACCGCACATCATGATCGTTGAAACGGCGACGGAACTGGCCGAGAGGGCGGGGCGTGTCTTTCTCGAGGCCGCCAGGGAGGCGGTAGCGGTGAGGGACTGTTTTCTGGCGGGCCTAGCCGGTGGAACCACGCCGCGCGGGATGCATCGGATCCTGGGCCGGGATCCCCTGCGATCGAAGATCCCCTGGCAAGCCACCCACCTCTACTGGGGAGACGAGCGGTGCGTCCCGGTCCATAGCCCGAAAAGCAACTACGGCCTCGCTCGGGAGGATCT
>JASFQI010000249.1:0-7350 GCA_050115555.1 Desulfobacteraceae bacterium
GCGCATCGATCCTTCCTGCGAACCCTGACAGCCCCCTCCTCTCCCCGGCGCCAGTAAATTCCATTGTCAAAAAATCCTTGACTTGGATTCCGTTTTTGGCAAAATAACCAAATATTATAATATTACATTCTTTGGCACTCACTTTCCTCTGAAAGCCCACGAAAGGCAATAGATCCATGTTTTCTGACGTCACCCAGAACAAGATTTCCATTCATATTATCCACCAGATTCGAGACGCGATCATGTCGGGGAAGCTCCAACGCGGCGATCGCCTCCCCGCTGAAAAGGAACTCATTCAGCAGTTCGGCGTGAGCAAGCACACACTCCGCGAGGCCCTGCGTGCCCTGGAGGCCATGGGGTTTCTGGAAATACGCAAAGGCGCCGGCGGCGGTCCTGTGGTCTCCGAGGTGGACATGGAAACCACCCGCGCCTCCATTGCGGGCTTCCTGCACTTCAAGGTCGTTTCCGTGGAAAACCTCAGCGAGGTGCGCAAGATGATCGAGCCGCATCTCGCCCGGGCCGCGGCCCGGAACCTGAGCTCGGAGCACGTGGAAAGGCTGGCGTCGTTAAACCTTGGCTGTCGCCGCACTCTGGACCGGGGAGAGAGCTTGGTGGGGGCCCGGGAAGAGATCGATTTCCATATCCTGCTGGCCGAGGTGACCGGCAATCCCGTGCTCATGCTGATTCTCGATTTCGTGAACCGCCTCCTGACCGAGGCCAAGGCAGACCTCCAGCCGGACCTGGTGTTCTGCGAGCAGGTTCTGAAAGCGCACGAGCGCATCTACGAAGCCATCCGGGACCATCGTCCCGAAGAGGCGGCCGATGCCATGTACCGCCACATCTGCGACGTGGAAGAGGCGCTGAAACGCATGGTGGAACCGGAGGACCGCGCCGAGATCCCCCGCGCCCGGGCCGATGCCCGTTGAGTGAAAACGAATCGAGAACGTATTATTTATAACCGACAGTTGTAACAAAAGGAGGTTCGAGTATGCCCGTTCCTGTCATGAAGAACTACATCCAGGGCGAGTGGGTGGATGCCGCCACCGAGACCTTTGGAGACATCTGGTGCCCGGCCACTGGCGAAGAGATCGCGCAAGTTCCCTACAGCACCGCCGAGGACGTCAACCGGGCCGTGGAGGCCGCCAAGGAGGCCTTTCCCGAGTGGCGCGAGACCCCGCCCCTGACCCGGGCACGCTACCTGTTCCGCCTGCGCGATCTTTTTGAAGAGAACTTCGAGGACATTGCTCGAACCCTGGTCACGGAGCAGGGCAAGGCCATCGACGAATCCCGGGGCGAGGTCCGGCGCATGATCGAAAACGTGGAGCACGCCACAGGCGTCACCACCCTGATGACCGGGTACTGCCTGGAGGACATTGCCAAGGGCATCGACTGCGCGGCCGAGCCCCAGCCTGTGGGCGTGTTCGGCGGGATCGCTCCATACAACTTCCCGGCCATGGTGCCGTGGTGGTTCATGCCCTATGCCCTGGTCACCGGCAACACCTACGTGCTGAAACCCTCTGAGCAGGTCCCCATGACCCAGACCCGCATCTTCGAGGTCCTGGATGAGCTGGATCTGCCGGAAGGCGTGGTCAACCTGGTACACGGGTCCCGGGATGTGGTGAACGGCATGCTGGACCACCCGGACATTCAGGGCATCTCCTTTGTGGGGTCCACGCCCACCGCCCGCTATATCTACGAGCGCTGCGGGGCCACGGGCAAGCGGGTCCAGGCACTGGGCGGCGCCAAGAACGCCGTGGTGGTCATGTCCGATGCGGACCTGGAGGCCGGTCTGCCCTCCCTGATTACGTCCTTTTACGGGTGCTCGGGCCAGCGTTGCCTTTCGGGCTCCATCCTGGTTCCCGTGGGGGACCGGGCGGACGACATTGTTGACGCCTTCCGTGCCGCTGCCGAGCGCGTCAAGGTGGGAGACGGTCTGGACGAGAGCGTCAACATGGGGCCCGTGGTGAGCGAAGCACACCGTCAGCGCGTCCTCGGATACATTGAAAAGGGGATTGCCGAAGGGGCCGAGCTCATCCTGGACGGCCGGAACTGCACGGTGGACGGGTATCCCAACGGTTTTTTCGTGGGCCCCACGATTTTCGATCACGTGAAACCGGACATGACGATCGCCAGGGAGGAGATTTTCGGGCCCGTGGTGAGTGTGGTCCGTGCAGACGACCTGGACGATGCCATCGACCTCATCAACACCCGCGGCTTCGCCAATGCCTCCTGCCTGTACACAACCAACGGCGGCACGGCCCGGGAGTTCAAGTACCGGATCAAACCGAGCATGATCGGGATCAACATCGGGATTGCGGCCCCCATGAGCTTCTTCCCCTTTGGAGGGGCCGGGGACTCGATGTTCGGGGACATCAAGGGACACGGCCAGGAGATCTTCCAGTTCTTCACGGACAAGAAGGTCGTCATCAGCCGTTGGTTCTAGCGGAAGTAATCGAAAATTGCGTGTTCAACACGATCCATCCAACAAGGAGAATCCGTGATGATGCTGGAGAGCTTCGGTGCCATCCTCACCTTTTCGGCCGAGATGGAGGCCCTGGACAAGGCATTCTATGAAGCGGCAGCCCAAAACCCCTCTTGCGAGAGCGAAAAGGAGCTCTTTGCCTCCTTTTCCCGGGAATCGGCCAAAGGCGAAAAGACCGCCCTTCGCGTCCGAAGGGAGAACGTGACCGAGATGATCCTGGAGCCCATCAAGGACTTCTCGTCCGATACGTTCACGTGCGATCGGGGAACCCCTCAGGAAGCGGATCGCGGATCCATCCTTGCAACGGCCGGGACGCTGGAAGGAAAGGCTCTGTCGTTCTACGAGGAGGCCTCCTTCCGCATCAAGGCCCTGCCCGAGGTGGCCCGTGCGCTGAAATCGCTGGCCAAGAAGAGAAAGGCCCGAATCAGGAAACTGGACGAACTGCCTTCTTGAATCCCACCCTTATTCCGGCGGCACATGCCCCTGCGGGGATGTGCGTGCAGGCCAAAGGAGCAGACGACCATGAGCAAGGCGACCGTATGGACCATCGATGCCAGAGCGCGACGTTTCCTGGAATCCACCGCCATCAAAGGGCGGGAACTGCTGGAGCACTCCGGCTGGCTGGACCGGCTGTCCCCCGGGGACCTGGTGGCCGTAAAGACCCACATGGGGGAGGCCTACAACGTGGGGTACCTGAGACCGGTGATCATCCAGGTCCTGGTGGAGGCCCTCAAGGACAGGGGATGCCGTCCCTTTGTGACCGACACCACGACCATGCCTTACCACCCGTGGATCAGCCGAACCCTTGCCATCGACCACCTGGAGACCGCCAACCAGAACGGATTCAATCACGGCACCATGGGCTGTCCCGTGATCATGGCGGACGGCTGGCTGGGGACCGACGACGTGGTGGTGGATCTGGGAGGTCGAGGCAACTACCTGGAAAAACAGTTCGTGGCCCGTGCCATCGCCGATGCGGACGCCATTCTCTCGGTCGCGCATTTCAAGGGGCACCCGGCCGGCGGGTACGGCGGTGCCTTGAAGAACATCGGCGTGGGAGGAGCCAGCAAGAGGGGCAAGATGAACCTTCACGGCGCGCTTGCCGGAGACAAGCCGATCATCGATGCGGACGCGTGCCTGGGGCGCAAGTGCGAATGGTGGGAGACCTGCGAGGCCTGCTGTCCCGAAAACGCCATTCATGTGACGGAAGACGGCATTGAGGTGGACCAGGAGAGCTGCGTGTACTGCTTTGCCTGTGCGAACCTGTGCATCAACATGGCGGGCGTCGGCGCCATTCGGCGGTTCGACATGCTCCCGGCCCTGGGACGCCGCATTGCAGACTCCGCCCTGGCCGTGATGATGACCAAGGACCCGGACAAGGCCTTTTTCCTCAACTACGCCGTGGACATCACCCCGATTTGCGACTGCTACGGCTGGACCGACACCCCCATTGTGAACGGCCTGGGCGTCTTTGCCTCCTCCGACCCGGTGGCCGTGGACAAGGTGTGCATGGATCGGATGAACGAGGCCCCCGGTCTCACCAACTCCGAGGCCGAGGACTGCGGCGCCATGGCGGCAGGAGACAAGAAGCTCAACATCATCAAAGGTCAGGACGTGGAACCGCAGATTTACGGCGGGGTGACCAACGGGGTGGGCACGGACCAGTACGAGGTCCTGAGCGTGGAACAGGACCGCAGCCAGGAGACCATTCGAAAGTACTACCCGAGGGTGGCCGCCGCGAAGCTGAAAGCCATGTATGCCCGACAACACCCCCTCAAGGACGTGGACACGGCCTCTTTCGGCCGGCCTACCGAGGGAGTGGAAAACCCGAAGCACCCCAGGAAATAACCGGCTCCGGTATTTTGCGGCTGCGATCCTTGCAGGTTCCCTGCCGGGATCGCAGCCGCACCGCATTTCATAACCCGTCCCTCCGAAGCAACCGCCTTGGATGCATCGGATTTCCCTTTGTATTTCTCGAGTTGTATCGTTTTTTCCCATTTGACACGTCTTATCCTGCGGCATAGGCTCATCCTGCGAGTTCCGATCCATTGCAGCGCGTGCGATCATCAGCGGCTGGGCCTATGAGAGCCGGCAGGCCGTGTCCCACGCTCAAAAACATACACCTGCGATGGTTCGTTGCGCGCATCCATCCAAGGGTTTCCTGAAGGTCCTTCTCATACCGGGCCTGTTCTTACCTGCCCGTGCAGACCTCTTCAGGGACCCCAGTGAGGCTGTGATCCGTGGAAGAAAAAAAAGCACTTCGACTCACAGAGACCGTGGCCGGGTCCGGCTGAGCCTCCAAGCTGGCTCCGGGGGACCTGGACAAGGCACTGTGCGGCATCGAGTTTCCCACGGACGAGAATCTCCTGGTGGGACTCGATCGAGCGGACGACGCGGGGGTCTACCGCGTAACGGACGATCTCGCCCTTATTCAGACCGTGGACTTTTTCACCCCCATCGTGGACGACCCTTACGAATTCGGGCAGATCGCCGCAGCCAACGCCTTGAGCGACGTGTACGCCATGGGAGGAATCCCCAAGACCGCCATGAACCTCGTGGCCTTTCCCATCAAGGAGATGGACATTTCCATCCTGAGGGAGGTCCTTCGAGGCGGCCTGGACAAAATGAAGGAGGCTGACGTGGTCCTGGTGGGTGGGCACAGTGTGGAGGACAAGGAACTCAAGTACGGCCTTTCCGTCACAGGGTTCATCCACCCGGATCGCATCCTGACCAAGAAGAGCCTTCAGGCAGGGGACGCGCTGATCCTGACCAAGCCCCTGGGCACGGGCATCATCAACACGGCCATCAAGGGGGCGCTGGCGTCTTCGGAGATCATCGATAGGGTCACCCGCCAGATGGCCGAACTGAACCGAATCCCCGCAGAGGTCATGTCTTCCTATTCGGTGCACGCCTGCACCGACATCACCGGCTTCGGCCTCCTGGGCCACCTGACGGAGATGGTTCAGGGTTCGGGCTGCGGTGTGCGGCTCGACGCAAAGCGCATCCCGGTGCTGCCCGAGACCGTGGACTGCGCCTCCATGGGGCTTGTCCCGGCCGGGGCCTATCGAAACCGGGAGTTCTACGAACCCCTCGTCCGCTTCGCTCCCTCCGTGGATGGCATTTCTCAGGACATCTTCTTTGATCCCCAGACCTCCGGGGGTCTTCTGATCTGTATCGACGCATCCGAGGCCGGGGCGTTCCTTTCGGCCCTGAAGGAACGGGGCGTTCAGGACGCGGCCGCCATCGGGGAGGTCATCCCCGGCCCGCCGGAAGAGATCCTCGTCTCCTAGCCCGTTGCCGGGGGTCAAAAGGGCCTCTTTCGCTCCCTGCCTGTTTTATCAAAGTCGGAGCGTGCCTTCCTATTCAAAATAGTGAAAAATATTTTACATTATCCTCGGACTTGATCCCGGCAGGAGCCTGCCCGGCCTGATTCTCCTTTGCGGCCCCACGGCCACGATCTCCTAAATCATGGCAACGGAGATGAAAGGGTCGCCTGAGCAGCCATCCGCTGCCGTCTCCACGAACACGCTCCTGTCAGGCCTTACCTATGTCTTCTGGCTCAGCCTGATGGCCTGAATCCATTTCAGTTCCATTCATTCAAAACGACTCTGGCGGTCATGCCTATCTCTCATGTAATCGACCAACCAATATGCTGATAAAGCACCCAAAGCCGTCATCGTCCGGATAGCCCTCGGTTGCGGGATTGAAGTTCGCCCGGACCTGGTACCCGGGATTCGCATCCTTGAAATGAATCCAGCCGATATTTTCAGACCAGGCATACCCCTCAAAACCGCCTTCCGAGTCAATGGTTACCTGGCTGTCGTTGGTATTGAAGTGGATCCAGCCCGCTGTCTCGCTCCACGCGTACCCGGAGAGGTTGCCGAACCCGTCGTGATTCACTCCCCAGTTTTGGGCGGTGCTGTTGAAATACGGCCCTCCGTCGTCATTTCCCAGCTTGATCCAGCCGATGTTCTCCCCCCAGGCATGGCCCTCAAGGTGCGAAGCATAGACCGAGACCCCGCCGTGGGTGGGCCGGAAATTGACCCATCCCGCGTTTTCCGACCAGGCGTACTTGTATGTATCGTCGATATTGCCCTCGGAGGCCCATGACGATTGCGCAATCGACATGCCAAAAACCATGACCAAGATCAGAATCGATTTTGTGAGATAAGTGATTACTGGTCTCATTTCAGACTCCTGATTCCAACCGACAGGATGAACAGAATGAAACGGATGGCCCTATCTCCCAAATATCCTTCAAATTTCCATTTTAAATCATTCATCGCGCGAAACGCAGGGGGCGTATCCCCCCTGCACCCCCCGTCAAAGCGTCCAAAGACTCAAAGGACCAAAGATCCTATTGCCCTGCGCGGACAGGCCACACGTAGTATTCGGCGTAGGTCTTGTGGCCGCAGTAGCCCACGAGGCCAAAGCTCAGGGCCACGCACCACGCGTAGTTCGGATGGGCCGCGCGGCTAGTACTCGACCAGTAGTAGGCTCCGTGCACGCCCGTAAAGGCACGCATATCAGTACTTCTGACTGCTTCCGTACCATTCGATAAATGATATAACTCGGTTTTCGTGGGCAGGCGCCAGTCCCCCTCAACAGAACCATCACTAAGTCCGCCTACACCGTTACAGAGTTGCGCAGCTCTATCATGTGCATTCGTTCCGTCCCTTGTATCTACCCAAAAAGCGTATTGCCCACCCCAATCCGCATTTTTCAACCATACGAGGCAGGTGGTCAGATCCGTCACCGTACCATCTCCATTGTCACACCACCTCGTTCCATTCAGCGTGCCTGAACACACACAACCCCCATGACGATTGCCTGTCAGCCCTACCTCTGTTTCATTTGAAAAGATCTTG
>JASFQI010000250.1:0-7313 GCA_050115555.1 Desulfobacteraceae bacterium
CCGGACACCACTGATTCTCGGCCTGGCTCGTGTACTTACGCATTTCGCTCATGGAACGTCCTCCTGATGTGATCCGCGGTCAGGGGCAGACCGTCGATGCGTTCGATATGGCCCTGAAAGGGAATACTATACTCGGATCGGAGCAAGCGGGCCAGTTGGGCCGTGGCATTGCCCTCCACACTCCAGTAAGATTTTCCCCCGGGAAAGGAGTACTCGGGCAGGGGCCAGAGCTCCGTGAAGTGGATCATGCCCGCCGTGACCCCGTCGTCGGCCAGGAGCTCGAGGGCTTCAAGGAGGGCTGCCCGCGAGGAACCCCATCCCACGAGCACCACCTCGGCCTGGTCCAGATTGTTTTCTTCCGGGGGGAGGACCTCGTTCCGGAGGCCTTCCAGCTTGCTCAGTCGCTTTCTTGCCATGGGAACGGCCGTTCCCAAAAGGTCTTCCGTAATATGACCGTGCTCGTCGTGCTCGTCGCTGTCCGCACCCACCAAATGCTCGCTCCGGCCGGGAATGAGCCGCGGCGAGATGCCGCTGTCCGTGACCCGGTACCGTGCGTAGTCCTCCTGCACGGTGGAAGGATCTGCCGTATGAAACGCGGGCGGGACCTGGTCCGGATTTAGGTCTTCGATGGAAAACTTGGCATCGGCCAGGAACTGGTCCGTGAGGAGGATCACGGGAATCTGGTACTGATCTGCCAGGTTGAAGGCCCGCACGGTCTTGAAAAACGCGTCCCGAGGGTCCGACGGAGCCAGGATCAGCCTGGCGAACTCGCCGTGCCCCGCGTGGATCGCGAAGAGAAGCTCTCCCTGGCCCGTGCGGGTGGGAAGGCCCGTGGCCGGGCCGGGGCGCTGGGCCAGGACCACCACCAGGGGCGTCTCGGTCATGCCCGCCAGGCTGAGCCCTTCCACCATCAAGGCGAACCCCCCGCCGGAGGTGGCGGTCATGGCCCGGGCCCCGGCAAAAGAGGCCCCAATGGCCATGTTGATGGCCGCGATCTCGTCCTCGGCCTGCTCGGCAAAGACGCCGAGCCGGTCCCTCTCCTTGGCCAGCATGGTGATGATGCCCGTAGAGGGCGTCATGGGGTAGGCCGAAATGAAACGGCATCCCGCATGTGCCGCCCCGAGCGGGATGGCGTCGTTGACGGTCAGCAGCAGGTAGTTTCCTCCGGCGCGCTCGAGGGTCCAGGGACAAACCTCCCTGCAGGCCCGGTCCGCGGCCTGATACCCCTTTTCGGCCGCTCGCAGATTCGCCTCCTGCACGTCCTCGGGTTTATCGGAAAAGACCCGGACCAGCACGGTCTTGAGCCCTTCCAGGTCCATGCCGAGGACGGCGGCCAAGGCCCCCACAGCCACGGTGTTGGCGTAGATCTTTCGCCCGATCTCGTCCCTGGCGATCCCGAGGAAATCCACCGCCGCCATGCGTCGGCCCTTCAAAGGCTCTCGAAAGAGAAGCGTGCCCTCGGGTTTGAGCCGTTTTTCATACTTGTCGACCGCGTCCCGGTTCAGGGCCAGGAGCACGTCCGCCTCCTCGAGAGGGGCGTTCCGGGGCCCCTCTCCCACACGGACGGTGTAGCTGTTCAACCCGCCCCGAATTCTGGACTCGTACTCCTTCCAGGTGGAGACGGCATATCCCTGGGCCGAGATCGCGGCCGCCAGGGTGTCTCCCACCGTCTGCACGCCCTCGCCGGCTGCCCCGGCGATCACCACGTTCAGATCCTTCATGCCTGCCTCCCCGGGGACGGAGAGGGCGTCCTCACCGTCCCGTCATGGTGTGTAGAGCCGCTTTCCTCCTTGAAACATCATATAATAGAAACCGCCGGGCCGGTATCACAATGAGCCCTTGCCTCATTTTTTCCGTTGGACCCGCCGGGAGCCTTCACCCGCCACAGGGTGCACCCCGGAAAGCCGTGACCGAACTCCTCGCAGCCGCTCCAGGCTCGGAGGCAAGGCGCCTCCCGGCGGGTTCGAGACATATTTCCGCCTTTACGGCCAGCGTTTCTTCGGTGTAAACTTTAGTGAGTGCTACTTCAAGGCTCAGGCCATTGCCGAGTCCAGGCTTCGAACGGATGCCCGGAGCCCGGAAGGGGCCGTCGGGGTCATGCAACGGCTTCCCCGAACACTCCGGGAAATCGCGGACGAGGTTTCCCACATTCGACCCGACATTCAGAATCCCCGATGGAACATCGCTGCAGGGATCTACTGCGACCGGAAGCTCTGAGAGACCTGGGAGGCAGAATGACCCTTACGAGAACGCCTGAACTTCACGTTCGGGACCTACTGCGCGGGAAAAGGGGCGAATCTTCGAGCCCGGAAAAACGCGTTGAAAAGGGATGGGATGCCCGCTTCCGGGAAGTCATCGAGAAGGGCCTCCCACCCTTGATCGGTGAGGGAAGCGGGAGACCATCGGCTGCGTGCGCAGGATCCATTGCATCCGGCAGGGCCTGGATCCCGAGAACTCTCCTCCCTTCGTGGAAACCCAGAGAAGCATGAAAACACCTCAAAACGAACTTCAACAAGGCGTGATCACCTCGATCCGAGGGAACGTGGTGGACGCCCGGTTTCCCGGGTCCATCCCGCCCATACACCACGTCCTGGAGACGGGCGAAGAGGGAGAAATCGTCCTGGAAGTGGTGATCCACTTGGACGAGCACACCGTGCGCAGCATCGCCCTCACGTCCCCCCAGGGGCTGGCCGAAGGCTCGGCCGTGTTGGATCGCGGGCACCCCCTGCGCGTGCCCGTGGGTGACCGGCTGCTCGGGCGCGTGTTCAACGTATTCGGCGAGGCCGTGGACCGGGCAGGCGAGGTCGCCGGCGGAGAATGGCGCTCCATCCACCAGGATCCCGTTCCCCTGGAACGCCAGTCCACCTCCTCGGAGGTGTTCGTGACCGGCATCAAGGCCATCGACGTCCTGTCCCCTCTGGAGCTGGGGGGCAAGGCGGGCCTCTTCGGCGGGGCCGGCGTGGGAAAGACGGTCCTCATCATGGAGATGATCCACAACATGGTGGCCGGCCACGAGGGGGTCAGCCTTTTCTGCGGCATCGGCGAGCGGGTCCGGGAAGGAGAGGAGCTCTACCGGGAGATGAAGGAAGCCGGGGTGCTGGAGAACACAGTCATGGTCTTCGGCCAGATGAACGAACCCCCGGGCGCCCGTTTCCGGGTGGGTCACGCGGCCCTGACCATGGCGGAGTACTTCCGGGACGAGAAACGCCAGGACGTGCTGCTCCTGGTGGACAACATCTTCCGGTTCATTCAGGCGGGCATGGAGGTGTCGGGGCTGCTGGGCCTTCTGCCTTCCCGGCTGGGCTACCAGCCCACCCTGGGGACGGAACTGGCCCAACTGGAGGAAAGGATCAGCAACACGGCCACAGGCGCCATCACCTCCATCCAGGCCGTGTACGTGCCGGCGGACGACTTCACGGATCCGGCGGCCGTGCACACCTTCGGGCACCTGTCCGCCTCCATCGTGCTCTCTAGGAAGAGAGCGAGCCAGGGGCTCTACCCGGCCATCGATTCTCTCCAGTCCGGATCCAAAATGCTGGTTCCCCACGTGGTGGGCGAACGCCACTACCGAATCGCGCGGGAGATGCGAAACACCCTGGCGAGCTACGAGGAGCTCAAGGACATCATCGCCATGCTGGGCATGGAGGAGCTCTCCCAGGAAGACCGAAAAACCGTGAACCGGGCCAGGCGACTGGAGCGTTTCCTGACCCAACCGTTTTCCGTCACCGAGGCGTTCACGGGCATGGAGGGGAAACAGGTTCTCCTGGAGGAGGCCCTGGACGGGTGCGAACGGATCCTGAACGATGCGTTCTCGGACGCCCCGGAACGCGCCCTGTACATGATCGGCAAGATCGACGAGGCTGAGGGGAAGAGCACATGATGAACCTTCGCATCCTGCTTCCCGCCTCCGTGCTGCTGGATGAGCAGGCGAGCCGGATTACGGCCGAAGGTCAAGGAGGGTCCTTCTGCCTGCTTCCCGGTCACATCGACTTCACATCCCGCCTGGTGCCGGGAGTTTTTTCCTACGAGGACGAGCAGGGCCGCGAGGTGTTCCTGGCCCTGGACGAGGGCGTACTGGTCAAGGTGGGAACCGATGTCCGGGTCTCGGCCAGGGATGGGGTGCGGGGGAAGGATCTGGGGACGCTCGAGCAAACCGTGCGGGAGAGGTTCCGGGTCCTGGACGATCGGGAGAGGGCAGAGATCTCGACCGTGGCCAAAATCGAGGCCAACTTCGTGAGGCGATTCCTGGAGCTTCAGAAGCATGTCTGACAAGGAAAAGCACACTTGGTGCGAGGAGGTGGGCGTCAAGGAGCGGCGGAAGCTTCGCGCCCGCAGCGAGAAGGACCGGGGCGTCTGGTTCGGACTGGGCATGTTTGGTCTGGTAGGCTGGTCCGTAGCGGTCCCCACCCTCATTGGAGTGGCCTTGGGCGTATGGCTGGACCGGGCATGGGATACCACGGCCTCCTGGACCCTCACCGGGCTCCTGGCCGGGGTGGTCGTAGGCTGCCTGAACGCCTGGTACTGGATCAAGCGGGAAAGCCGGAGGGAGTGAGGGAGAGGAAAAAGAAAACAGGATGACGGGATAAGGGGTAAGGATTCAAGGGGCAGGTCAAAGGTCAACGGAGAAAGGATGAAGGGAAAATGCGGTAAAAAAATGAACCAAAACAAAAAATGTAAGGAGCCATTATGACGGTTCAACCAATGGGCTTCGCGCTTGCCTTCGCCGCGGGTCTCGGTATTGGGGCCTTCTACTTCACGGGGCTCTGGTGGACGGTGCAGCGCCTGGACCGAGTCCGTCAACCGGCGGCCTGGGTGACAATGAGCTTTTTGTTGCGTGCCGGGCTCAGCCTGCTCGGCTTCTATACCCTGCTCCGGGGCGGATGGCCCCTGCTGCCGGCTGGCCTGGCGGGATTCATTGCGGTTCGGATGATCTCGGTGCGCCGCTTGCGGCCGCACTCAGAGGCCGCCGGTGTCCAAAGCCGGAGAAACCCGGAGTCGGCCGCGAGCCCTTCCACTCTGCGAGAGAAATGATTTTCTCTGAACGAAAACCGGAAGAGGAGGACCCGTGGACATCAAGGACATCACACCGGACCAGATCGTCTTCTGGGAGTGGGGGTTCGTCCACCTGAACCTGACTATCGTGGTCACCTGGGCGGTCATGGCGCTCATGGTCCTGGGGGCGTGGCTCGTCACCCGCCGGCTCTCCTCGGACTTCCCCCTGTCCCGCTGGGAGAACCTCCTGGAAATTCTGGTCCAGGCCATGCAGAACGAGGTCCGTGAGGTCTCGCGCCAGTCCCCGCGCCTCTACCTCCCCTTTGTGGGGACCCTGTTCCTGTTCATCCTGGTCTCCAACATCCTGAACGTGGTGCCGGGCTATGTGGCGCCCACCTCGTCCCTCTCCACCACCGCGGCCCTGGCCGTCTGCGTGTTCGTGGCGGTGCCCGCGTATGGGATTCGAAGCAGCGGCCTCCGGAACTACCTCAGGCAGTACGTCCAGCCCACAGTGATCATGCTCCCCTTCAACGTCATAGGGGAGCTGTCCCGGACCCTGGCCCTGGCGGTGCGCCTGTTCGGGAACATCATGAGCGGCAGTAAAATCGTTGCGATTCTCCTGGCCCTCACCCCGATCGTGTTCCCCGTGGTGATGCACGCCCTCGGGCTCCTGACCGGGGTGATCCAGGCCTACATCTTTGCCATTCTGGCCATGGTGTACATTGCTTCGGGAACCCGGGCGCAGCAGAAACGGGAGCAGAAACAGACGGCTTCGCCCCAAGAGAAAGGAGAAGAATCCTGATGGAAGGCACATCTCTCATCGGCATGGCCTCGGTATTCACCGCAGGTATCACCATCGCTATCGGCGCCATCGGGCCGGCCATCGGCGAGGGCCGGGCCGTGGCCCAGGCCCTGAGCTCCATTGCACAGCAGCCGGACGAGTTGAACAGCATTACGCGCACGCTCTTTGTCGGGCTGGCCATGATCGAGTCCACGGCTATTTACGCCTTTGTCGTCTCCATGATCATCATCTTCGCCAATCCCTTCTGGGACCACGTGGTCGCCGCTTCAGGAGGATAACGCCGTGCTCATCGACTGGTTTACCGTAGCCGCCCAGATCGTCAACTTCCTGATCCTTGTCTTCCTGCTGAAGCACTTCCTCTACGACCGGATCCTGAAGGCCATGGATCGGCGCGAGGAACGGATCCAAAACCGCCTGGAAGAGGCGCAGAGCAAGAAGCAGGAGGCGGAGCAGGAGGCGGAAACCCATCGCCGGGAGCGCAGCGACCTGGAGGCGAAGCGCAGCGACATGCTCGCCGAGGCCGCGAAGGAGGCGGAAAAGGAGCGAAAGCGCCTGGTGCAGGAGGCGCGGGATCAGGTGGCGTCCCTGCGGCAGAAATGGCAGACCTCGCTGGACCGGGAAAAGGCATCCTTCACGCGGGAGCTTCGCCTCCGGGCGGGCCGGGAGGTGTATGCGGTCTGCCGCAAGGCGCTCCGGGACCTGGCCGACGCCGATGTGGAGATTCGGATGGTGCAGGTCCTGCTCCAGCACCTCACCGGCCTGGAGGAGGACGAGCGAAGCGCCATGGCACGGGCGGCCCTGGCGGCCGGGAACCGGGTGGCCGTCCGGAGCGGCTTTGACCTGCCCTCGGGTCTGGAGCAGGAGCTGACCCGCGGGATCCAAGAACACCTGGGTGGAGACATCGAGGTGGCCTATGAGACCGATTCGGACCAGGGACCGGGGATTGAGCTTCGCATGAACGGACGAAAATTGTCCTGGGGCTTCGAGAACTACCTGGACGAGCTTGAGGCCCGCGCCCTGGACGCACTGGAGCATGAACCCGGCAGGGAGGAAAAGGAGGCGGCGGCATGAGCCAGGGACCCCACGCCCTCCAGGGCCTGTTGAACGAGCTCTTCGGGGCCCTGGACCAAGCCCTTCAAATCCACGATGCGAAGCCCAGGAGCCGGGAGGTGGGAACCGTCACTTATGTGGGGCCCGGGGTGGTCCGGGTCACCGGGTTGCGAGGTGTTCGATCCCGGGAGCTCATCCGGTTCCCCGGGAACCGCCTGGGCATGGCCTTTAACGTGGACGAGCGCGAGACCGGAGTCGTGCTTCTGGACGAGAGCGGCGAAATCGAGGCGGGCAGCGAGGCTCAAAAGACGGAGCGTGTGCCGGAGATCCCCGTGGGGGAGGACCTCCTGGGCCGCGTGGTGGATGCCCAGGGCCGGCCCCAGGACGGACGGGGCCCTGTTCGAGCGGATCAAACCCGTCCTGTGGAACGGCCCGCCCCGGCCATCATGGACCGACTTCCCGTGACCGT
>JASFQI010000251.1:0-7267 GCA_050115555.1 Desulfobacteraceae bacterium
TGGTTTCAGACCCGTACCAAAATTTTGACCAACCTCTACCAGTTGAAGCTCCAGACCTTTTGGAACGCCTTAACCCGCCAGCGCACCGACGGCAGCCTGGTCCGTCTGATCACCCCCGTATATTCGGGGGAAAGCGTGCAAGAGGCCGAGGCCCGACTGCGAAGCTTCACAACGACTCTGGTACCCGTGCTCAACGAGTATCTGCCGGGGTGAATCCGTCGACCCGATGGTCTTCCCTGTACATCCAAGAACCCGAAAACGGCTGGAGGAATACGGTGTCCGCTTATCGGATCGTATTTGCCTTCTCTCCCCCCCTTGCCCTACAACGAGGCCCTCTACCTGTGGAAAGACGCCAAAATTGTACTTACGGACAGTGGCGGTCTTCAAGAAGAGACCACGGCATTGCGCGTGCCGTGCATCACACTCCGCGAAAACACGGAAAGTCCTGTCACCGTCAAGTTGGGTTCCAATGTCCTGGCCGGTAAAACCAGGCCGTCTATTCTTGCAACCTACGATCAAGTCATGAACGGGAGCGTACAGACGTTCAGCGTTCCACCTCTTCAGGACGGCAAGGCGACCGAACGGATCTGGGAAGCCATTGAAGGTCTTTCGAGCAGTGATTACGCCAGTGTATCTGCAACCACATGCCGCGAATGACCTCTCCTGACAACAAAACAAACCACGGCCTTTCCCTGCTGGACTTGTCTTTCGCATGATCTACATGACCACCCTGCTGATTTCCCTCTTCATCACCGTCAGCCTCATTCCCATCTTCAGGCGGGTCGCGCTCCGGCTTCAGGCGGTAGATGTGCCTAACGAGCGCAAGGTCCACACCCTTCCCACACCCAAGAGCGGCGGGCTGGCCATGGCCGTGGGAACGCTCGCACCCATGTTCCTGTGGCTCCACGGAGATCGTTTCCTTTTCTCCCTGATGTGCGGCGCCCTGATCCTGGTAGTGTTCGGGCTGCTGGATGATTTCAAGGATGTTCCGTACTGGGTCAAGTTCATCGGGCAGGTGATCGCCTCCTTGTGGGTCATCGGGTACGGGGGGCTCGAAATCCGGTCGCTCGGCGGGCTCCTCCCCGATGGTGTGATGCTGCCCGAGTGGGTGGGCATCCCTCTCACATTGATCGCCATCGTGGGCGTAACCAATGCCATCAACCTTTCGGACGGGCTGGACGGACTGGCGGGCGGGATCACCCTGCTCAGCTTCCTGCTCATCGGGTATCTGGCCTATCGCGTGGAATACGGGATCGTTGCCCTTCTCTGCTGTGCAGTCATGGGCGCCATCTTCGGGTTCCTGCGCTTCAACTCCTTTCCGGCCACGCTCTTTATGGGAGATGCGGGCAGCCAGCTCCTGGGGTTCCTGGCCATCACCCTGTCCCTTCACATTACCCAGGCAAGCGCGCCTCTGAGCCCCTTGCTTCCTTTGATCATCCTGGGCTTCCCCGTGCTGGACACCCTGACCGTGATGGCCGAGCGCATCGCGGAAGGCCACTCTCCTTTTTCCCCGGACAAGAAACACTTTCACCACAGGCTCCTTCGTCTCGGCCTTTTTCACACCGAGGCGGTGGTGGTGATCTACTTTGTTCAGGGATTCCTTGTGACCGCAGGGTACGTGCTTCGGTATTACTCGGAATGGTTCCTGCTCCTCTTCTATCTGGTGTTCTCCGCCCTTGTTCTGGGAGGGTTTCTCCTCGCCGACCGGATGGGCTGGCAGGTGAAACGTTTCGAGATCGTGGATCTCATCATCAAGGGAAAGCTGCGTGTGCTGAAGGACAAGCATGTGGCCATACGGGCTTCCTTCTTTGCATTGAGGGTCGGCTTGCCCCTGCTGTTCTTGGCCTCCTGCATGCTGCCTGTGGACATCCCTTTGTACCTTTCCGCAGGCGCATTCCTGGTCGCCTTGTGCCTGTTCGTGGCGACCTGGCTCAGGCAGTCCTGGCTCTACTGGATATTGCGCACGTGCTTTTTTCTGATTGCGCCCTTTGTGGTGTACCTGGAGCATAAGGGGCTCGAGGCATGGCCTGCAGAGAATGTAAGAACCCTCTACGTTTTATGCTTTGGGGCCCTGGCGGTCGTCTCCATCCTGACCTTGAAGTTCACACGCAGGACCAAAGGCTTCCGGCCAAGCCCCATGGATTTCCTGATCCTGATCATTGCGCTGATCGTCCCGAACCTTCCCGAGCCGCTGGGAGGCCGACACCTCGGCCTGATGGCCGTCCAGATTATTGTCTTCTTTTTTTCCTTTGAGGTCCTTCTAGGGGAGCTTCGAGGCGCCTATCGATGGCCGGCCCTTACCATCGGAGGGGCCCTTTTGCTCCTTGGCATTCGAGGAGCCTTCCTGGCCTGAGAAACACGGTATCCGCCGACAGGAATGCAATCCACCCAGGGTTTGATCCCATAAAAAAAACAGGGGGTCCCGACTTCCAGCCGGGAATCCCCAGGACATTTCAAGAGGAGGTCCCATGCAATTCCTAAAGAAACCGTTCTTCTGTGTCTTCTTCCTTCTTGCGTTGATCCCGTTCCTGGCATCCTGCGGGAGTCCGGAAGAAAAACGCGCCAAGTTCTTCGACAAGGGGCAGGCCCTGTTTGAAGCAGGCGATTTCACCAAGGCCAGGCTGGAGTTCAAGAACGCTCTCCAGATCGATCCGAAGTTCGCAGAGGCCTACTACATGCTCGGCCGCACGGAGCTGAAAGAGGCGAACTTCAAACAGGCGTTCGGGCTTTTTCATAAGTCCGTGGAGCTGAATCCTGACCTGATCGAGGCCCAGGCGGAAATCGGTAAAATGCTCCTGGCGGCCAAGCAGAGGGATCAGGCCAGGGAAAAGCTCGACCTGGTGCTCTCCAAGGACCCGAATCACTGGCACGGGCGCCTGCTTCAAGCCGCAATCCATGTCATTGACGGAAAGCGTGACGAAGCGGTCACGTTGCTTCAGACCTTGATTCAGGAAAAGCCGGAAAACACCGAGCCCTACTTCATGCTCTCCCGGATTCACATCGTTGGAAAGGACCTGGATGCCGCAGCCCGGGTGCTCCGGGACCTTCTTGCAAAGGACGGCCGGAACAAGGCAGCCCATCTGCGGCTTGGCGCCATCCTGGAGAAGCAGAAAGACCTCTCCGGCGCGGAAAAGGAGTACCACACCCTGATTGAGCAGGACCCGGAGGACGTTCAACGACACCTTCTCCTGGTGCGCTTTTTTGAACGGCATGAGAGAAGTGAAGACGCGGAGGAGACACTGAAGGACCTGGTCTCGTCCCAGCCGGACGATCCCGACCTGCGGGTGGCCCTGGCCCGGTACTACATGCAGAAGGACCTGAAGGACCAGGCCCAGACCGTCCTTGAGAAGGCCGTTCAAGACTTACCCGAGGCCTATGGACCCCTCTCGCTCCTTGCGACCCACCACATGGCCCTGAAGGACAACAACACGGCCGTGGCCTTGCTGGACGATTACATGGAGAAGGTCCAGACCGGACCCGATTTCCTCAAGGCCAATCTCTTCAAGGCGCGGATCCGTTTTCAGGGGCAGGCCGTGGACGAGGCCCTGGCGCTGGTGAACGAGGTCCTGGAAGAGAATGCCGGGGACCTGGGGGCCCATGCACTCAAAGGCGACATCCTGTTGGCAAAGCGGGATTTTGCAGGGGCCGTGGCCGAGTATCGGACCGTGGCCCATGAGGAGCCGGAAAACGTCCCTGTCGCCCTGAAGCTTGCCCGCGCACACTTCCTCAATGGCGAGGAGAGTCTGGCCGAGGATTACTATAAGAAGATTCTCGAGAAAAACGACAAGGTGCGCGAGGCCCATGCAGGGCTCGCAGACGTGTACCGAAGACAGGGGAAGCGTGACCAGGTCCAGCAGCAACTGAAGGCCCTGCTCGAAATCGACCCCGAGGACCCTGTTGCTCTTACAGCCCTTGGGGACATGGCCGTTTCCAAGCGGAACGCGGAGGTGGCCGCGGGCTACTACGAGCGTCTTGCCGAGGCGCAGCCGGAATCGCCCGTACCTTACTTCAAGCAGGGCATGCTCTCCCTGAGCCGGAATCAACCCGAAGAGTCCCTTACCCTGCTCGAAACGGCCCTTGAGAAAAACCCGGGCTACGCGCCGGCCCTGGACCGGATGATTGCGCTCCTCATTCGACAGGGAAAGCATGACGAAGCCCTGAAGCGCTGCCTTTTGCAGGTAGAAAAGAGTCCGAACAATCCGGACATCCATCTGGCCCTGGGGCGGATCTACGCCGGGAAAAAGGAGCCGGAAAAGGCACGACAAGCTTTTGAGAAGGCCCTGGAGCTTGCCCCCGAGAGCCCGGCGCCTCTATTTCACCTGGCAAGGATCGAGCAGTCCCAGGGGAACATTGACGATGCGATTCAGCGATACACGCAGATGCTCGAGCGTGCCCCCGGCAATCAGGTCGCCGGAATGATTCTGGCCACCCTCTATGATCGCCAGGGAAAGCGTGACAAAGCCATAGAGGTGTACCGCGGCATCCTCGAGCATAACCCTGACGCCGCCAGCGCGGCCAATAACCTGGCCTACTACTATGCGGACCGCAACCCCACCCCGGAGAACCTGAAGGAGGCCCTCAGGCTCATTGAGAAACCCCTTCAGAAACATCCCGAAGCGCCCAACATCGTGGACACGGCCGCCTGGATTCACTATCAAGCGGGGGACTACGAGAAGGCAAAAAACCTGATGCTCAGCGTCCAGGATAAAATCAAGGAATCCGCGATGCTCAACTATCACCTGGGCATGATCTATCTGAAGCTGGAGGATGAGGAGAAGGCAGCCGAGCATCTTCAGACCGCCCTGGACAGCAAGCAGCGCTTTCCCGGAAGGGAAGAGGCCCAAAGCGCTCTTCAGGACCTGAGGAACAGCTGACACCACACATCGAAGAAACAGGATCACCCGACATATCGTATCTTTCGAAAAAGGAGACCCTTCGGATGTGTGGAGGAAGGATGATACTCCATGCCACCCCTGGATTGTTCCTTGCTCTTTTCCCGGCCTTGGCCGGAATCTCGTTTGCAGGCCCACGACTGGTCTTACCCGAGAAGCAGTTCGAAGCGAAGTGTGTAGAAGAAGGGGAAATCGAGATCCGCATTCGCGCACGATTCAAGGAAAAAGGATAAAGCACTCTCGAACCCACTCCAACCTTGCCACCTCCCGGTCACGGCGTTATAGTCGGTCTTGATTTGCCTTGGGTATCCGGCAACCCGTCACCTACTCGAAAGGAGGCGTCATCATGCCCGTGAGTTATCCGAAGGTCGGCAACAAAGTGGTGGCAAAAGTCATCAGCACAAAGGGAGACTGCACCATCGGCCTGAAAGCCGGAGAGGAGTATGAGCTGAGCGTGCATCGATGCGGGGAATTCTGCGGGTATTTCTACCACAACCTTATCAACTGGATCACCATGCTCCAGTTCGGGGGGACGTTCCCCGTGTTCGAAGATCCGGACGTGCATGTCTGGGATTGTCCCAATCCAGTGAACCGCGTGCGAATCGAGCTCCGCCGCGTGAAGGAGTAGGAACACGGAAAAGAGTCTGTAGAAGTGTACTGTCTTTTCATCAAGGGCCTCTCGCAGGAAGCGGGCGGCCCTTTCTGCTTTTGAATGAAGGGTGCCGTTAGGGAATGAAAACGTATCGCAAGCGCTGGATTAAGGAAAGCAGAGAGTCGTTCCTATAAGGGGATGTCCGGCCACGTGTGGATGGGGTCGGTGGAGCGGACCACGTGCATCCCGGCGTCAGCAAAACGCTGAAACGCCGCATCCGCTTGGTCGGTGAAGTCCACCACACCGGGAACCACCACCGAGGAGGTGCAGTCCTCCAGGAGGTACACCTTGCGCGCCAGCGCTGAATCTTCCTGCTTCAGGTCCTCCAGCAGGTCGGCAATGGTCCAGGCCACGCAGTGGCTCTTGGCCTGTCCTGCAATGACCACGACGTCGTACTGCTTCAGCTTTGCCACGAGGGCTTCGTTCTTTTGAGCAATGGCCTTTCCTTCGGGATCCTGGGTGACCTCAGGCCCCAGCACAGAGTAGTGCTCGGTAAAGGGATTGCTCCCTTTGACTTGAAAGTCGGGCTGGACCATGCGGGCCACCGTGTGAAAGAAGACGGCTTCTTCCACGGCCGGCACCAGGGCGTGGCCGATCCCGCCGAGCATGGCGTGGTAGGGCCAGATGGTGAGGTCGTACTTGCCGGTCTCCCGAAGCTTTCGGGTGTATCCGAGGAGGTAGTCCCGGGAATAATCCTCTGAGATGCCCAGTGCGCTGCACACCGCGGGGCTCACGCGCCATCGGCCCTCGCGCACGTCCTCTTCGGTCACCACAGTGAGTGGTGCTGGGTGCTCCTCGGCCTCGTTCACCAGGAAGAGGCCGTGGAAGATCTGAAGCGCCTGATGCGTGTCCATGGTGGGAGTGATGCGGTGGATGCGATGGAGGTTTCGGTAGATGAAGGCACAGAGCCTCTGGTTGTCCTCTACGGCTGCATTGCCGGATCGCCCGGCCACAAAGAGCTCAAACCCCGGCGTGCAGAACGTGTTCTGGACGTCCACACACAGGAGACAGACCCGCAGATCGTCCTCTTCCACCGTGGGGATCCCGTGCTGCTCTGTCCAGGCCTCGGCCTCACGGGCCCGAATCTCGTAGTCCACCTTCCAGATCTCGCCCACCCGCTCAGCCTGGAAATGAGGCGGGATCGGCATCTCCTGCTCAGGCATGTTTCCCTCCTTCACTCCCTCTTGTTCGAAAAGGCCTTGCTCGCGCATTCCTTGTTCCGTGAGAACAGGAATGCTGGGAGAGATTATACCGGTCTCCGTATCCCCTGTATCAAGCTCGAAAACCGTTTTCACTATAGCCATCCGGGATGAAGGCTGTCAAATCTTCGAATGCCGGGTGCGTGCGCCCCTGGGGGGTGAAGAGCCTGCTTTCCCGGATTTTCCCTTGACCCTTCCAATCAAAAACGCCATGGTTTTTCAGAAAGGCATTCGGCCAGAGGAAAGCACATGAATCACACCCGGGAAAAGCGCATCGTCACCATCGGAGGAGGCACCGGGCAGTTCGCGCTCCTCTCCGGGCTGAGGGACCTGCAGGGGATTGAAGTGACGGCCGTGGTCTCCATGGTGGACAGCGGCGGCAGCACGGGCCGTCTCCGGGACGAGCTCGGCATCCTTCCGCCAGGGGACGTGCTCAAGTGCATCCTTGCCCTCTCCCCTCACAGGGATGTGGCCCGGACGCTCCTTCTCAAGCGGTTTTCGCAAGATCGGCGCCTGCGCGGGCA
>JASFQI010000252.1:0-7246 GCA_050115555.1 Desulfobacteraceae bacterium
GAAAAAGGGATCCATCTCCGAATACGGCCGGGAACGGATACGGCACTGATGCTGGCCATGATGCATGTCATTATAGAAGAGGACCTCTACGATAGGGAATTCGTCCAGAACAATACTTTAGGATTTGACGAACTGGCAGAGCACGTCAAACAATACACGCCTGAAAAGGTGGAGAAGATTACCTGGATAGCGGCAGAGGACATCAGGAAAATCGCCCGGCTGTTCGCCACCAGCAAACCTGCGGCCAATGTCCCCGGTACCTGCTCGATCGACCAGCACATCAACGGTTTCCAAGGCAACCGCGCCATGGCCCTACTGCAGATCATCACCGGGAATGTGGATATTCCCGGGACCTGGGTTTCACTCCCGTTCATCCGCCTGGGCGACCTCAGGGTTCCGGAGGTGGACGACGACCCCATAGGAGCCGAGGAACACCCCCTGTTCCGCCGTTTCTGGGGCAGGACCTCACCCTACGGTCAACAGATGTTGTTTGCCGACGCGGTTCTCAAGGGAAAACCCTACCCTCTGAAGGCCTTGATTGTGAATGGGGGGAATCCCGCAGTGACCCTGCCCGATTCCAGGCGTGTCCAGGAGGCCATGAAAAAACTCGACTTCATGGTCGTGATGGACCCGTTCATGACACCCACGGCCGAGCTTGCCGATATCGTACTCCCGGCCTGCACATTCCTTGAAAAAAGCGGTGTAGGCTATGTCTATGGAGTCAATACGGGCATTCCCTATGCACTTCTACGCAAGAAAGTGATCGAACCGATCGGTGAAAGCTGGGCCGACTGGAAAATCTGGACGGAACTGGCCAGGAAAATGGGCTACGGAGAAGAATTTCCCTGGAACAGCGATGAGGAGGTCGTGGACTTTTTTCTGGAGCCCAGCGGTCTCACCCGCGAAATGCTGGAAAAAGAGCACCCGGAAGGAATCTTCTATGTCGATGACGACAAGAAATACCTAAGCGGTAACTACAAAACGCCGTCCGGCAAAATCGAGATCTACTCCAAGACGCTTGAGGAAAATGGATACGATCCGCTGCCCGTCTTTATTGAACCGACCCAGAGCCCGCTCAGTTCTCCAAGGCTGGCAAAGGAATACCCGCTGATCCTGACCACAGGTTCCCGTATTCCCCAGTACACGCACTCTCAGCTCAGGAACATTCCCTCGTTGCGTAAAGAGGCGCCGGAACCACTTGCCGAATTAAACCCTGAAACAGCGACCAAATACGGAGTGGCGGACGGCTACATGATGGTCATCGAAACGCCCAAGGACCATATCACCATGAAGGTACAGACCTCTGAGGACTTACACCCCGGCATCGTGAGCATCCCTCACGGATGGTCAGAGGCCAATGCGAATCTGCTCACGTCACTGGATGTCCGCGACCCGGTAACCGGTTATACGGAGATGAAGGCCCTGCTCTGCAGAATTCGGGCAGCGTAAGCAGACCCGTTGCGCCAAAATACCCGGCGTTATCAGGGACCCCTTTATCTGACAATCAAAGGGGGCGAACATGACCGTTCGCCCCCTTGTAAAAACATATAACCGCCTTTCATTCCCAGTGCTTCCTATGGGCGCATGAAGTGGGAGGCCGTGCGTGTGAGAGCGGTTTGGCTCCCGATAAAAATGTCATTATCAGACTTTGCCCCCGGGACAGGCCCTCGATGCCGGCTGGCTTTCATGGGCCGTTCATGGACCGGTACGCGTCGATAAAGTCTTCCAGGCAGACCTGGACGCCCTTTCGAACGTCCTCGAGGTACCCGCTCTTCCCGAGAAGCGCCCGGCTCCACGTGGTAGCGAACACGTCTTCCTCCTCCGGGGCCCGGGTCAGGCTCGCCTTCTGCTTGAGCTCAATGCTGAGGTTGAATACATAGACCCTTTCATCCACGAACTCCCGCCTTATGACATGGGCGTAGAGATACAACCAGGGGCTTCCCGGGGCCTCCTGCCAGGCATCTTCCGAAAGAACCGGGACTCCCGCCGCTCCAAGGGTTTCCACGGCCATCTCGTGGATCTCGTTTCGCGTGAGCCCCTCCTCCTCGATTTCCAGGCGAAGGTCCTCCACCACCACGTAGACCCCTTCCAGGCCCCGCAGGGTCTGTCGTGTGCGCTCATTGTCCACGGATTCCGCGGGTGCAACCCCCAGGATCAGGCAGAAGAATGCCAAGGCAATCACGACAAGAGCGGAACGCTTCAAGAAATGTAATGGGATGGCGTGTTGTGTCATGGTGCTCCTTTGGGTTTGCAGAGGCAAAGGGTTTTTCCGACTTCATCAGGGTTTCAGTTTGCCAGGGGCAGGCCTTCAACGTATACTTCCGCCAGAAATCGAGGTCCTCGGACCTACCGGAGAAAACATGCAGCCTCTCCTTTACCTCAGATGGTGGCAAAGCGCAGGCTGGGCCCTGGTCGGGCTCGTAACGGTGCTCTCCCTCGTCCCCTCTCCGCCTGAAACGCTCTCGTTCCAGGGTGGGGACAAGGTGCTCCATCTCGCCGCTTACACCGGGCTCATGCTCTGGTTCGGGGCCATCTACCTCCCTGGACAACGCCGGTACCGCATGGGGGCTTTTCTGATCCTGATGGGCCTGATCCTCGAGCTGGCTCAAGGCGTCATCGGGTACCGCAGTCTTCAAGGCCTGGACATGATCGCGAATACCCTTGGGGTCGGCCTGGGCTTGCTTCTTTCGCGCACACGCCTGTCCCGGGCCTTTGTCTTCGCAGAGACCCGAATCCTGGGGCATGCCCGGGGTTGACCCTGCACCCGAATCATGCCTTCTCCCCACCGCTTCGAATCCTCTCGATGATCGCCGAGGTGGATCGTCCCGGGACAAGGGCGATTCGTCGAACCTCCCCTCCAGCGCTTCGCACCTCGTCCCCTCCCGCGATGTCTTCCTCGCGCCAGTCGCCCCCTTTGACCAGGACATCGGGGCGCAATGTCTGAATCACCCGCAACGGATCGTCCTCGTCAAACAGGACTACTGCATCCACAAAGTCCAGAGCGGCGAGCATCTCCGCCCGGTCGTCCTCGGGAACGACCGGGCGACCGGCTCCCTTGATCGCCTGGACCGATCGGTCACTGTTCACTCCGACCACCAGGTAATCGCCCAGGGCGCGGGCCGCACAGAGGTACCGCGCGTGCCCCGGGTGAAGGATATCAAAGCAGCCGTTCGTAAAAACCACCCGGCGGCCGGAGGCCTGGAGCCGCTCGACCTCGCCGCGAAGCGCGTCAAGAAGCCGAATCTTGGCTCTGTAATGTTCCATGTTTCACCTCCGTCTCGTTCGAGTGGACCGGGGCCCTGGCCAGCACCAGGCAGAAGACCCGTCGAGCCCCTGCCCTTAGGAGCGCCCTGCTGCAGGCATCCAGGGTGCTCCCGGTGGTCGAAACGTCGTCCACGAGCACGATATCCCGTTCCTTCACTCCCCCGGGATCGGTCACGGCAAATGCCGCCCGCACATTCGTCCGCCGCGCATCCCTGCCCAGCGCCGCCTGGGGAGGCGTATCCCGCACCCTGCGGAGGGAAAGGAAATCAACGGGCAATCCCTTCTCCTTTGCCACGTGCCGGGCCAGGAGCAGGCTCTGGTTGAACCCCCGTTCCCGCAACCGGCGCGGGGAAAGGGGAACGGGCATGACCAAGGCGTTCATACCTTCGGGAAGGCATTTCCGGGCAAGCCCGCCGAGCCAGGGTCCCAGGATATCGGCCAAACGAGCCTTTCCGGCATACTTGAACCGGTGGATGACCTGGAGCAGAGGCCCTTGATACACAAACACGGCGCGGCAAACCTCGTATGCAGGAGGCTTCCGGAGACAAGCCTCGCAAAGCCGATCCTCCGGCGGCCCCGTAATCAAGGGCACGCCGCATTGGATGCAGAGCGGGGACTTTACCTCGAGGAATTCAGAGCGGCACACCGCACAGACCCCGTGACCTTCCTCGGGTGCGAGGAATCGGTCGCAGGCCGCACACCTCGGCGGAAACAGGAGATCAATCCACGTCTGCCATGCCGGCATCCTTTGCCTGCCTCACGAACTCCTCGTGGGAGCACTCGTGGTTGATTCCGGGACACGCATCCATAGCCTCGGACCATGCGTCACGGTCCCGAATGAGCGCAGGGTAGAACGGCCAAAGGGCACATTGCCTCGGCTTGACCGCATGAATACGACAGCCCCGGCCCTCCTCGAAGAACAGGCAGGCCCCGTCGTCCCCCGAGCGGATGGAGATGCGGCCGTTTCTTCGCTCGCAGCAGGATCGAAGAAACCCCTCCGGCGTCATCCCCAGGTAGGCGGCAATCCTCTTGCGCTCTTCAGCATCCACGGTGATGCCTCCCACGCCGCGGCAGCACTGACCGCACATCTTGCAGGAAAACGCCTTTACCCGCGCGTCCCCGGTCGCTTCGCCCTTGCGCATTCGCTCGCCCCTGCTTCCAGCCCTTCTCCCTCACACGGCCCGCGCCCGTTCGGCACGGCGCCGTTTTCGAGCAGAGCATTCAAGTCCCAGTCCACGGGCAGCCGGACCCTCCGGTCTTCCCGCTTGCGGCGGTATACGAGGTAGCCGTTTTCCAGACCAAAAAGAAACAGCCTGCGGGTCACATCCACATCCGCCCGGCAGTAGGAGGTCAGGCTCTCCATGTCCCCCTCGCGGAACCACGCCACGGCCTGAAGCCCATCGGCCGTTTTTCCCTGCTGCAGCGTTTCCCGGGCCAGGTGGTCCAGCCCCAGGCGAAATCCCAGCCGCTTATGAAGGTCCTCGAGGATATCAAAGGTGTTCAGCTCTTTCAAATCCCAGGCTGCGTAAGCCCCCAGGACACGGTAGTCGAATCGTTTCACGTTGAACCCTACGACCAAATCGGCCCGCTCCAGGAGCGCGAGGAGATCGTCCACCTCGTCCTCGGTGTAACTGAGGAACCGCTCCGTGCGGCTGTCATATGCCACGGCCACGGAAATCCGCATGAGATGGGCGTTTTGCCATCCCCCCACCTCCTGGGCCAGCATACGGGTCTCGAGATCCAGGTAGATCACCCGGGGACGCCCGGCCCCCGGCTCCTCCGGCGCCTCCTCCGCCTCCGGACCCGGGAGGGCGTCCGGTGCGTTCTCCTCCCCCCGGCTCTCCAGAGGAACCCGGCCCAGGAGACACTCCAGGACCAGCACGGCCGCAGCCTTGTCCAGCGGCTTGTTTCCCGACCCGCACTTGGGAGAGTGAATGCAGGACGGGCAGCCTTCCTCGCACTCACACGAGCGCACGTGCTCCAGGGTTCGTTCCAGGAGCTCGGCCGCCACCTCAAAGCCCCGCTGGGCCAGGCCCACGCCCCCCGGGTAGCCGTCGTAGATGAATATCGCCCCCTTTTCCAGCTCCGGATGGTGGGGGTAGCAGATCCCTCCGATGTCGTTGCGATCACACAGGGCGAAGAGTGGAAACATCCCGATGGCGGCGTGCTCGATGGCGTGAATTCCTCCCATGAAGTGCAGACCCCGGGCCTCCACCATGTCGCGGATCACAGGCTCGATCTCGATCCAGAACCCCACGGTCTCAAACGTGGTGGAGGGGAGCTCCAGACCGACCACGCCGAGGAGCTCCTGACCGGGCAGGGCCCTCTTCTCATACCCGGTGATCTGCTCGGTCACGCGGAGATCCCCCTGCCGGACCACGAAGCGGCCACGGGGACGGCTCCTGTGGACGCGGAGCACGCTCGTCTCCTTGTCCGAGCGGGTGCGGGTGAAGTATTTGAGGTCAGCCCTCCTTGCGATCACATCCTTTTTGTCCAGGTCCAGGCGATCCACGCAGTAGTGCTCGCCCCGGTGGAGGTACACGGCCCCGGGATGGCACTCCTTCAGGGCCCTCAGCCCGTCCACGGTTCCGATGGCCTCACCTGTGACCGCATCGAAAATCGTGTAACTCTCTCCCACGGACCGGATGTTCACCCCGAGCTGCGGCTGCTTGCGCGCGGCGTACCACGTGGGCGGGTCGTCTGCAGAGCGAATCAGCTCCCCGGAGACCTCGAGGGACTCGAGCGTCTTCGGCACATCCGCCGGCCAGGTCTCCCGATCTTCCAGCGTGAGGGGCCGCTCCGCCGCTGCACAGGGCAAATGGGCCCCGGTTACGTACGCATTGTCGGGATCCAGCACCGCCGCCTCGTAGGAACGCTCGAAAAGGCTGTCCGGATGGCGCATGAAGTACTGATCCAGCGCGTCCGGCTTGGCGATCAACGCGACCAGGGACTCCTCTCCGGACCGCCCCACGCGACCTCCCCGCTGCCAGGTGGTCAACACGGTTCCGGGATACCCCACCAGGATGCAGATGTCCAGGTTCCCGATGTCGATGCCCAGCTCCAGCGCGCTCGTGGAGATGACCCCCAGGAGCCTACCCGCGGCCAGCTTCTTCTCGATCTCACGGCGCGCCTGCGGCATGAAACCGGCCCGGTAGGAACTGATCCGATCCCGCAGACGTGGAGCCAGCCGGGAAGACCAGACGTGCATGAGCTCCGTGACCTTGCGCGCCTGGGTGAACGCGATGGTCCGAAACCCCGCCTCCAGGCACTGGACGAAAAGCCGGGCCGCCAGAAAATTGGTCCCTTCCGCGGGGTTCAGGAAGACGAAATGGCGTCCGGATCGAGGAGCGCCTCCTTTGTCCACTACCTCCACCCGATCCTGAATCAGGCGGCCGCCGAACTCCCCGGGGTTGTCCACCGTGGCCGAAAGGAGGATGAACTGTGGGGATGCGCCGTACACCCGGCACATTCTTCGAAGCCGACGCATCACCTGGTTCATGTGGGAGCCGAAAATGCCGCGGTAGGTGTGCACCTCGTCCAGCACCACGAAAGCCAGATTTTCGAAGAACCGCTGCCACGAGGCGTGATGAGGAAGGATGCCCCGGTGGAGCATATCCGGATTCGTGAAGAGGACGTTTGGCGGCCGGCTGCGAATCTGTTTTCGGCGGTACGACGAGGTGTCCCCGTCGTAGACCGCTGCCGAGACCGGAGGCCCTTCGAATCCGCTGCAAAACGCCTGAAAGTTCTTGAACTGATCCTGCTCCAGGGCCTTGAGGGGGAAAAGGTACAGGGCGCGTGCCTCGGGACGCCTGTGAATGGCCTCCATCACGGCCAGATTGTAAATCAGGCTCTTTCCGCTGGCCGTGGGCGTTGCCACCAGGACATGGTGTCCCGTTCGAATGCGACGAAGCGCATCGACCTGATGGCGGTACAGGGCATCGATTCCCAGACGCCCGAGGGCTCGGGCGACGGTGTGAGGCAG
>JASFQI010000253.1:0-7241 GCA_050115555.1 Desulfobacteraceae bacterium
CGCCGACCTTTCTCGTGGGCCACGTGACCAAGGAAGGGGCCATTGCCGGGCCCAAGGTCCTGGAGCACATGGTGGACACGGTCCTCTACTTCGAAGGAGACCGCGGCCACGCCTTCCGCATCCTGCGTTCGGTCAAGAACCGCTACGGGCCCACGAACGAGATCGGTGTGTTCGAGATGAAGGAGTCCGGCCTGGAGGAGGTGGGAAACCCGTCCCGCATCTTCCTGGAGGAGCGCCCCGAGGGAGCGTCGGGCTCCGTCGTGATCCCCTGCCTCGAGGGGACCCGGCCGGTGCTGGTGGAGGTGCAGGCCCTGGTGGGACCCAGCCCCCTGGGCGTGCCGCGGCGTACGGCCATCGGCGTGGACCCCAACCGAATCTCCCTCCTGGTGGCCGTGATCGGCAAGCGCATGGGCATGGAAATGGGCGACCAGGACATCTTTGTGAACGTGGCCGGGGGTCTGCGCGTGGACGAGCCGGCCGCGGACCTGGGCATCGTCTCCGCCCTGGTTTCCAGCTTTCTCGACAAGCCCGTGCCTCTCGAAACGGTCATCTTCGGCGAGGTGGGCCTTGCCGGGGAGGTCCGCGGCGTGAGCCAGCCCGAGATGCGCCTGCGCGAGGCGCGGAAGCTCGGCTTTTCCCGCTGCATCCTCTCCAAGAGCAACCGCGAGGGCGCCGGCTCGAGCCAAAGCATGATCCTGGACGGCGTGGAGTCTGTCCAGACCCTGCCCGAAGTTCTTTTTCCTCACCTTTGATCGGCCTTCCGGGTCCTTCTGCTCGAACTCCGAGATGAAGGCGTTGTCTATCCCGAGCGTCCGGCCGATCACGCGCCTCTTCCTGAGCCCCTTTGAAACGCTGAGAGCAAATCCTTCCCAAATGGACCTCTTCCACATCACGGCAGGGCCGCGCCGGAACGCATGGATCTCCGTCCGTCCCCATGGGCGGAACGAACCAAAATGGCACATATCCAACTGGAATAACTGTTGATTTATTTTCATGACTCCAGTTTGAATTTCATCTGTGATAAAATTTTTTGAATGACCCAAGCACGACATCGAGGAGGGATAAGACCATGCAGAAACACGTGAAAAGGACCCGCTACCTTGTCATCGGGATCCTCCTGCTGCTTGCCGTTGTCTGGTCCCTGGCAAGCGCCGGCCGTGGCAATGCCGGTGGAGAATACCCCCGCTCGGAACTGCTGGCATCGGCCGAGTGGCTCCACGAGCACGCGGGCGATCCGGACATGGTAATTCTGGATGTGAGGACCGATGACCACTTCGACGGCAAATTGATTCCCGGTGCCGTCCGCCTGCCCTGGTCCGCCTTTCGATACGACAGCAGGTCCTCGAACATGGGGGAGCTGTTCGTCGGACCCGAGCGGGCCCAGGAGATCCTGGGAGAGAACGGTATCGGCCGCACCGACACGATTGTCCTCTATGACAGCGTGAAACGGGACGGGGGAGCCACGGCCTCCTATGTATTCTGGGTCCTGGACGTCCTCGGTCACGAAAAAAAGCGCATCCTGGAAGGAGGGATCGACGCTTGGGAACGAGCGGGCTTTGGTGTGGAATCCACGCCCAAGACGCTCCAGAAAATCCTGTATCAGGCCCCGACCGATGCCGTGAAACCGGATCGCTGGGTCGACGGCCGCTTCGTGTCCCAGCGTCTGGGGGATCCCTTCTACCAGATCCTGGATGTCCGGTCCCGCGAGGAGTACCTCGGCCAGAAAGGGTCCAAGGACCTGCACGGCAACCCCCTCAAGCTGGGACACATCCCCACGGCGGTGAACATCGAGTACAAACAGAACTGGGTGGATGAAGAGACCAAGATGATCAAGCCGTACAGCGAGCTCCAGGAGCTCTACCGGGGGCTCGACCCGGAAAGGGGAGTGATCGTCTACTGCGACTCGGGAAGGCGCGGCTCTTTCAGCTACTTTGTGCTGCGCCTCATGGGCTTCGCCCACGTGTCCGCCTACGAGGCCTCCTGGAAGGAGTGGGGCCACCCGGCGTTGTTCTTCCCGGTGGAAACCCTGGAAAGGACCCTGGCGGGTGAAGCCCTCCCCGGAGCGTCCGCCGGGAGAGCGTCGGGGACGGTCATCCGTGCCGATGAGGAAAGCAAAGCAGCGTCCGAGCCTGCGGGTGAGCCCCAGGGCGGATATGTCTCGTGTGGAGGGTGATCATGGAACAACAGACTTCTTCACCGTCTTCGAAATCGCCTTACTGGGGGTGGCTTCCCGCCTCCTTTGCCCTGGCCGGCATTGTCCTCTTTATATTCGCCAGCTTCGGTCCGCCGGCCTCCTCGAGCGGTTTCGTGAGTGCGCTCAAGGGATGGCTCGGGTGGATCGCACCGGAGTACACGGCCTCCAAGGCCCACTACCAAATGATCCCGGGTCCGGGGTCTTGGATTTTCGCCTTTGTGGTGGGCATGGCCATCGGGGGCTTTGTCGGCGGGAGAACCTTCCCGATCCCCGTCCGCGATATGCCCAGCATGTGGGAGGCCCGCTTCGGTAAGAGCCGACTGCGTCGTTACGCAGCCACCTTTATAGGTGGCTTTCTGATCCTTTTCGCCTCCCGCCTGGCCGGAGGGTGCACCCTGGGCCTGTTCATCTCAGGGTCGACCCAGCTTGCCATCAGCGCGCTTTACTTCGGCGTCCTGATCTTTGTCTTTGCCATGCTGACGGCCAGGGTGGTGTACGGTCCGGTGAGAAAGGAGGACAGAGAATGACGAAAATCCTGCTGGGGCTTTTTTCCGGAATCGCATTCGGCTTCGTGATCCAACGGGTCGGCGCCACAAATGCCGAGAAGCTGGCCAAGGCGCACCTCATGATCGAATCGGTCATTCCGAAATTCATGCTTGCCACCGTGGCCCTCTGCTCCGTGGGTCTTCTCGGGCTCACTGCGGTCGGTGTCGGCCGCACCCTGGTAATTCCTACGAGCATTGTGGCTACCGGCCTGGGGGCCGTGATCTTCGGCATCGGCTGGGGCCTTGCCGGGTACTGCCCTGGAACCACGTGGGCTGCGGTGGGAGAGGGCCGGATGGACGCTGTCTTTGCCATGCTCGGAGGCTTCGCCGGAGCCGCCTTCTTCGCCCACTTCCATGAGACGCTCATTCCTGCCCTGTACAACCCCACCTATGTGGGAGGCATTACCCTGGCCGACTGGGTGGGGAGCCGACCGATTGCAGTCGTGCTCCTGGTGGTCTTGTTCTCGGTCTGCATCCTTGCCATTGGAAAGCTCTGGGGACGAAACAAAGAGGCCTCCGGTGAAACGTGATGTCCGACGAAGCTCCCGGGGCATCTGGCTCGGGCTGCTGCTCGCGTCGATCCTCCTTTCGTGGGGGTGCTCCGGCGAGGGGGAGGCCCCGGCGGTGAAAAAGGACGTCCCGCGGGGATACGTGCAGAGGCTGGAGATCTCCACAAAGGACGGGATCCTGTCTTTCGGTCCCTTTGTGGGATACTACTTCAAACCCTACGATCCCGACGATCTCACCCGTCTTCAGTTGATCTGCTTCAACGAAAGGCGCTTTTACACCAGGGACCTGCCGGAAAACGCCCAACTGTTTACCGGCGAAGCCGTCTTTGCCACCCTTCCGGATATGGGGGAGGCCTTTCCTTCGGGCCAAGGCCGCATTCGCCCCGTCTTCTTCGACGAGGCCCCGGAAGCGTGGACCGCCTCCCGCCCGGAACCCCGGGATCAATTCGTCCATTTCCACTCCTGTCGTCAGGACACGGGGCCGGTCCATTCGGGATACTGGATCCGGCATGAAGGAGTGGCCTCGTTCACTTACGATATGGGAGGGCGAGTAGGAAAGGAAAGCCCCCTCTACCACCGGGTGACCCCGGGTCCGGACCGGGCGTTTCCCAAGATCATCGAATTCGACTGGGGCCCGTCTTCCTGAGGATTTCCCTCTTCAGCATACCCTTCCCTTTCCTTGTACACCCTGTGCGACCAACCAGAGACTTCCTGTTTTATTGCCTGAATCGCCTGCTGCGACCGGTGATTCCTTTTTTCCTTGAATTCGATCCCAACACACTATAAAAAACAGCAGATCCATCACGGAAACCAACAAACAAGACAGATCACCGCTGGATAATCCGAACCGGGGCGCACCGCCCGAAAGGATGTCCATGGCTTCCACGACCGAAACGATCTGCAAACCGCTGTTCGCACTCCTTCGCCGACACCGCTTTCCACTCTGCACCAAAGTCCCCCATGGCACGCCTGGATGTTCCGGCCCCTTCTGCTGGCTTGAGGATCTATCACTCGTGCCCAGGTATCCGTTATTGTCCCGGAAAACAAGGCAAGGGAGGCAGAACAAACAACCGGTGTGTCGGTGATGGTGCTCAAGGGTCGAAGGAGTCTTTCTTGAATCGTGGTCGCTGGGGTGTGGGCTTTCGAATCCGTTTCATCATAGGCCCCATCATACGGTCGCAACCATCGCTCCTTGTGGGATACACAGCCGCCGGCTCCGAATCTCATACAGCTTATCCTGCTTTTCCTGGTGTGTGGTGTGCCCATATTTCAGGATGACACAAACGGAGCGGATAACGCGACGCTCGAGACCATCTTAAAAAAGTTGAATGCCCTATTCCATGGAACCGACCATGGATATCGATAGTTCGAGACGACAGTTATCCTTTTCCTGCTAATCTGTATCCGGTGAAGTTATCAAGTTAGTGAAGTAGACCATACGAACATTAGATCGCGTAAAGACTTTTTTGACAGGTTGTTATCTGGAAACCATATACTTACTTGTTATGTTTAATTGAAAAATACAGAGCGAATAAAAATGAGCACTAAGCCATTGATTTTTATGTGCTATGCACGTGAAGACAAAAATATGGTCGATAAGGTTTATATTAAGTTTAAAGAGGCTGGGTTTGATCCGTGGATGGACAAGCCACCAAAGCCATATCTGTTGGATGGAATCAAGCCGGGGGAAGAATGGGATGCTAAAATCAGGAAAGTCATTGAACAAGCTGATTATTTCCTACCTTTCTTTTCAAAGAACTCCGTTTCAAAAAGAGGTTATGTGCAAAGGGAATATAGGCTGGCTTTAGATCTGATGAATGAAATCCCTCCCGAAGACATTTTTTTAATACCAGTTTTGTTAGAAGAGTGTGAATTGCCCAGGATCAAAGTTGGAGCAGCCAGCTTTGATTTGTACCATTATTTCCCATTATATGAAACAGGTATGGATACATTGGTTTCCTTTATTAACGATGATTTTGAGTTTATCCACAACCCTACTTCTGAACCTAAATCTCACGAAGAATCAGCCTCTGATCAGACGAATTTGAATGAACCTATTGTACGCGCTATTGAATTTCCAGCAGAATACTATCAGGCTGGTTTATCAATACTGAGCTATTTTTCAACGCTTCTTCGACGTAAATATCCTGATATCAATGTCAGAGTAACAATTGAGCAAGACGGATTAAGAATTAAAATGGTAATTGAAACGCCCGATGGCGATAGAGAGATAATAGAAAAACTACTAAATGAATACGGCCTTGTTATAGTTGGAAGCAAATCTCCAAGTGATATAACGAAGGATAAATTAACAATTCTTGAACTAAAACATCAGTTAAAAATTGCACAGACTATGATAGAGACACAAAAAGAAATGATCAACCACTTTAATAACAAAACATAACGAATAAGGATAGATCGTGAGAGCGAAGCGAGCCACGATCTTATCCTGTAGTTGGACGAGCCCGGTTGGCGGTGGGCTACATATAAGCAAATATCTCATTTTGAATGGGAGGTTGTGGAAGGTCCGTTTGAAAGAGGTGTTTTCTGAGGGCGAACGAGGGCATTGGCCTGGGAAAAGGCCTCAACACAGCCGATTTATTGCATAAAAGGTTCCCCCTGTACATGGGTGAGGCCGGGGTTGTCGCCGGTTGCCTGTGTTATCCTGGCGCCGCGAGAGGCCGCCTGAACGCGGTGATCCTCATGGCGGTATAGCACTTGGGGCAGAGAAAGGCTGGTCTGGGCCGTAGGCTGTGGGCTTGAATCAGCACGCGCAGGATCATTTGGACGAGGGAGAGAAGCCTTTTTGAGTTTCCATGGAGAAAGCCATAGTCCCTGACGCGGCGGAAGCCTTTGGGTAAGACGTGCTGGAAGACAAGCCAGAGGAAATCTTCGCCTTTGAGCGTGCGATAGCGTGTTTTGCCGGTACGATTTTCGACGTACTTGAACGTGACATTGCCGTGGTGGCTGGAGACGATATTGTTTTCAGGGATGACGCCCCGGTACAGATAGCGTGACAAATATTTCAGGGCGGGCAGGCCTCTTCCCACATGGTCGCAATGGACCACCCATTTTCGAGGCACGGATTCGGGGATGTTGAGCCCTTCTTTGCGCAAGGCCTCGATGAGTCGTGCGCGAAACACCCTGGCTAAGGAGAAGGCATTGAAGAGATACCTTGCCTTTTTCTTTTTCCATTGTCTTCTGGCCGTATCCACCCCGCCTCCGGGCACGATCCCATGAATATGGGGGTGATAATCCAAGCGCCGGTTATGCGTATGAAGGATTGCGGTCATGCCGATTCGGGCGCCGAGGTTTTTGGGATTGAGGCCGAAATCTTTCAGGGTGGTGGCAACACAGGCAAACATCAGGTCGTAGACAAGCGATGGATGGCCCCGGGCGAGGAACCTGAGTTCATAGGGGAGAGTGAAGGTTACTAAAAAGTACTCGACGGGCAGAAGCTTTAATTGCTGCCGATCGAGCCAGACCGAGGCCTCATGATTCTGACATTGGGGGCAACTGCGGTGGCCGCAGGAACGTGGGCGCCATTCAGTATGCCGGCAATAGGGACAATGCACGAAGACTTCTCCTGCCTCGGGAGTGCGGCACTGCCTGATGGCCCGGATGGCTCGGAGATGCCCGGGCAAAATCTGTGACGCGTACGTGGCCTGAAAGGCATCTTGGTACTGCTCGATGAGGGAGGCCATTTTCATGATTGCACCCTCCCTAGATCGACGTGCAGGGTATTGATGAGGCGGTTGATGATGTCGAATGAATTCTGTCTGGTGGTGTCGTTCAGGTGAGCATAGCGGGCAGTGGTGGTGGGGCTTGCGTGGCCGAGGAGGGCTTGAATATGCCGCAGGCTCAGGCCCTGCTCAAGGAGATGTGTGGCAAAGCTGTGGCGAAGGGAGTGTATGGAGACTTTTTTTTAATCCCGCACTGGCTCACGACTGCTTTCATGGCGGCCTGAGCGCCGCCGCGATCCATGTGCGTGTC
>JASFQI010000254.1:0-7227 GCA_050115555.1 Desulfobacteraceae bacterium
CCCTTTGTAGAAGGGAATGTCCTTTGTCTTTGCCCCTTCCAGCTTCTCTGCGGCCACAAGCGATCGCCAGAGCAGCAGCCATCCGATTATCGTGTCCCCCATTGCGTAGAGGAACGGTGTGGCGTGGGCAAAGGCCACCTTGTAGTCCGGAGACATGGCGGTCTTCCCCAGTTGCATCGCGGTTTGAGCCAGCCGGTTTGCGACGGACTCCACCTTGCCCGCAAGCTCCTTGAGGTCATCCACGCCTTTTGTTCGCGCAACCGTCTTCTGCATTTCGCCCAGGAGATGCATGAACACGGTTCCGTTCTGTCTGCCCAGTTTTCGCACCAGGAGATCCATGGCCTGGATACCGCTGGTGCCCTCAAAGATGGTGGCGACTTTGCAATCCCTCGCATACTGCTCTGCAAGATAGTCTCTGGTGTACCCTGCTCCGCCGAAGACCTGAACGGATTGGATGCAGATCTCATGCCCCCTTACGCCATTGTAGTCTTTGATGATGGGGGTGAACATGTCGAAGAGGTCCGAGTAGAGCCGGCGCTCGTCCTCGGCCTCTGCCAGCTCTGACCTGGTTTTGCAGCAGACGGCATAGTGATAGAGGCTGTGCATCCCATCCACATGGGATTTCATCCAGAGGAGGTTTCTACGCACATCCGGATGACGAATGAGCGGTACGGAAGGGGCGCTTGCCTCTTTGAGTTGGGCCAGGTCTCTCCCCTGGACCCGCTTTTTCGCGTAATCCAGGGCCAGCAGATAGGACGCGGAAGCGCATGCCAGCGCCTGTAACCCAACGCCCATGCGGGCACGATTGATCATGTTGAACATGATCCTCATTCCCTTGCGCTCTTCTCCCAGAAGAAACCCGTTGCATTCCCCTTTGGCACCAAGGGACATGCTGCACGTGGCGCTGGCATGAATCCCGTGCTTTTCTTCCACGCCTTCGCAGCGGATGTCGTTCCGCTCCCCCAGACTGCCGTCCGGATTCACGAAAAACTTGGGAACGATGAAAATCGAGATTCCCGCCGTCCCCGGAGGGTCCCCCTCTATGCGCGCCAGCACCGGATGAATGATGTTTTCCACGAGGTCGTGCTCACCATTGGTAATGAAAATTTTATTCCCAAAGAGAGAAAACGTCCCATCGTCTTTTCTCACGGCCCTGGTGGTCAAGGCGCCCACATCGGATCCCGCCTCAGGCTCCGTGAGCAGCATGGTCCCCCCCCACTCGCCTGTAACCAGCCTTTTGACATAGGTGTCCCTCTGCTCCTCAGTGCCGTACTTCTGGATCATTTCTGCCGTGGCGGTGCCCAGGACCCCGTAGGCGAAGAGCGACCAGTTCGCAGCACCGAAATACTCCATGGCCGCATGGGCAACCATAGGGGGAGCGCCCTGACCGCCAATCTCCTCGGGTATGTCAATGTGATGCCAGCCCCCTTCCCGCAAAAGGGCATGTACCCGGTGGAAGCTCTCCGGCACAAAAACCATGTCATTTTCGTACCGAACGCCTTCTCTATCCCCCTCTGCCAGGGTTGGAAGCAGTTCATTGATCGCCAGAGTCCGGGCCTCCGAAAGGATCATGTCGCACATCTTCCGGTCATACCCCCCGTAGAGGTCGGATTTCAGGGTTTGTTCTCCCTCCATCTGCTCCCAGATCACGAAATCAAGATCCCGTCTGTCGATTAATTGCTGTGCCATCACGAATATCTCCTCATCATTTGAATATGAAAAGAGAATAAACGATTCCCCACTTCAGGGGAAACCAGGCCCGGCAAACAGATAACCGGGTTCTGCGTCATTGGTTTTCATTCTTGCTCGGCGCTGGATTTAGAAAAGCCGCATCTCAGGATAGGATCTTCGAAGAAAGCTGGAGGGGTTCAGACGGATCTGTCGAGCAGGGAAAACCATACCACGGGGAAAGACAAAATGGAATTCAATTTGGGTAAAGTCACCTTTTCGAACCCCTGTAAGCTACACGGAATTCCTTGGAAAGACACAGTATGTACTTGAAAAGGGACGGTCTTGCAAAAAGCCGTGGCCGAGAGATTTGCCCCTGGCGATTCCAAGGCCTTACAGCGTAGCCAACAGCGGTCGTACGAGTTTCTGCAAGACCGTCTAACATTCATTAAAACCCGCTTTTACCGTTAAAACACCCCTTGTGGGCCGGGCGTAGGGCGGCATTTTATATGCCGCCGCAAGGTCTTCGATAAGCACGGCGGGGTGTAAAACCCCGCCCTACGAAAACCCCTGCTTTCATCCGCGGGGGTGATCCGAAGCGCAACACGGATCATGAACGTTTTGGTGAAAAATACATCTTCTGGCAGGCCTGGCACAAACCAGAGACCTCATATTCTATTCGATACTTATAACTACTGAAGCCTGCTGCCTTTTGACCGCATGAGATACACGTATGAGATGACTTGGCTGCCGCATGCCTGGCAGCCCGATCCGGTTTGGACATCAATTGTATCAAGCAGGATGTTTTGCTCATAAAGCGCCCCTATAACTGTTTGGAATGATTAAAAACCCGAAGAAAGAGAAAAAACGTTTTGCTTCGGGCTTCCTGATACCGACAGGTCAGCGAAGGCCCCCACCCTTACTGCTAACCCCTGGTCAGTTCATTCCCTAGCTCGATAATATTCAATCAGGATGAATTCCAAATGAGAAGTAGGTGCATTTTGCACTCAATGGATCCACCTGGAAGGTGGTGCCCATCTGAAAAGGAGGATGGAGTTGCTAAGGGCCGTGGCCATGAGAACTGCCCCTAGCGATTCCAAGGAGTTACAGCGCAGCCAACAGCGGTCGTGTAGGTTTTTTCGAGACCGTCGAAAGGAGAATCTTCTTCTTATCGGAGGTGGGTTACGTGGAGCTGCAAACAGGATAGGAATAGTGAAACAATTTCCGGAATTGAAAACTGTACCACCCTGCCCCTGATTTTGCTTGTTCTCGGTGTCGAATCCCTCTTGCTTGGAGCGAAGCCGTTGCTTGCCCCTGGTATGCTCCTTGAGCCTGTAGCTGCGGCCTTTGATGTGGATCGCTGTAAAAAGAAAAACCTTCCGAGCAGTTCGCCCTCTGGAGACGAAAGATTGCGGGTCACACTGGAGCCACAGGTGTTGAAGGGGAGAGGGACCGGAGACATATCGCCCCTCTCCCCACCTTTCCTTCAGTAGTACATGATCAAGTGAACGATTTGATTTTCAATGGTCGTACTGTTTCGCATACTCCGCGTCGTTGTACATGGCTGCGCCATAACGATCCACACCGTAATTCCGGATCATTTCCTGTCCCTCTTCCGAGGCCACGAACGCAATGAAATCCGCCGCATAGGATTGACCCTCGGTCGCACCCTCGGGTTGGCACAGGGCGTGGTAGGTGTTGATCAGCATGGGGTCGCCCCGAAAGAGGACGGCCAGGTTCTCCAGGCCCTGCTTCCCAGCGACCCACGTGCTGCTGTCTGTCATGAAGTATCCCTTCTCCGCATTCGCCCTCTTGAGGGTGGCCATCATGAAATCCTTCGTGACCTTGTACCAATCACCCGACGGTTCGATACCCGCCTTTCCCCACACGGCCAGCTCCTTCTTATGGGTGCCGGAGTTATCCCCCCTGGAGAAGAAAGGGGCCTTGGCCTGCGCAATCCGGGCGTAGGCATCGGCAGCGCTCTTCGCCCCCTGAATGCCTGCCGGGTCGTCCTTGGGGCCCACGATGTAGAACTCGTTGGAGCCGATCAGGGTCCGCTCAGTCGCCCACCCTTCCTGCACCGCCTGCTTTTCAGCGGCCGGTGCGTGCACCATGACCATGTCCACCTCTTTGGCCTTGAGCAGCTTTAAAGAGGCGCCGGATCCGGCCTTTTTCCAGCACATGGAGGTGCCATGCTTCTCGTTAAAGGCGTTTGCAAGGACCTCGAGCAATCCCAATTCCCCGGGGCTCCCCGTGGCAAGTCTGAAGACGTTGGAACCGCTCCCGTAAACGGCCTTGCAGTTGCCCGCAGAAAAGGCCGGAGAAGCCAGAAAAAGAGAAAGAATGCCTAAAAGGACCCATGACCTGAATCTCATCATTTGTTTCATTGCCGTGCCCTCCTTATTCAGAAAAAATGGCCATCGAGGTCACTGAATCCATCAGCGACACCTACTCCTGTTTTTCGGGATGGGGTAAAAATTCAGCCCACTTGGCCTTCTGATCCAAGCGGGGGACCCACAGAGGCTCACAATGAGGATATTCCCACTTATAGCCAGGCACGCGCTTGATCTGGAAGCTCTCCTCCAGGGGGTGTTTGAACACCTCGCGCAGGTGCCGGTACTGAAGCCATGTGAATTCCTCTCGTACCTTCTTCGGAGTGATCGTGGGTTTCTGGCCCTCAGGCAGGTACTTCAGGTTGTCCTTGATGTCCCGGAGTCGCTGCAAGAGCTCGGGACGATCATACTCCCAGCCCCTCTTGCAGTCATTCAGCCGGTCAGCCGGCGTTTCCGGTTCGTGTTTCCATGCAGACCACTTCTTGTAAGGAAGAGGATTTGCTTTGTTGGGAGAACCGAATATCTTGACGGCATTCCAGGACTGGACCCCGTCTTTCCAGCAGCCCATCCAGGTCTCTTCCGTGTCTATCCTCTGGATGACAACGGCATGACCAAGACTGCGATCTACGTTCAGCGTCCCGTAGCGCATCCGGCCGCCTGTGACATAGGCGATCGAATCAATAATACACGGAGACTGCCCGCCGATCCCTCTCAGTATGGTTCTATCCACGACCCCGTCAGGAAACATCTTGTCGCAGATCAGCCGGCAGATCGCCGCTGTGTAGTAAAGGGCCTCGCAAGAGTGGCCGTGAAAGCGAATGATATCCTTCATCCCAAAGGTCAGCGTGTATTTGAAATATTGACCTGCGGTCCCCTCGGTGTAAATGGTTTGAAATTCGGGCAAGTAGGGGCATTCCTCCATGAGCGGGGCATAAAAGGTCGGGGTCCTGTCCGTGGTGTCCGCTCCCCGATAAATGAATTTGGGTGGATGATCGAATGATTTCCAATCCTTCCGGTAGTCTTTTTCGAGTGCTTCGTAATGCTTCTGTTTTTTTTCCCAGTAGGCCTTAATCACAGCCTCTTCTTCCTTTTCCCCTGCACGCGCGTTTGTTGCGGCCGCGCCGATTGCCAATGCACCGGCCGCCAGTGAGGCGGTGCCGGTCTTCTTGATAAAATCCCTGCGATTCATCTTTTTGGCTTCCACCTGCTATCCTCCTTGGTTGTAGGAATCAAAAAACTGAGTGAATCACGCCATTGTCTGCTTGTGTCAAAAAAGACATAATTCAGGCCAAAAAAAATCACCTAGCTTACTGGTGTTCAAACCATTTTTCAGGTTTGACGCCCAGCACATGGAAAGGGTTGAACAGTCCGAGATTGACATCAGCAAGAACTCCCCCAAAAAGCCTTTCTTCCATGGGCCCAATCCTCTATCGGACCGAGCGACATACTAAAGGCCTCAAAATATTGTGTCAAGAATGACATAACATATTTAGTCACACACACCTCATTTCCGAAGAACATCGGCAGCTTGGAAATTCATCCACGCATCTTTGTTCGTCTGAAAATCTGCAATGCATCAGGCAGGGGACGTCCTTCATGGCATCAGTACCCGTTCCAGCCCACCGCAAGAGGGTGTACCGTGCCAAGCGCTCGCATATGGCACTCCGCGCAATTGAAATCTCCCCGCAGCAAGCTCGAGGAAGGCGCGAGCAAGCATTTTCAATCGGGCATTGGGTCATCGTTCCGTTTGTGCTTTCCCAGGTCCTCTGATACAAGATCCCTCCATACTCCTTTGCCCGGAAGGGCAGAAGCCCTGCCGCCCTCGTGATTGAGAAAAGAAAGAACCACCATGGAATCCACCTCCACTCAGGATCGTCAGAACCGCACCGAATCGGGTCGTCCGGATCACGCGCCCTTTCACCGGGTCATTGCGCCTATCCTATTTCTGACCTCCATCTTCTTTTTTAACTTTATCTCCCGGATCATCTGGGCCCCCCTTATGCCCGCCATCGAGGGGGACCTGGATATCGGGCACGGTGAGGCGGGATCCTTTTTCCTCCTCATTTCCCTGGGGTATTTCGTTACGCTTCTGGGTTCGGGATTTTTGTCATCGCGGGTAACGCACCAGAAGACGATCGCGCTTTCCTCTGCGCTTCTGGGATTCACCCTTCTGGGGATTTCCCTCTGCCCTGGTTTGTGGGCGGTTCGCGTGGGTCTGGTAGTTCTGGGCCTGGCCACCGGATTCTACATCCCCTCCGCCATTGCCACGCTCACCTCCATGGTGCCCACCAGGCACTGGGGTAAGGCCGTTGCCATTCATGAACTGGCGCCCAACGGGGGCTTACTGCTCGCCCCTCTCCTTTCCGAAGCGCTCATGGGACTCGTCTCCTGGCGAGGGATCCTGGCTCTCCTTGGTATTGCAGCCCTCGCCCTTGGGTTCGCTTATGCGCGGTTCGGAAGGCATGGAAATTTCCCGGGAGAGGCGCCCAGCTTAGGATCCTTCCGGGTCCTTCTGGGGCATTCTTCCTTCTGGATCATGATGGTCCTCTTCGGATTGGGTGTCGGCGCGAGCATGGGGATCTACGCCATGCTGCCGCTTTATTTGGTGGCAGAGGCGGGGATGGAGAGAGGCTGGGCCAATCTGCTTATTTCTTTCTCCAGAATCAGCGGCCTCGGAATGACCTTTGTCGCGGGTTGGGCCACGGATCGTTTCGGGGCCAAAAGGACTCTGATCGCCATATATTTCCTCACCGGACTGACAACTCTTCTCCTAGGAGCGGTCCAAGGATCGTGGCTGATACTGATGGTCCTCCTTCAGCCTCTCATTGCAGCGTGCTTCTTCCCGCCGGGCTTTGCGGCTCTTTCATTGACATCAGCCCCTTCCGTTCGCAATGTTGCCGTCTCCCTGACTGTCCCCTTTTCCTTTCTCCTGGGAGGTGGGGCTATCCCAACACTCATCGGGATTGCAGCCGAGGCGGGATCCTTTTCCCTGGGAATCATTCTGGTAGGTGGGCTGATTCTGGGAGGGAGCGTCTTGTCCGCACGCTTGAGATTTCCGGGCAAACAAACCAAGTAAATCCCTAAAACGTCAGCTTCTGGGACTACAGTTTCGATCTCCTGCGGGGTTGTCCTTGATCTCGCGAGCTCTCTCATTTCCGGGCGGGCACCAGGCCGGGGCATTCAGGCGGCTTGGATTCAACCCCGTCAATATTGGCTGTTGCATCAG
>JASFQI010000255.1:0-7208 GCA_050115555.1 Desulfobacteraceae bacterium
AGACCTCGGGGGACAGGTACCGCTCCGTGCCTGCGGGGAAGTGCCCGTCCCACCAGTTGAAGTATCTCGCATGGTAAGGGCAGGCGGCCTGGCAGTACCGGCATCCGATGCACCGGGTGTAGATCTGGCTGACAATGCCCGTGTGGTAGTCCATCTTGGTCGCAGTGGGCGGGCAGACGGAGACACAGGGGGTGTGGTGATGGCAGTGCATGCAGGGCCTGGGGAAATAGCACACCTCGGTGTCCGGGAACGGTTTGCCGTTCGTCACCTTGAAAAGCTGCATCCAGGAGATCGTCCGTTCCTTGTCCGACTCGTCCTTGATCACGGAGAGGTTGTTCTCCGCCGAACAGGCCACCGTACAGGTCCCGCAACCGGTGCACTTGTCCAGGTTGATCACCATGCCGTATTTGTACTTGCCGTGTCCTTGTTCCATTCCTTACCCCAATCAGGTTTCAGGTATCAGGATCCAGGTTTCGGGTCCGTACCCCCGGACACAAGATGATTCGCGCCTTTTCTTCTCTTCTTATCTTCCTGTCTTCTGCGTTTCTTTGGCTTAACGGACTTCTATATTTCACGCCTTCTTCACGCGCACGCGTGTTCCCCACCACTGGATGTGTCCGCTCACGGGGTCGGTTCCCCCCACGATGAGATCCGTGGGGTTTGCACCTTTCCCCTTCAGGTAAATGCCGCCCTCCGCATGGCCCAGTCCCAGCGGAAGATAGAGGTTTCCGGGCATGGCGCCCTTGAAAAGGTGGACGCGTGCGGTCACTTCTCCCGCGTCGGATTGGATCGTCACGCGGTCCCCCTCGCGAAGGCCGTGCTTGGCGGCAGTGCCCGGGTTGATTTCCGCAAAGGAGTCCTGCTTGCGAAGCTGAGTGTCGAAAAGGGTCTTGGTCAGGTAAGAGGGACTCGGGAGCCATCCGGTGGAAAGATTGAACAACTCGTAGGGAATCAGCACGAGGGTGTCTTCGTCCGCCCGCCCCGGAAGGACCGGCTCATAGTGGGGCATGAACGCTTCATCCCCCTGGACCTCGATTCCCATTTTTCGCAGGGCGGGCCCGGTGGTTTCCGCTCCCCCCGAGGCTTGTGCAGCCTCGGCCAGTCGGTTGCTGTAAAACTCGAACTTGCCGCTAGGCGTTTGGAAGCATGAGGACCAGGTGTAGAACTCGTGCTTCGGACGGTACCAGAACCCCCCGGATTCCAGCTGATCCCACAGGTCGTCGAACGCCTCGTAATCCGGGGATAGGGAACCACTCTTAGCGAATCGCTTCGACACCGGGGACCCGTCGTAGCTCGTGAGCCCCTCGGTCTCGGCCAGACCCTGGACGCGCTCCTTCAAGGCGGCCTCGAAGTTCTTCCAGGGGAAGGCCTCGCCCACCGGCCCGCCCACGGCCCGGGCCAGGTCCATGAGCACATCCCCGCTGTGGCGGGTGTCGTAGACGGGTCCCACCACCGGCCTGCTGAGGCCGAAGAACGGGTACTGCAACCCGGTGGGCCATCCCACATCTTCGGTTTTTTCCAGGGCCGTGTGATCGGGGAGGACCAGGTCGGCCATGACGGAGGTCTCGTCGCGGAATGGAGAGAAGCTCACGATGAAGGGGATCTTCTCCAGGGCCTTTTGACACGCTCCCCCGTCGGGCAGGGTGAACACGGGATTGGCGGCGAGGACCAGGAGCGTGTCTACGGGCGGGGTTCCGGAGCTGTCCAGGATCGCCTGAGGAAAGGCCCCGATGCGCGACTCTGAAAGCGGGTAGTCCGGTCCGGCTGCGCCGTCCAGGCGTGTCCGGGCGAGGCCCTGGTTCGCCACGGCGTCGAACTCGACCGGCGCCCAGGTGGCCAGGGGCAATCCGTCGTATACCATCGCGCCGCCGGGTTTGTTGATGTTTCCCTTGAGTGCATTCAGGCTCTGGACCGCCATGCACTCGAGCACGCTGCCATTCAAGTTCCCCTTGCCCTTGCCGTAAACAGCCAGCGGGGAGCGCGCCTTGCCGAACTCCCGGGCAAGGGCCACGATCTTTTCGCGTGGAACCCCCGTGATCTCGGCCGCGGTCTCGGGCACGTACTTCTCCAGGACCACGGACTTGAACCCGCGATGGGGCGCACCGTCCTCCGAGGTCCAGTCCTCGAAGCCGTGGGCGTAGTTGGACAGGAAGGAGCCATCCACCAGGTTTTCACGGATCATCACGTGGGCCATGCCCAGGGCCAGGGCCGCTTCGGTCCCCGGTCTGGGTGCGATCCAGAGGTCCGCCTTGGAGGCCGTATTGGACGCCCTGGATTCGGCCTGGACGATCTTGGGCTCATTCTTCTTGGAAACGTCCTCGTGCCAGCGGCCCCAGGCGTCGATCACGCGGCCCGGTGCTCCCCACCCCTCGATGAGTCCACAGCCGAAGCTCAGGATGAAGTCGGCGTTTTCGAGGTCATAGGCCATGGGCCCGTCCGTCCCCTGCATGAGCCGATTGGCCGTGGCATAGGTATCCTCAATGGTGGGCATGCGCAGGGTGTTGGGGCTTCCCACGGCTTGAAGGAGCCGTTCCACCAGAAGCCCCACCGTACTGTCCCGCCGGTGCCCGTCCACGGCGGCCAGCGCCTCGGGCCGGTTCTCCTTTCGAAGGGTCTGAATCCTTCCTGCCAGGGTTTGCAGGGCCTCTTTCCACGAAACGGGCTGGAACTGTCCGGCGCCCCTCGGACCCACACGCTTCATGGGGCCGGTGAACCGGATGGTTTCGTCGTAGAGCAGCTGGAGACCGCCTGCTCCAAGAGGGCAGATACCCCCGGGGTTCACCGGGTAGTCCGTTCGCCCTTCGATCTTTACGGCGCGGTCATCCACCTTGCGCACCTCGATGCCGCACCCGCCGGGGCAGAGCGAGCAGACGGTCTTCTCATGCTGGAAGGCACCCACCTCGGGAACCGGGACCCAGGGCCAGTTCTGGGTCCAGATGGCGATGTCATCCATCAGTTTCCACGGAAGCGGGGTCATGTGAATACCGGCGGTGCCGCCGGCGAGCAACTGGACGAAGTTTCTTCGGGTGATTTCCATGGCTCTCTTCCCCCTACTTGTGGCAAACGAAACAGGCGTTGTTTTCCTCGTGGCCTCTCGCCGTGTGGCACTCGGCACAGTCGTCCATCTTCATGCGGTCCCAGGGGTTGACCTTGTATCCGGCGATGTTCCGGCCCCAGATGTCGATGCTGTACCCGGTCAGCCGGTTCTCCTTGTAAGCCGGAAGGCGTTCACGCTGCCCGTGGTCGCCATGGCAGGTCCCGCAGGCCACGTTGCCCATCTTGACGTGGGCGATGTGGGAGAAGTAGACGCACTCGGGCTGTCGCGAATACACGAGCCACGGGACCTCCTTGTATTCGGCCACGTAGTTCTCCAGGAAGATCTTCTCGTCCTCGGTCTCGCCGTAAGGCATTTCCGGGTCCTCGTGGCACATGGTGCAGGTCTCCAGCTTGGGGATCCCCGTGAAGGTGCCGTCCTCCCGGAAAGAGTGGCAGTTCATGCACATCTCGAGCTCGGTCTCTCCCTCGATGCCGATGTCCGGGTTCGTGTGGACCACATGGCTGAAATGGAACGGCTGTTCCTGGCTGGAGTACAGGACCATGGGGAACACCACCCACCCCACGATCAGTGCGGGGATGAGTCCCGCGAGGAGAAAGAGCCAGCCTTTCAGTGAAAACGGCGGAAGAAAGGTGGAGTTCAACAACCCACCCGAGTCGCTCGAACCGCCCTGCGACACATTCTTCGAGGCATTCGCTTGCTTTTCCATAGGATCGACCCTCTTCCTGCTGAGTGGAACGAACGTTACTCGAAAGGCCTAAAAATGTTCCTGCGTATTTACCTTTTGGCCCTGACTTTGTCAAGCAAAAACCATCGCGTCGAAACGCAGAAAACGTCCGAAAATCAAGCTAGTTGGGTATCCTGGCAGCCTCGTCGACTTGAGGGTTGGGAGGCGGGAGGAAAACTTTCATGGAGCGGTGGGCCGGTGTATCGGTTTTCTCGAGCGAAAAAACCGCCCGCAGGCCGGGGCCCGCGGGCGGAAGAAGCGATCGCAGTTTGTGGAGCGGGCACAGGGTGCGCAGCGCGCCCCGGCTCGCAAGGGGGCAAAGGTAGGATCAGTTCCTTCGGAAGGAGCCGAACTTTTTCATGCGCTTTCGGCGCCTCTTCGCGGCCTTAGCCTGCTTTTTCTTCTTGGCCACGCTGGGTTTGTCGTAGAATCGCCTCTCCTTGATCTCGGAGAAGAATCCTTCCTTGGTCAGCTTTTTCTTCAGGTCCTTGATGGCTTTTTCTATCTGGTTGTTTTGAACGACGACTTTCATTCGTATCCTTTCTCGTATCAACGGTTCCGACAGGCCTTCAGGAGACCGATGGCCGATAAAAAAGCATCCCCCATTGCCCAAGAGATGCTTTTCACGTTCTCCTGCAACAGGGCTGCACCCGAGGGATCAGGACATTCTCTCCTCCATGAGTGCAGGCACGCGGGGGTTCGACTGTCTCCTCGAAACGGTTGAGGAGCCAGGCACCGTGCGGTTTCTCAAGGCACGGCCCCGCCGGGGCCGTTCGGGCCCGTCCGGAAGGGCAGAAATCCGCTTGGTGTATCGCATGGATGATCACCCCCTTTGCACCCTTTGGCCGGTCGATCCGGGTCTCCAGCGAGACCCGCCGCAGGGCGGGAAAGCGATTCGGCGCGTTCGAACCGATTGGGGTCCTATGGAACGCCGAGCATGGTGATAAACTTATAATTTAATGAAAATCGATTTTATTTGTCAAGGTAGTTTTGTCACTTCCTGTTGAGCCTCGCCACGGCCTCCACATGGTAGGTGTGAGGGAACATGTCCACGGGCTGAATTTCCTCCACCCGGTAAGCCGCGCTCAGAACGCCCAGGTCCCGGGCCAGGGTGGCCGGGTTGCACGAAACGTACACCACGCGCTCGCAGGCGCGCTCCAGGACCCCGGCCAGAACGTCCTTGTGCATACCGGCCCGGGGCGGGTCGATGACCAGCACGTCCGCACCACGGTCCAGGTCGGACAGGGTCTCGCGCAGGTCCCCGGCGATGAACCGGCAGTTGGAGACCCCGTTCGTCGCGCAGTTCTGCTCGGCGTCCTCGACCGCGTCCCGGACCAGCTCCGCCCCGATGACCTGGCGCGCCTTCGGGGAGAGGAAGATGGCGATCGTGCCGGTCCCGCTGTAGAGGTCGAGCACGGTCTCACTGCCGGTGAGCCCGGCATAGTCCGTAACCGTGCGGTAGAGGGTCTCCGCACCCCGAGTGTTGGTCTGAAAAAAGGAGGCGGCCGAGATGCGGAAGCGGTACGGACCGATGTGGTCCTCGAGCACCCCGTCCCCGGCGTAGACGTGCTCGCGTTCTCCCACGGCAATGGCCGCCCGACGCGTGTTGATGTTGTTGACCACGGTTCGAATCTCCGGAAACTGCGTATGGAGTGATTTTGTCAGGGGTTCCATGGCCTCGGGGCGATGCTCGGAGGTCACGGCATTCACCATCCATTGATCCTCGGAAACGGAATGCCGGAGGGTGAGAAACCGCCAGAACCCCTGGTGGCTCTTGATCCCGTAGGCGGAAAGGCCGCTTTTACGGGCAAAGGCCTTGACTTCCCCGAGGATATCGTTCCCCCTTGGGGCCTGGAGCAGGCAGGCCTCCACGTCGATGATCTTGTTGAACGTCCCCGGCACGTGAAGCCCTAGGGCGAACCCCTGCTCGGCCGCGGGATCGTCCAGTTCCTCGGGCAGGAGCCATCGACGGTCCGAGAAGGAGAACTCCATCTTGTTGCGGTACCCGAACACGCGCTCGGTCGGCAGGGTCTCGTAGACGGGCACGCCTTCGAGCCCGCCGATCCGTTCGACCGCTTCCAGGACGTGGGAGCGCTTGTACGCCAGTTGCCGCTCGTAGTTCACGTGCTGCCATGTGCATCCGCCGCAGGTTCCGGAATAGGGGCAGGGCGGGGGGATGCGGTCCGGCGAGGGTTTCAGGACCTCTAGCACGCGAGCCTCTGCATAGCCCTTTTTTTTTCGGTACACCCGGACTCTCAGGAGGTCCCCGGGGATCCCGCCCCTCACGAACACGACGAACCCGTCCACCCGGGCCACGCCGGCCCCGCCGTGGGCCGTGCGCTCGATTTCGATCTCGAGCTCCTGTCCTTTTCGCACGCCCATACGGAATGCCCCCTTTTCAGAGGATAGGAGGGGAAAAGAAGGCAAGTCCAGCGAAAAATACTGTAAATAAATTTTCCAGTTGAAAGGAATCCTTACGCCCCCTACTGCCCGAGTGCTGTCAAAAAACTTCATTATTTCAGATGATTAACCCGATATATCGCGCTGGCACGTGTTTTGCCTCTTTTCCCCAGAGTGGAAACGGTTGCCTGGTCCGCTGGGCAACCGGCACGAGAGGATCCTTCCATACAGAGGAGAGCGCATGAAGCGGCAAAGCGGATTTACCCTCTTGGAACTCATTGTTACTATGGCTGTCCTGGCCATTCTCGCCGGTATTGCCATTCCCGGGTTTACCGCCTGGCTCCCCAATTATCGCCTGAAAAGCGCGGCCCTGGATGTGTTCTCGAACTTCCAGCAGGCCAAGGTCCTGGCGGTTCGGGCGAACCGGAATCACAGAGTAGAGTTCGATCCGGCCAACCATCAATACGATATCGTGGACTGTATGACCGGCGGTTGTGGCGACGTGTCTGGTGACGATACGGTTGTCAAGACGGTGGATCTGGATGACTACGGAAATCCCGGAGAAATCTCGTTCGGCGGGGGGGACGCTACGATCAACGTCCCGGGTTCCGGTGCCGTCCCCGGGGATGGCGTGAGCTATGGGAGTAATATCGTAACATTTAACCCCAGGGGCATGGTGAATCAGGGATATGTTTATTTACAGAACCCCAGAGGAACGGCTTATGCCTTGGGTACAGAGAACTCAGGCTTGATCAAGATGAGAAAATGGGGAGGGGCCGCGTGGAAACAGTAAATCCTCATGAAAAGGGACAAGGGCGCAGGAAGAGGCAGGAGGCCGGCTTTACTCTCATGGAGCTCCTCGTGGCCGTGACGCTCTCACTCATTGCCATGGCGGCCATCTACTCGGCCTACGTCACCCAGCAACGGGCCTACGAGACTACCCAGGATGTGACGGCGATCCAGCAGAATCTACGTGCCGGTATGTACTTTCTGGAGAAAGACCTGCGCATGGCAGGCTCTGATCCC
>JASFQI010000256.1:0-7130 GCA_050115555.1 Desulfobacteraceae bacterium
CCTTCTGGTGTGGAAAGACGGCCCGGAGGAGCTTTCCACCATCCCTCCCCACGACGTGCTGGAACAGGACATGGCCTCTTACCTGGACCGGGAGGACCCCGACCCTGTGGTGGCCCTCATTCGGCGCTCCTGGTCCATCCTGTCCGATCATCCCGTAAACCGGGAGCGGAGAAAAAACGGAAACCTGCCGGCCACCTCCATCTGGCTCTGGGGCCAAGGCAGGCCGCCGGACATGCCCTCCTTCGAGTCCCGGTACGGCTTGAGCTCCGGGGTGATCTCCGCCGTAGACCTGATCAATGGCATCGGCATCTTCGCGGGTTTCGTCCCTATTCCGGTCGAGGGGGCCACCGGGCTGCTGGACACGAACTACGAGGGCAAGGTTCAAGAGGCCCTGAAAGGGCTGGACACGCATGATCTGATTTTTCTGCACGTGGAGGCCCCGGACGAGGCCGGGCACAGCGGAGTGTTGGAAACCAAGATGCAGGCCATTGAGGCCTTTGACGCACGCGTCGTAGGCCCTGTCCTTCAGGGGCTGGAGGGCCGGTCCGGGGAGTATCGTGTTATGGTGGTCAGCGACCACTTCACGCCCCTCTCGCTGAGGACACACACACCGGAGCCGGCCCCCTTTGCCTGGGTTTGGGGACACGAGCTCGCCCGGACCCCGGAAGACAGGCGGTTCACCGAGACCGAGGCACTGGCCAGCGGCATGCTGTTCGACCCGGGATACGGGATCGTCAGGCGGTTTCTGGGACAGGGGGAAGAAGGGTAACGCCTTGACAGGACCGCGGTTTTCCCATATAAAGCCTGCGAATTCATAATCGAACCCCCATAGAAGGAAGGGGAGTCGTTTTTGCGGTCCTCCCTGTTTCGGCCCCGGTCGCCCGGGTGGTATGGCAGCTCGGCCTGCGGGGACGCGGAGGCCGGCGACGAGACGTGGATCGAACCATTCCAGACACAGCGAGAAGGAGAAAGCAAAAATGAACATTCTTTTCTTTGGTCCGAACGGTAGCGGCAAGGGCACCCAGGGTGCCATTGTGAAGGAAAAGTTCAACATCCCCCACATCGAAACCGGTGTGATTTTTCGGGACAACATCTCCAAGGGAACAGAGCTCGGGAACGAGGCCAAGGGGTACATCGATCGGGGTGAGCTGGTCCCGGACAGCATCACCATTCCCATGATTCTCGATCGGTTGAAGGAGAGCGACTGCAAGGACGGCTGGCTTCTGGATGGGTTTCCCCGGAACCTCACCCAGGCCGAGGAGCTGGACAAGGCCCTGAAGAAGGAGGGCATGAGCCTGGACATCGTCATTGAGATGGTCCTGCCCCGGGAGATCGCCAAGGGGAGGATCATGGGACGCCGCCTGTGCGTCAACGACAACAACCATCCGAACAACGTGAACATCGAGGCCATCAAGCCCAATGGCGACAAGTGCCGCGTCTGCGGCGGCGATCTCAAGACCCGATCGGACGATCAGGACGAGGCGGCCATCGACAAGCGCCACAACATTTACTACGACACCGAGACCGGGACCATGGCCGCTGTGAACTACTTCAAGGATCTTTCCGGAAAAAACAGCGGACAGCCCAGGATCGTCGAGCTGGACGGACGGCCCGGAGTAAAGGAGGTCTCCGACGAGCTCCTGGGCAAGCTTCAGTAGGCTTTGGCACCTCGATCCCACCCCTCCTGTCATCCGAGGAAAGGCGGGAGTCCCCGGCTCCCGCCCTTCCTTTTCACTCGTCCTGCCCACAGAGCCTTGCTGACGCATAGGATATGAAAAGAGTCCTCATCATCAAACCGTCGGCCCTGGGAGACGTGATCCAGGCCACCTGCATGCTGCCCGTGATCAAGGAACACGATCCGGACATCCACATCTCGTGGCTCGTTTTCGAGCACAACAAGGAGGTTGTCGTGGATCATCCCCTCCTTGACGAGGTGATCACCCTGGATCGTTACGGCGGCGTGCTCAAGGCGTGGAGCCGGACGAGGAGACAGATGCGGCAGATGGATTTCGACACGGTGATCGATATTCAGTGTCTGCTGCGCTCGGCTCTCCTGTCTTTCGTTTCCGGATGCACGCGGCGAATAGGGTTTGCAAACGGGCGGGAGCTCTCCACCCTCTTCTACACGGAGACCTGCGATATTCCCACACGCTCCATGCACGCCGTGGATGGGTACCTGGCGCTCTGTGAGACCCTGGGCATGAAGAGGCCGGAAGACGTGCGCTTCCCCCTGCCGATCAAGGAGAGACACAGGCAGCGGGTCGAATCCCTGTTTCCCGAAGAAGGAGAGGGGGAATGCACGGTCGTTGTCTGCCCCACGGCCGGCTGGCCCAGCAAGTGCTGGCCCGAGGCCTCGTTTGCAGCCCTGGCGGACATGCTGGTGGAGGAACGCCGTGCGAGGATCCTGCTGGTGGGGGCGCCCGGGGAAAAGGAGGCGGTGGGCCGGGTGGCCGGGTTGATGCAGCGCCCGTGCCTGGATTTGAGCGGCAAGCTGAGCCTTATGGAGGTGGCGGCCCTGCTCGAGCGGTCCGACCTGTTCGTGGGCAACGACTCGGGTCTCATGCACATGGCTTCTGCAACCCGGACTCCGTGCGTGGCCGTTTTCGGTCCTACCGATCCTGGCAGGACAGGCCCGTACAATCCCCTGTCCCAGACCATCCAGGCCGATCTGGAATGTGTGCCCTGCTTTCGAAAACATTGCAGGGAGATGACGTGCATGAAGGAGATCTCTCCCGAAACCGTTGAGCGGATGTGCCTGGATCGACTGATGCCATAAAATGACGGAGATGGTCATGCAGACACCTGATCAAGCCCATCCTTCATTGCGCGAGCGCGCCCGGATCGTCATTTTCGAGAGCTACACACCTGCCGGCAAGGCCTTTGATGTCGTCTTGATCGGGTTGATTATCGCAAGTGTGCTCGTGGTGATGATTGACAGCGTTTTGGGGATCCGCGCAGCCTACGGTCCTCTTCTCAGAGAGGCGGAGTGGGTCTTTACCATCCTCTTTACCATCGAATACCTCTTGCGGCTCTGGTGTGCGCCCAAGGCTGGAAGATATGCGCGCAGCTTTTTCGGTATCGTCGACCTGCTTGCCATTCTTCCGACGTATTTTAGTCTCTTGATCCCCGGCGGGCAGGCATTACTCACGGTGAGGGTATTACGTCTGCTGCGCGTATTTCGGGTATTCAAGCTGGCCCAGTATGTATCCGAAGCTGCGGTCCTGATGCGCGCCCTGAGGGCCAGCCGGCCTAAGATCACGGTCTTCATTCTAAGCGTCGTTACACTGGTGGTGACACTCGGGTCCCTGATGTACTTGGTGGAGGGGGTGGAGAATGGATTTACCAGCATTCCCACAAGTGTGTACTGGGCCATTGTGACGCTCACGACGGTGGGGTACGGCGACATTGCACCCCAAACGATGCTCGGACAGGCGCTGGCGGCTGTGATCATGATCCTCGGGTATTCCATCATTGCGGTACCGACCGGCATCGTTACCGTGGAAATCGGCAGCGCAACGCGCAAGGCGGCCAGGGAGAGGCGCTGCCCGCAATGCGGTCTAGTGGGGCACGACAGCGATGCACGCCACTGCAAGCGTTGCGGTCAGGTACTCAAAGAAGAGAGTAAGCCCCCTTTGGTTTGAGCGATCCGGCCAGGGAGAGGAAGAAGGAAGAAGACCAGGAATCCATGCGGATCCATTCCTGATCATCTGAATTCGCAATTCAGGAAAATCCCCGTAAACACACACCCAAGAAACAGCGCCTACAGAAATGTCTACGGCCTCGAGCTCTTGGGAGACACTCCACCTCCGGAGCACCGGAACGCGGAACGTTCGAATTCCGCCTTTGTCGATCCCCTGCCCCTCGCCTGAAAACCCCTTCCTTTGAAGCAAATGAAACTCTCTTCAATCTCCTCCGTTTTAGTCAAAGTTGTTAAGGAGGCGGATGTGAACGAGCCTCTCAAGTTTATCTTTCGAACGCATCCTGATAACCTGCGTGTAAGGCCGTGGAGAATTTCCAAGGCAGATGGGATCTTAATTGGAACGGTAAATAGGAATGCTTATCGAATCATAGCGATTCTGCGGGGTTTGAAAAACAAAGGATTGCAGGGCAAACATTGAATAGGCAAATTGACGGTGACAGGTGGGTCCAGGGACCGGTAGGCAGTGAAAGCTGCTTCTGGGATGGATGATTGATTTTAGACAGCAAAGGTTCAAGACTAGAATATTCGTGCTTGAATTTTGATTAACAGCAGACTTGGCGTAGAAGTCGAGGGGATATATTCGCAAACAAAAGAGGGGGCCGCCAGAGAAGGCGGCCCCCTTGGCTTTACAGGTGGTTCAGAGGAATCACCTCATGGGTTGACAGTTACCGGATGGTGCTCAGGAAGCAGCCGCTGCTGCCTTCCACGTAATCATCGTCGTCATCGATCAGGGTGCCGTCACCCGTTTTAGCCGCGTCGAACTTGAACTGCGTCCAGTAGTAATTGGCCGAGTAGTCGTCCGAGATCAGGTTGCCTACATCCCACTGGGTCACGCGCGCATTGTTGGCCGCTGCGGTCCCGAAGGAGAACGCCCAGAGCTGACGGTCGATCAGGATGGGCGAGGCCACGGCCTCGCTGTTGAGGTTGTACTGCTCGGCCCACTGCAGCTCCCCGTTGGCCAGGTCGGGCGTGGCGTCGATGTCGAACGCGTAGACGGCACCATCGCTGCCCACAAAGTCGGCCACAGGCACGAACACATAACCGTCTGCCACAGCCGGGGTTCCCCAGATCTGAGAGTTGACTCCGATGTGGGCGGCAAAGTCGTACCACCACCGCCGCTGGGTGGGAATGCTTGCCAGACCGTCGCTGATGTTCCAGCAGGTCACGGCCGAGGACCCGCACATGATGATGTAGGGATCGTTCTCGCCGGTTTCCAGCACCACCGGTGACGCGGTCACGCCGCTGAACGTATTGGCAGGCAGCAGGAGCTGTCCGAGGTAACCGGCCGTCGAGTCGGATCCGCCTGTGTTCCCCCATGCGAGGTTTTCGTCGTTGTACACAGTCACACCACCCTCGTACCCCACCACGAAGATGGAACCGCCCGAGGCCACGGGCGTGGGCATGAAGCGGTGTGAATAAGCCTTGGCCACGAAGTCTTCCTGGATCCGGGCCGCATTGATCACGCCGCCGCCCAGGTCGTCCTTGTCCAGTTGGTAAAGGGTGATGCCCGCTCCGTTGAGACCGGGCTCCAGGCCAGAAATGCCAAGACCCGGGCTGCTAGCGTAACCGACGTAGAAGACGGACTCGCCGGAGATCACCGGGGAGCCGATGAACCCGTCGACCCTGCTCCAGCTGGGCCTGCCGCCGGCGTTTCCGGTGTTCGCGTTGACCACGCCGCTGCCCGTTCCGTAGTACGAAGTAGCGGCAAAAGGCCATGCGGTCGTGCCGGTGCCACTCGCCGCCAGGGCCCCCCAGTTGGTAAAGGACCAGACCGAGGCTCCTGAAGAGGCGGCAAAAAGATCGGCCATGGAAGTCCCGTAGATTGTGGCACCCGTGGCATCCAGGTTCTCGTTCGGGGTCCATACGGTGAGTTGCGTGGGGTAGTACGGAGGGTTACGACCCTGTTCAGCCCACTTAGGACCGCTAACGGCCGCAGCGTATTCAGGGATACCCCTCACCCAGTTGGCGGTCATGGTCTGGCCGTCGATCAGCAGGAGCGTGACGCCGCTCATGGGAGGTGCGGTTGTGTTTTGACCGGTGAAGTTTGCGACGAGATCTGGGGCCCCTACTCCTGGAACTGCCCAACCGGCCCGCACGGACACCACGAACGCATTCGTCTCGCCGGAGAGCATTACGGGGCAGCTGGTGGGGGTGACACCGGTAAAATGTACCGCAAGGGAATCGTCCGCCCAGACGGTGTTCATTTGAAGTCCTGCATCCAGGATGTGCCGGGCCACGGCAAACGGAGTGGCAGAGGTGTAATAATTCCCTCCAAAATCGGCAAACGGGTCTCCGATGATGCCGTAAGCAGAGGCTCCCGAATTAGTGCTATGCCTCGGGGCATTAATCCATGAGAACACCGGGCCGTAAAAAAGCCGGGTTGTGCCGGAGAGGGTAGGATCAATGATCTTGGTCTCCTGCGCAAAGCATGTACCGCTTGCACTGAAGATCATGGCTGCCACGAGCAGCATGATGCCCATAAACGCTTTCGTTTTCATGCGTCTCCTCCAACTCGAGATGGATGATGAAAGGCGAGGCCGAGATGTTGCATGGCCTCAAGAGAACGAAAAGTGCTGAAATTTAAACTCCTTTTCCTTGAAAATCACCCGCAATTCTGAGATGCGCCCAGCTCTACCCACGAATATCAACATATCATGCCAGCAAAAAAGTCGCATGTCAATATGTAAATGGTATGAAATGTCATATTTCCACAACTTAATCAGGATGTTCCAGGCAGTGGCCTCAATCTCTTTATTTCCTGTTTAGGGGATGGTTACGCTAGGATCAAAAAGTCAATTTATGCACTTTAATTTTTCGAAGACCTTGTCCCCCAAAATTCGGATCATTCTCCTTCCTCGGGCAATTGATGGTCCAGCACGGCCCGGATCTTGACAGCCAGATCTTTCAATCCAAACGGTTTTTGGATGAAATCGACTCCCCTGTCCAATATGCCTTGATGACCAATCACATCGGCTGAATAGCCGGACATGAAAAGGTGTTTGATCCCAGGCTGTATCTTCCTCAACTGTTCGGCCAATTCCCGGCCGTTCATCTCAGGCATGACGACATCGGTGATGAACAAAGGGATTTCGGAGCGTTTTTCTTTGAGTATGCGAATCGCTTCACTCGGAGTCCCTGCCGATAACACCTCGTAACCCAGATTTTGCAGCATCATCATACTCATATCCAAAAGGGCTGACTCATCCTCAACAATGAGTATCGTTTCTCCCCGACTGAGAGGAATTTTCTCATCGGTTCGTACCTTTCCTTCCACGGCTTCGACATCGCTCAGAGGGAGATAGATTCTGAACGTGGTGCCCCAGCCTGATTCACTATATACGTTGATGAGCCCCTGATTTTGTTTGACGATTCCGTAAACGGTGGCTAGGCCCATACCCGTTCCTTTTCCTGTCTCTTTGGTCGTAAAAAA
>JASFQI010000257.1:0-7115 GCA_050115555.1 Desulfobacteraceae bacterium
GTATTCCCTTTCAGGGCCATATCGAACGCATCGACGGTCTGCCCCTGACCGCGGATCACATCAGGAGGACGTTCCATGAGCGAAATGCGTAAGTACACGAGCCAGGCCGAGAATCAGTGGTGTCCGGGGTGTCCGAACTTCAGCATCCTGGAGGCGTACAAGAAGGCCTTCGTGGAGATGGACCTGCCTCCGCACCGGATCTGCATGGTATCCGGCATCGGCCAGGCGGCGAAGCTTCCTCACTACCTCCGATGCAACTTCTTCAACGGCCTGCACGGCCGGGCCCTGCCTGTGGCCGTGGGCGTGAAGACCGCCAACCCCGAGTTGACCACTATTGTGTCCACTGGGGACGGGGATGCTTACGGCGAGGGAGGAAACCATTTCCTTCACACGCTGCGGCGGAACCCGGACATCACCGTGGTGGTTCACAACAACGAGATCTACGCCCTGACCAAGGGGCAGGCCTCACCCACGACCCCGGCCGGAGAGAAGCGCACCCTCCAGGTCCGCGGGGTGGAAGAGGCCCCGCTCGACATGCCGGCGGTGGCTGTCCTTCACCACTGCACTTTTGTAGCGCGCGGGTTCGCCGGGGAGGTGGATCACCTCAAGGACCTGCTCGTAGCCGCCCTGAAACATCCGGGCCTGGCCGTGGTGGACGTGATTCAGCCGTGCATCACGTGGGGAACCCGTCCGGTGACCTGGTATCGGGACCGGGTCCGTAAGCTGGGCGACGAGCACGATCCGGCGGATTGGGAGGCCGCCTTGAGGCAGGCCCTGAGAAAGGAGGAGGAGTACCCCATCGGGATCCTCTATCAGAGCGAACCCCTGCCCGTCTTCGGTCACGGGTTCCGGGAGTCCGTCGTGGACGGCCCCCTCTATCGGGCCATGCCGACGGACCGGTCCGGGCTCGAAGAGATCCTGGCCTCGTTCCGTCCCTCAGGGGTCTCGGCCTGAGAATCAGGAAGAATCCTCGTCCTCTGGAATCTCCGTGCCCCGGGCGTCGTTGCAGGGTTCATCCTCATTTTCGGCCCGCTGATGCTCCGGGTCCGGGGCGGTCGTGCAGTCTGGAAGCGGAAATTCTTCCTTTTTTTTTGTTTTGCCTGGTTTCTTTTTCAATTCTTCTTTCATTTTGTGTTTCCCTCCTGCTCCGTGGCGCATCTGGCAGTCGGTCACCGATAGGTACTGGTCCGTTCTCGCGATCCCAACGGGCGGTGGCGAGCATCCGCCGCCCCGGAAGATCGGATCGCCACCGTCAAATCATCCCCGCTGCCAGGGCATCGGTCGTCTCTCCGGGGGCTAAGGGAGATTCGAATCGACAAAATCCCAGTTGATGAGATTCCCGATAAACGCATCAAGGTAGTCGCCGCGCCGATTCTGGTAATCGAGGTAGTAGGCATGCTCCCACACGTCGACGGTCAGCAGGGGATTCAGGCCCTGGACGATGGGCGTCTCCGCGTTTGACGTCTTGATGACGTCCAGAGTGTCCTTCCGGAGAACGAGCCACACCCAGCCGCTCCCGAACTGGGCCAGGCCGGCAGTCTTCAGGGCCTCGACAAAGCGTTCGTAGCCCCCCAGGTCGGAATTGATCTTCTCTGCCACCCGTCCTGTGGGCTTTCCTCCTCCCTGAGGTGTCATGGATTGCCAGTAGAAGGTGTGATTCCACACCTGAGCAGCATTGTTAAAAATCCCGATTCTGTCGGCGTTGTTTGCCGATTCTCTGACGATATCCGGTAGACTCTTTCCGGCCAAGTCGGTTCCCTCGATGAGCTTGTTCAGGTTTGTAACGTAGGCTTGGTGGTGTTTCTCATGGTGAAACTCCAATGTGCGCGGGCTGATGTGTGGAGCAAGATCATCCTTCGAGAAAGGAAGCACGGGCAGCGTGACGGCCATGGTTTGCCCTCCGTTTTAAGGTTTGGATTGCCTGTGGCTCCTCGCGAGGAGCGCGATCAACAGACCCAGAATGAGACCCCCTGCGGTCGTCAGGAACAGTAGGAGAATCGCCGGCACCTCTCCCCTGAACCAGAGAAAACGCACCGAAACGGGCGCTGTGTTCTGAACGACAAGAAGCATCAAGGCGAGGGTGAGCGTCAGGACGAGCAAAAGGCGTATTTTTTTCACGGCAGAAGCGACCTCCTCAGCGGGTGCGGCGCAGCCGCGTCCCCCGCGTGCATCTATTGGCCATTTGCCTGGAATCCTTCGTGGAATGCGACCTGACCGCGCGGAACGCGGCCGTCAAACGAAAGCGCGAAAAAGGCCTCCTGTGGAACGCCCTCGTGGCCGAGTCCAGCAACATTCTCAAATCCGAATTTCCGGTAGTACTGCGGATGCCCGACGAGACAGCAGCCTTTCGCGTCCAGGTCTTTCAACCGTGACAATCCTTTCTGTATCAGGGCCTTGCCAATCCCCTTCCGCTGGTACTCCGGTAACACGGAAACAGGCCCGAGTCCGTACCAGTGCATGGTGCCGTCCGATACGGTCACGGGGGAGAATGCGATATGCCCGACCACACGGCCGTCGACTTCTGCGACCAGGGACAGGGTCAGGGCTTTCGCGGCACGTAGTGCCTCGATGATGAATTGCTCCGTGTGGTTGCTGATCTCCAACGTCTCGAACGCCGCCACGGTCACCTCTGTGACGGGGTTGACGTCGGCGTCCGTCTCGTTTCTGATTTTCATCTCAGGGTTCATGAAAGACGCATTCCTCCTTCAGGCCGGTGTGGCGCTCAGCGGCCTGAGGGCAGTTGAGGCGCCGAGGTCAGCTCATGTTTTCTTGTGAGAGAATAAGTGCGCTATAGGGTGCGATACTGATTTCGGCCTGCGCCGGGAAACCGTCCTTGTCGGGTGCCTCTGTGTGGATCACGGCGTTGCCGAAGTCCTCGAAGTCCGAGTCGTAGTACCGGCTATCGCTGTTGAATAGCACAGTCCACTCACAGGCATCAGGTAAGGGAATGATACACCTTTTGCAGGGTCGAGAGGAAAAATTCGCCAGGACGACGACGCTGTCATGCGGCCCTCCTGAATCCCATCGATGATAGGCCATCGTTTTGTCATCGTGGTTCATGTGATACACATTCACCCCTTGCCCGGTAAGCCCCTTTGTCTTACCGCCACGATTCAGACGAAGCGAGATCAAATCCTTGTAAAGCTGGAGGATCCCTGCGAAACGATCCTTTTTCTTCCAGTCGATGGAATCTTGATCGTGAAACCAGTCGTCTTCAAGAAACTCCTGGCCCTGGAAGATCATCGGAACACCCGGTGCCGTGAAGACGAGCACGGCACCCAGTGCGGACTTCTTTTTCGCTGCCCATGAGGAGGCTTTTCCAGGATCGACCTCTTCGGCGATGCGCGCTTTTCCGTTCGACACTTCATCGTGCGATTCCGTATAGATGACCCGCTCAAAGGCATTCAGATAGTAGCGATGCAGAATGGCGTTACGGACGGCGTCCATATCCCGGGATGCATCCTCGGCTCCGATCAGCGCTGCCCGGACAGCATGCACAAAAGGGGCGGCCCACTGCGTGCTGAACCCGGCTCCTCCATCTTTCGGATCCCTGGTCAGATACGGGTTGTTCTGAAGGTCTTCGGCGATGGTGAAAGCTCGGGGCTTGTATATTCTGATCTCCTCGTTTACCCACTGCATCAGGGTCCAGCCATCGGGAAGGTCGCTCTCCGAATGATCGTTCCGTCCGTGCACATTGCGGATGAAGGCGGTCATATCCCAGCGCAGGCCGTCCACGCCGTACTCTTGAAACCACATCAGGGCGTTGTCCCGAATATACTCCCTGACTTCCTTGCGCCCGTAATCCGGTCGCGTCTCCCCCCACGGTGTCGCTGCGCGCCAGTCATTGTAGAAGTAGATCCCGCCCTTGTCGTTTTCGCTCCAGCCGTCGAACTGCCACAGGTCCAGATCGGTCGGACCGAAGTGGTTGTATACGACGTCTACAATGACCGCGATTCCAAGCCGGTGGGCCTCATCGACAAACTCCTTGAAGGTGCGTGGAGTGGCATACTCGTTTTCCACTGCAAAGATGTTGGATGGATTGTAGCCCCAGGAATATCCACCGGCAAACTCGGCCAGCGGCATCAACTCCACTGCATTGATTCCCAGCTCCTTGAGATAGGTGAGCCGATCGATGGCTCCTTCAAGGTCGCCTGGACCGGGCTCTGCGCCCTGCTTGCCAAACGTCCCGATGTGAAGCTCATAGATCACCATTTCATCGAGTGCGGGAGGGTGGAACTCCTCTCCCTTTTTCGTGTCAAAGGGTCTTGTAATGATCGAATTGCCTGCTGAGCTGGTGACCCGGCGTGCATAGGGGTCGATTCGGAGGTATTCCTTCCCTGCGTGAACGATTCGGTATCGGTACTCGTCGCCTTGCTTTGCTTCGGGCACATCCATGGACCACCAGCCATCCGGTTTCCTGTTCATCCGGTCTGCTGTTTTGTTCCATTCATTGAACGTCCCGACGACAAAGACCTCATCGGCATGGGGTGCCCAAACAGTAAAATGGACTCTTTTCTCATATATTTCAGCACCTTTATGTGCAGAATTTTTCATCTCTATTTGCCCCCCAGAGACCGGGCAGGGCAGGGGCTTTTCATCCCCTTCCTGTTTCGGGTGTACCACGAATACCGTGCGTACGCCGGCACGTAAGGGTTTGCATCGGCCTTGATCTCGATATCCCTTCCAATGCCCATGGCGTGGACCTTGATGACCTCATAACCCTTCCGCTTTCCCGAGAAGGCGGCATTTTCAATCGGTTCGTTTGTTCAGACCGCTTGTTTTCGGTTTCGTGATTCTTCATGACATTGCGGATCAGGTTCTCGTGCATCCCCACTGTGGAATCCTAGTGACGGGTGTTCCTTGCCTTCACAATCTCTCGCGGAGGGTTCGAGAAGCCCTGAGCCCTGGCTGGCCCAGGGTCAACACCTTGTGAATCAAACCGGTCCTGTTTTTGACTTGGACCTTTTCATGGATGCTCCTCAAATGATTCTTTACCGTCCCCTCGCTGATAAAGAGTCGGTCCGCAATCTCGGCATTCCTGTGGCCCCTGAAGATATAGGACACGATCTCGGCTTCACGCTTTGTGAGATGAAGACCTCTCCTCATCACATCTTCATCGACGCCGGGGTGTGCGGGCAGGACCTCCATGGTCACGAGAAAAAGGGGACGGCTGAAATCGGTCAGGGTCTCGTCGGTGAGCCTCGACCGAAACCGGCATCTCTCGGAATCAGAGACCCACAACACCCGTTCCTTCACAGGAATGGGTCCCAGGTCCTCTCCCCCACCTGTCTCGTCATGCCGCTTCACGGCATCGCAGTCCTTCAGAACGGGCCACGGGAGGGCCGAATCCACACGACGATGCCGCCCCTCTGACACGGGTTCCATTTTGATGCCGGTACAGATCTCTACGGCCTTCCGGTTGATGAAGAGCACTCGTTTGTCCAGGTCCAACACCGCGATCCCAATGTCCGTGCTGTCGAGGATCATTTGAAAAAAGCTTCCTTTTCTCCTGATCTTTTCGACCACTTGAATGCGTTCAAACGCCGTGGACAAGTGGGAGGAAACCATGTCACCGGCGGCGAGGTCCTCTTTTCCGAAACGTATATCCCTGGACCTGTGGGTGCAGATCACGGATGTGAGCGCATCCTGGACGTGAATGTACACGACCATCTGTCGCCGAATTCTCTGCGGCCGAATGAAGTCGTTGAAGTACTCGGTCTTTTTGAACTCTTTGTAAGGCACCACCTGTTCCATGGAAAGGGCGGTCCCTCGGAACGACCCCATGTTGATGGGGTCGAAGGGGTTCAACCTGTGGTAGTAGTCGCTGTACATCGGGAAGAAGTGCTTGGGCACGTTCACTTCAAGGAGACTGGAGATGCTGAAATCCGGATTGATGAGCCAGAAAATCGTGCTGTCCGAACGGAAAATCCGGCGGATGAGGCTGAGCGTGCCTGCTCGCAGGGATTCGACATCCTGAGCCGCCCCTGCAATGCGGGCGAACTCCATCAATTTCGGAACGCGGTCTGACGGAAAGGGAGAGGCGGCCATTTCCTTCCCCAGACGTTTGTTGGGAGGGATTTCAGGAACGATTCTTCAATAAATTATACCGGCGCGGTCCTTAAAATCAAGGAAAGCCGCCTCCCGATCCACGGGATTCGATGAAGCTGGAGATATTCGAATTCCCTCAAAAATGTTACTTTCGTGATATTGCTCCGCCCTCGGGACGATCCTAGAATGACGCGAGTCAGGAGGGGGTTTCCCCAAGGGGTTTTTCTGCTTTCATGAAAAGGAGGGGCGAACATGGGCGAGTACACCGGAGCGGAAGTGTTGGTGAAGGCCCTCGCCAAAGAGGGAGTGGAGCACGTCTTCGGAATCAGCGGCCACGGGATCGTGGCGTTGCTGGAGGCCTTGCGCACAGAGGACGGCATTGATTTCTTTTCCACCCGGCATGAGGAAAATGCGGCCCACATGGCCGATGCCTGGTCCCGCGCCACAGGCCGGATCGGGGTGTGCTGCTCCACCGTGGGCTCAGGCGCCGCCAACCTCGCAAGCGGCCTCTACGAAGCCTATGCGGACAGCTCGCCTGTCCTGGCTGTCTCGGCCAATGTCCAAAGACACCTCAGTTATCCATTTGTAGGGGCCCTCGAGGACCTGGATTCCCACGCCTTTTACCGGCCCATCACCAAGTGGAACGCAGCGGTTCATCAGTGGTCCAGGATCCCCGAGCTGGTACAGAGGGCCTTTCGGGAGGCCCTGAGCGGAAGGCCGGGGCCCGTGCACTTGGACATCCCCCTGGATGTCCTGCTTCAGAAAGGAGAAGTCGAAGATCTGCCTGAGCCGGCAAGCTACCGCCCGACCGGTCGTCCGAGGGGGGACCAGGGCCTCATCGACAAGGCGGCCCAGCTGCTCCTGGATGCCCGCAGGCCGCTCCTCGTGGCTGGCGGGGGAGTGATCGCGGCAGAGGCCTGGGAGGCGTTTCAGGAGCTGTCGGATCTCCTGGGAGCGGCCGCCACCACCAGCCCGATGGGCTCCGGAGCCGTTCCCGCCCATCATCCACGGTTCTTCGGAGACGGTGGGTGGCTGGGCGGAAACGCCGTCATCCAGGCCCTCCAGGA
>JASFQI010000258.1:0-7091 GCA_050115555.1 Desulfobacteraceae bacterium
AAGCTCGTTGAAATCGCAGGTGTAGAGGGGGGCGTCGGTAAATATTTCAGTCGGTTAGATGGGAAATGAGGATTGCTTGCAGGATGGGGATGGATCTTCCTTCCTGTTTAAGGCAGGGCTTCGCGAGTTCGCTCCTGAAGGCCCCGGAATCGCGTCTTGTTGGTGAGCGTGTGCATGATCTTCGGATTTCCTTCTTGGAAAAACCATAGAGGAAGCCATACGGCATTCAAGAATAACCGATCTCGCCGCCACCTACGGCAACGGTGCTGTGATTCCTTTTGTCGATTACCCCTTGTGCCGACCCATTGACGCAGAGCACGGCGTGGCAGAAAAAAATACCCCCTCGTTACCATCGAACCCGGTTTCTAAAAGTCCTGAAACCGGTCCTCATCGTCCTGAATCCCCTGCTCCGGGCCGATCTCCTTTGCATCCCCGGCATTGAGCCCCTTTTGTCCCATCGTGGGAACACATCCCGCTCTGGATTCGATCGGCTCAGTGTCGGATGCACCGCCCCCCGGCGTCAAATGCTCAACGCTTTTTTGCGCAGAACCCTCCACCAGCCTCATGAGAACCCCCACAATGCCTTTCAATCTTTCAGCCTGGCCCTTCATTTGTTCCGAGGCGCTGGCCGATTCTTCAGCGTTCCCCGCGTTCTGCTGGACAATCCTGTCAATGTCGGCAACCGCATTATTCAGCTGGTCGATTCCCTGGGCCTGTTCATTGGATGCCGCCGCAATTTCCGCAACCAACTCGCCCACCTTTGCAGAATTCGTTGTGACATCTGTGAATTCCTTGCTGGTCCTTTTCACGATCCCCGATCCATTTGCAACCCTTTTGACGGTTCCCTCAATCAGGTCGGAGGTGTTTTTGGCGGCCTCAGCCGCCCGCAGGGCCAGGTTTCGGACCTCATCGGCGACGATCGCAAAGCCCGCACCGGCCTCTCCTGCACGAGCCGCCTCCACCGCGGCATTCAGGGCAAGGAGGTTGGTCTGAAAGGCGATCTCGTCGATTGTTTTGATAATTTTAGAGGATTCCTCGCTGGATCTGGAAATTTCATCCATGGCCGTGGTCAGATCCGCCATGGATGCATTGGCCCTATTTACTACCTGATTCGCCTCCTGCATCAGGTTGTTTGCCTCGCCTGCATTTTGCGCATTCTGCTTGGTCATGGAAGACATTTCCTCCAGGGAGGAGGACGTCTCTTCGACAGAGGAGGCCTGTGCTGAAGCGCCTTCCGCCAGCACTTGACTGGTGGATGCGATCTGATCCGAGGCGGACGAGACCTGGTTGGCGCCCTCATTCAAGTCTTCCACTGCGCGATTGATGGGTTTGGTAATCATCCATTGCACGAACCAGAAGATGGCCACGCTGATGAGGCCCAGGATCAACAGTGCGGAAAGGACAAGGATATTTCGCATCTTGTTCACGGGACCGGTGATTTCCGATTTCGACAGAATCAGCCCGAGACTCCAGTCCGCCATTTCGATGGGCGCAAAGGCAAGAATTTTTTCTTCCCCGTTGAGCGAGCACTCCTGAATGCCTTCGCCAAAGGATACCATCGCCTCGGCTGCTTGCGCCATGCCCTCCACATCGCGGATGTTTGTTTTCAGGATCTGATCCTTGTCAGGATGCACGATGATGGTTCCCGTTCGGTCCACAATGAATGCGCTGCCTGTTTTGCCAAAGGTCAACTGCCCGATCTCATGGTTCAGGAAATCCAGCTTCCAGCCGCTCACGACGGCTCCGATCACCTGGTCCTCAACCTTGAAGGGGGTGGCGGCGACCACGTAGGCTTGTGTTTTGTCTTCTGACTGCTCAACGTTGCCGATGGCGGTCTCTCCCGCCATGGCCTTCTCAAAGTACGCTTCGCCCGAGAGGTCTTTCCCCTTCAACGCACCGTTGACCGTGTCCCCAATGACGGTTCCCTTTTCATCGGTAATCAGGCAGAAGTCATAGACCTCCTTCTGATGGAAGATCGTGGTCTGCGTGTCCAATTTGTATTGCGCCAATTCGTGGAGGCCGGTCTGTACCAGCGATTTTGCAATATCTATCAGGACCGCATCCTGTCCGACCGCACTCGCCAATACATTGGTTTGCTCTCTGAGCATCGAATGGACTTGAGCCTTCACGACCTTTCGAAGAGCAAGCAACTGTTCGCCTTCCAGTTCGTTCATGGCCTTTGATGACCAGAAAACGCTGAAACCCCCGACGACCAGAAGGGGGATCACAAGCATGACCATCCCGCCCAGAATAAGTTTTGTCCGTAATGTCAAGCCTTTCATTTTTTATCACCTCTTTGAGCTTATGATTCCCGTTTCCTGGCGCTCGTGAAAGGGGCCTTTCGTTCTCCAGAAAAACGAGAGGCCTCTTTCAGGGCGGACAGGGTTTGTTTCCACAGCTATACCAGCAAGCAAAATTCGCACCAACGAGACCGGTCTCGAGGAATAAAAAATCCCCACCTCTCCTTTCGAGAAATGGGGCCTCAGCCGAAACGGGTTATGGGCTCATTGCGAGGTTGGTGCACGACCTATATTAGGGGTGGAGGATGTCTCAGGAGGTTCGAAGTCGTATCGTAATAAAAGAATGTTCCACGGGATCCCCCATGAAGAATGATGAGGTCGAAGCATGCGCGGAACCGGGAGACCTGTCCCGCTATTGCAAGGACTCCGGTGTTTTCCGCAGCCTTCGGGTGTGTTTTCCGCGGCCGCCCTTTGTAGAAAGACGGTTTATGGAAAACACATCACCCTTCATTCCCGGTTCCACTGAAACTGGAACGATAGGAAATTTGATGGAGTTGCAAAAAGCCCGCGACCTGGAGATTTGCCGCTAGGGATTCTAATGAGTTACAGCCTAGCCGACAGCGGTCGAGCGGGTTTTTGCGAGACCGTCAAATTTTATTCAAGAAACGTCTGTTATTCTGCGCTGAAGGGAGTCCGGCTTTACTTTCCTCCCTTCCTGATCCAATCCCGCAGGGCCTCTCGCTCAAAGCGCCATTTGTTGAGCACCATCTTTGCAGGAAGTTGGCCGGATTTGGCCAGCTTGTAAACCGAACGCTTGCCAAGGCTCAGATACTGGGCTGCTTCCTCAATCGTCAAAATGTCCTTGTCTTCATTCATGGCAGACTCCGTGATCAAAGGGTCCATGGAAAACGAGGGAGGCCACGAGGCCCCTCTCACCTTGTATCTATGATTTCTTTCGGGGTGAGTGTGGAGACACCGCTGGAACGGTCACTATACCCGCGGTCGGTTCATACAGTGACCTTGCCATGACCCATCTCCTTTGATGTGTTTGGCTAGACCTGCGGCGCTCGATCTATTCATTATTCATGATGAAAAAGTGAAAATCAAGCACTGGGTTCAAGAAATACGAACGGCCCGATAGTTGAAAGGGTGGGCATAGGCAGGAATGTTGTAATTATTTCATGGGCTTGGCCTAAAAAACAGAATGATTGTAGAATGGAAACTCGGCATGCTTTCAGTGAAAGGCACAGATCCATGGATCCGGTCCTGGAGGATCAGCGTCTTATTTTTCCGGTAGGAGAGTGATTCACAGTGTGCCTTCAGAAAGGGGCAAATCCTACTCGAAGTACCTGATGCCGGGGAAGGAGGAGGGTATACACACCACTTCAGCGCTTCGAAGACCGCCATGACCTTGAAAATGTTTCACTCGCGCATTCTACGCAGCTTACTGTGGGGAGATTGAAATGACCCCCATTGGGAGTTCCATAAGCACAATGCAGCCCTTACGCTCGATGATCCAGGGAGTTGGATGGTGCAGAGTTTTCAGATGGAATTCAGTTGGAATTTTTTCTCAAGCAATCATCATAGGCGAAAGTTCCATCGTGAGTCATGACGTAAGGCTTTTGGGCGTGTGATCTACCACGTGGTCCGGTTCAATCAACGCGACCGCCAGGAGCCCATTCCCCTGGGAGCGTCCATTTTCCGGATTTACAAAGCGGAAGCCACAAATCGTCCGAGGTCGAAGGAACCCCTTCGTAGTGCTGTGGCTTCCTTGATGCCGTTGAGCTTTTTTGAAACCGCTTTTGCCGGGACCAATCCGGCAATCAACGACTTCCAGGGGCGACGCGGCATTGCTGGGCAGCTCTTTCTGCTGGGATCTCAAGCGAACCCAGATGAAGGAGGCCGATGACATGCTCTTTAAGCACAGCGAGAGATCGAAAAAGAGGCCTTCCCCTCGGCTTTCAGGCCGTGAAACCTCAAGGTGACTCCCATGCTTTCCCACAACCATCCATTCTAGTACGGGTATTTCCGCAGAAAAGGACCGTCGGCGGCAGCACACATTGCATGATGACATGCCAGACTATCCAGCCGCCTCCTTTCCTTTAAGCGCAGGAAGTCACCTCGGCGAAAAGCCAAAGACTGTTGAGACACGCCGAGCTCGGCGAGGCATTCAACCGGTTGATCGTTCAACATGATTGCGGATTCGGAAAATCGCGGATCCGAATGCCAAGCCGCCGCCTCTCCCGGTTTTTACAGTAAAGGGTCGATGTTCTCCCCGATCAAGTCGGAGGCCAGGCCCTTGAGCTTGTTGATGACTTCGTCTGTATCGGGGATTTCATGAGCTTTTGCTTTGGATATTCCTGACTTTGACGCCAGCTCCATTCTTGCAGTCAGGCCTGCTTTTTGCGCCACGATCTCGAATATTTTTTCCAGTTTTTCGCCCATGCTTTTCTCCTATCCCGTGATGGCGTCTTCAAACGCATCAATCACCTTGGGCATGACGACATTCAGCAGAAGACCGAGCTGTGCCTTGTTCGTATCAACGAGCATACCCCATTGATAATCACCTAATATAATGCAAATAACGACCTTATTGCCGGCCAGGTCCAGAAGGTAGTACTTGCCCAGCTTCGCAAAACCGGAGTTATCCAATGACTTTACCATAAAAGCGGTCACCTGGCTGAAAAGAGCGGAAGCCTTGGGCTGAGGGTTATACCCTGCAATGCCTTGTCCATCTGCGGACCCGAAAATGTCTGTAGCAAGCAGGGCATCTCCCAGATCCTCCTTGAGTATTTCGATAGACTTGTTCAGTTTTTGGACGTTCATGGTTGTCTCCTTTCCGTCTTTTGTAGGTTGTTGATTCTCCTGATCCATGTCTTCCGTATCCATGCTTTCACTGGATAAAGGTTGTTGGAACGGCTTCAGATCGAGATCCTCCGGTAACACGTCCATGGTGTCGTCAAGCTGGATGAGTTCCTCGTCCTCCAGGATACTTAATTCATCCTTCCGTCTCATTGCTTCCATGATCAGAGACATCAACTCGGCCTCGATCCGCCTACTTATTTTTTTCTTGGGAATCTCCTTGAATCGAATCTCTGCGTTTTCCCAACCGATGACCTCAATCGCCGCCTCTTCCCCTCTGAGATTCCCGCATACAGCGTCATAGAGCATGCCTTTATGAAAATAAAAAATACCATTCATGGAGGTCTGTTCCCCTTTGATTTCCAGAAGGCATGTCTTTTCTTCTATTTCAATAAGCTGTAAAAAACTGGCGATGGAGATACCTTTTACAGATCCTCCTTTCTTCTCGGGGTCTAAGGCGTTGTTGATCGCGCTGATCAGGTCTCGGAAATCGATCGGTTTCTCCAGGAACCCAATCGTTCCCATGGTCCGGAGCCGTTCTTTGATTTCTTGTGTCCCAAAGGCGCTCATGACGATGGCGGGAATGGACGGGAAATGGGCACTCATGTGAGCAAGCAGCTCAAATCCGTCCATCTCAGGCATCCTCAAATCGGTAACGACCAAGTCCACGGAGGATGATTCAAGAGTCTGTACGGCGTGCTTTCCATTTTTTGCGGTTAAGATATTGTATTTTGACCGATAACTATCCAGTCCAGTGGTGAGGCTTAGGATAAAAGGCGTTTCATCATCAACGAGTAAAACCGTCTTTTTCGGTGTATGCTCATCCATACGTATGGCTTTTTCTGTTTAATGTTCTATGAAGCGCTTACTATCCCGTAACTTTTTTTTAAAACGCGGATTTTCTACTCACTTCCTGTCCATTGACTCGCTCAAACCCCCCTTTCCGTGAGCAAGCAGTATGCCAATCGCGAGGGATGTTCCTTTAATTCCTGATATCAACCTGTTACTCTGGTTCCATTTTTCCCGTGGATCCCATGTGATTAAAATTAGGTGTCCTATTTTGGGCCAGTGTCTTATTTTGGTACACCTATGGCCGCACATGGGAGGGCCTGGGAGCGATGGGCTCCGGTTTCGTCGTCATGTAAAGCGTTTCGGATTCCGTGGGGCAGCAGAAAGGGGGGAGAGTTTTGAGGCGGCCTTCAGGAGATATCGTAGCTTTTGATCTTTCTTTTCAGAGTGGAGCGCGATATACCAAGGGCCTTTGCCGCCTGAGTGTGGTTTCCGGAAAAAACATCAAGTGCATGGCAAATGTGGCCTTTTTCCAATTCGTTGAGGCTTAGGATTTCCTTACTGTCATCCTCTCTGTGCACCGCGTAGGACACGTTGTGCGAGTCCCTGCGCAGGAGCTCACATGGCCGGAGTGCAGGCCCCTGCCTGAGGATGATGGATCTTTCCACCACATTGCACAGCTCCCTCACATTTCCCGGCCAGTGATATTCCATGAGGCGGGCGATTTCGGAATCAGGGATCGCAACATGATGGTTCGCGGTGAATCGCGAAACAAAAAATCTGCACAGATCGGGGATGTCCTCGAGCCGTTCCCTCAAGGGTGGAATATGGATCCGGATGACATTGATCCGATAGTAGAGGTCCTCTCTAAACTCACCTGTTTTTACCGCCCCCTCAATGTCCATGTTCGTGGCCGCAATGATCCGGGCTTGGATGGGGCGCACGGATTTTCCACCCAGCCTCCTCAGATTTTTTTCATCCAAGACGCCCAACAGCTTGGACTGAAGAGACAGAGGCAGCGTGCCGATCTCGTCCAGAAACAGGGTTCCACCTTCAGCGATTTCAAAAAGCCCTTTTTTGGCGGAAACGGCCCCTGTAAACGCCCCTTTTTCAAAGCCGAAAAGTTCGGCTTCGATGAGATTCTCCGGTATCGCCGCGCAGTTTATGCTGATAAATTCGTTCCTCCTGGCGGGGCTCATG
>JASFQI010000259.1:0-7073 GCA_050115555.1 Desulfobacteraceae bacterium
CCAGAATGATCCCGAGGATGGCCGAGCACACGATGACCAGGTCTCGAGTCATGGAAGCGATTTCGGAACGGACGTCCTCAACGTAGCTCCCCGTGCCCACAATCCACCCCCAGGGCTCGAAGAGCCTCACATAGGAAATCTTCGGGACGATCCGGTTCGGGTCGTCCTCCCATTGCCACATGTAGTCGACAAAACCTGCGCCATGCTTTCGGATCGTGCGCACGAAGGTCACGAAAACCCGCTGGCCGGTCGGGTCGGTGAAGGTTGAAATGTTCTGGCCCTCGAGATCGCTCCGATAGGGGTGCATGATCATCGTAGGAGTCAGGTCGTTGATCCAGAAGTAGTCCTTTACTGCCGGCCCGTACCGAAAGTGTCGAATCTGTTCGATGGCAAGCGCCTGGGCCTCCTCGCGATCGATGTCTCCGATTTCAACTCTCCGCTCGTAGAATTGAAGGGTGTCAAAGACGAGCTCTGTCGTCTCCCGCGTCAGGTTCCGTTTTTGCTCCATGAGACGCTGCTCGATAAACCGAAGGATGTAGATGAAGATCATGCCTGCAAAGAGCAGAACGCAAAGGATGGCGGGAACGGTAATGCGGAGGGCGTACTGCTTACTGGATCCGGTATGACGTTTCGAGGTTGTCATAGGTTGGATTGACCATGAAGACCGAAAAAGAGCCCTCTTTCAGAGGGCCCTTCATGTTTACTGCCATCATGGCTCCAGGTATGGGAAAGGGAATGGTGGGCGGTCCGGGGTTTGAACCCGGGGCTTCCACCGTGTGAGGATGGCACTCTCCCGCTGAGTTAACCGCCCGTTCGATTCATTCTCCTTGAGCTTGAGCTTTCTCCTTACAATAGAAAGAAAGTATTGTAAATAGAAAATCGTTGGAGCTGCAAAAAGACTCGCGCTAGAAGATTTGCTTCTACCATTCCAGTGGGTTATCGCGGTGGTAACAGCCGCCGAGCCCGGTTTTTGAAAGACCGCTCACTTCCACTTCCCTCAAAGGGATTTCTCGCAGGGGCGTGTTTCCTCCTGTCCCTTGCCGAGGCCCGCCAACAAGCGTTCACGAACGCCGGGATCGTTGTTCTCGATGGATCGGTCGAACGGCGTTTCGAACTTCGGAGTCCGAGAGGTGCCGATAGGATCCCACCTTCAGGTCCCCGAGCACCAACGGTCCGAACGCGATGCGAATGAGCTGCACCACACGGTATCCCAACGCATCCACCATGCGCCTCACGATACGGGAGCGCCCCATGTGAATCGTGATGCGCAGGATGCTGCGCTCGGGTTCCCGTTTGAGCAAGGTGACGCGCGCTTTGCCGCTGAAACCGTCTTCCAGTAAAAGGCCTCTGCGCAGCCTCTCGAGAGAGGAGTCTTCGATGGATCCCTCCACACTCACCTTGTAGGTTCGCGGGATGTGATGGCGGGGGTGCATCATGCGGTGAGCCCACGCACCGTCGTTTGTGAGCAGAAGGAGACCCAGGGTGTCGAAGTCCAGGCGCCCCACAGGGTAGACCCGCTCACCCACGTCCTGCACAAGGTCGGTGACCACCGCGCGCCCCTGAGGGTCGCTCAGGGCGGAGATGTATCCGAAGGGCTTATTGAGCATGAGATAGATGCGATGACTGGGACCGGGGATCTCGCCGCCATCGAGCAGAATGCGGTCCCTGCCCCACACGGCGAGGGTTCCGGGAGCGGTGATGCGTTGGTCATTGACGGTGATTCGTCCCGCAGCGATCAGCTCGTCTGCACGGCGTCGCGATGCCAACCCGGCGTGAGAGAGGATCTTATTGATCCTCTGAGGTCCTCGCAGGTTCGGGGGAGGGCGGCTCGGAATCCTCTCCCGTCCTTCCGGCCTTGTCTTCATCGGGGGCGTTGTCTTCGGAGTCTTCCCGCGCAGGGCCCGATGGCGGTTCGGTTTTCCCGTCTTCCTGCCCCTTGTTCTGGAAGACTTCCGTGGAGAGGACGTTTTGCGGGAACGGCTGGGTTTGCGTGCCATGATCCTCGTTTCCAAGGGCTTTGATTTCCTTGAGTTTGGGCAGGGAGTCGAGGCTTTCCAGGTCAAACACCTCGAGGAACCTGCGCGTGGTCCCATAGATCAGGGGCCGGCCGGGCAGGTCCTTTCGTCCCATGATCCGAATGAGTCCTTTTTCGAGGAGGGCTCGAAGGATTCCGCCCGAATCCACACCCCGAATGCGCTCGATTTCATGGCGGACGATGGGTTGCTTGTAGGCCACGATCGCCAGGGTTTCCAGGGCTGCCCGGGAAAGCCGGGCCGGGGTCGTCTGCAGCATCCTCAAGATGTACGACCCATACTCGGATTGGCTCCGGAACTGAAACCCACCGGCCACCTCCCTCAGACCGAAACTGCGTCCCATGGCCTCGTACTCGTAGGTGAGCACCTTGAGGGCGCTGCGAATGTTGGCCGGCTCCACATCCGGCAGCCAGGAACGAATGTCCTTCACGCTCAGCGGACGGTCCGAGGCAAAGAGCAGGGCTTCGACAATGAGCTTGAGTGACTTACCCACGAGCAACGTCCTCCGCTTCCTCGAATCGAGCTTCAAGGAGCAGATCCCTGTCCGGATCCGGCTGGAAGACCCGAATCAGGCCGGTTTGTACCAGTTCGAGAAGGGCCAGGAAAGTAGCGACCAGCTCGGGGATGGTCCCTTTTCCGGAAAAGAGTTCGGTGAAGTACATGGACCCTTCCTTGAGCCGCTCCATGATGTACGTCATTTTGTCTTTGAGTGTCCACTTTTCCGTTCGGAAGCTCAGCGTAGTGCCCGGGGCCTGTTGCTCGATCACCCTCTGGAAGGCATCCATGAGCTGGAAGAGGTTCACCGCCAGGGTGGGCTCATCGGAACGGTACCGGGCGAGGTCATCCGCAGGCAGACGCCGCGTAAAAATGTCCCTTTCCAGCATGTCCCGCTCGGAGAGCTCTCCCGCCACCTCCTTCAGGCGCATGTACTCCAGGAGAGGGCGGGTGATTTCCATGCGCGGGTCTTCCTCCTCATCGTCCTCTCCGGGTTGGAGTGGGAGGAGCATTCTGGACTTGATGTGGACGAGGGTGGAGGCCATGACGAGGAAGTCTCCGGCCACACTGATATTCAGGGCCTTCATCATGTCCAGATATTCGAGGTACTGCTCGGTAATGGTCTGAATGGGGATGTCGAAGATATCCACCTCATTTTTGCGGATGAGGTGGAGGAGGAGGTCCAGGGGCCCCTCGAACACCTTGAGCTTGACTTCGTAACCCTCTGAATCCGTCATATCGGTAGCACACCACTTACAATTCTTTATAGGAATATTACTTCTGCTTATATTAAATGTTATATAGTAAAAGTATGACTTTCAATCGATGGATCATAGTGAAGGGCAGATCCTGACGGGGGCTATGATGGCAAGTTGTGTCCCTTCAGGTGGACTCAGGGAATACGTCCATGGTATTTCGGTTCCAGGTGTTGGGGAAATAGCCGTGATTCCAAGCGATTGAAGTGTGATCGGAAGGGCTCCACGGGCCTTTACAATTTGAGTCGGCCCCCAATGAAAGCCCTTCATTTTGCGTTCAGAACTTCATACCCCTGGCCGGATACGTATTTCCACCGGGGTCACACAGGGTCTACCTGTGGGGAAGCTGTCGGAAGACCCAATCTTAGGGAAGTCGACAAAATATTCAAGCGATTTCTTCGCTGGATGGAACCTCGGGCTCATGAAGAAGCAGCGGGAATCTCCGAAGCGTCCGGGATCCATGAGGCGAAGTGCTCACGGACGAACAGACTTTCCTGCTCCCGCGTTTGAATGTCGCCGTTCATCCGGGCTTTCAGGAGACGCTCCAGAATTTCTCGATACACAGGTCCCGGGGGAATGCCGAGCGCCTTGAGGTCCCGGCCCTTGAGGTGCGTCTTCATATCACTCAGCTTCGTGACATAGGACGAGATCTGTCGTTTGATTTCCCTGTTGTTCGCCTTCGCCATGATGAAAAGAATCAGTTCGGTGTCGTAGGCCGAGAGCAGCGCGTAGACCCCGTACGGGTTGTTTTCCTCCAGGCGATACAGGGAATCCAGGACCTCTTTCACATCTCCTCTCTGGCGTACGAGGTCCCGCCCCTCCTGATCGGAGAGCTGGGCCTCCTCCATCCACGTCTTGAGCTCTGAGGGCGGCAGGGGTGAAGTCAGTCCAAGCCAGTAGACCTTCCAGGAGGCGTATGGCTTTTCCAGGTAAAGCCGATCATACCAGGAGATGACTGCCTTGATTTCCCGCAAAAGGCCACTCAGCTCGTCCGTGAGCTGAATGCGGGGGGAAATCATCTTGAGCAGGCCGAACTCGTGCATTCTCTCGATGGCCTGAATCGGGTCCTGTTCCATCAGGAGAAGCTTCAGCTCCAGAAACAGCCTCCGTGCGGACATATCCCGGAACGTGTTGATGGACACGGCATTCTTGATAAGCGCCAGCGTGAGCTTGCCGATCTTGAACCCGAAACGCTGTTCAAAGCGAATGGCGCGAAGCACACGGGTAGGGTCCTCGACGAAGCTCAGGTTGTGAAGCACGCGAATGAATCGTTCCTTGATGTCCTTCTGGGCCCCGAAGTAGTCCACCAGAGTGCCGTAGTGCTTGGGGTTGAGCTTCACCGCCAGGGTGTTCATGGTGAAGTCGCGCCTGAAAAGGTCCTGCTTGAGGGAACTCGTCTCCACGATAGGAGGTGCAGCGGGCGATTCGTAGTACTCTATCCGTGCCGTGGCGATGTCCACCTTGAATTCATCCGGAAAGACCACTACAGCGGTGCCGAACTTACGGTGGGTCCGTACACGAACGTCCGGGTGATGCTCGGCAAAGGTCTGGGCAAAGTGGATTCCGTCTCCTTCCACGACCAGATCCACGTCCAGGTTCTCCCGCTTGAGGAAAACGTCACGGACCAGTCCTCCCACCAGGTAAACGTTGTACTCTAGCAGGTCTGCGATTCGGCCGAATTCCTTGAGATGCTGAATGAGCTTCCTGGGAAGCCGCTCCTTCAGCATGGAGGCCATGTTCTTTTTTCGAATGAAATGTGAAGCGTGTTTGGACTCATAACGAAAATCCGGAATGACCGGCTCCCCGACCAGAATGCTCAAGAGATCCGTACGGGTGATCACACCCACCACGGTGTTCTTCTCCACGACAGGCAGGATGCGCAGCCGGTTTTGAATAATGAGGTCCTGGACCTCCTTGAGAGAGGCGTCCGGCTCGACCACTGAATACTCGATATTCATGTACTCGCGGACCTTCAGATCTCCCAGACCGAAGAACACAGCTTTTTCAACGATTTGGCGCGTGATGTACCCCTGAATTCGACCCTTGGAGCCTATCACCAGCAGTACGTTGATGTTGTACCGTGTCATCGTCGTGGCTGCGTCCTGAATGGCCCTTTCCGGGTCGATGTGGATGACTGGAGAGGCCATCACGTCCCGAGCCGTCTTTCTCGGGTTGATCCGGCTTCGAAGCAGGGCCTGAAGAGAACGCTTGGCCTGGGCCAGGGTTTTGTTCTTAATGGTGGCGGATGCCGCCTGGGGGTGGCCTCCGCCGCCGAATGCCAGGGCGATCTCCGCCGCATTCACGTCATCGATACGGCTCCGCGCCACCAGGTAGATCTTGTCCTCCATCTGCGCGAGCGCGAAGACCACATCCAGGTTCTCCATCTCCATGAACTTGTGAACCAGTACAGCAAAATCGCCCATGTACTCATCCCGGATCACATCGGAAATGACCACGTCTACGCCGTGAATTACATAGGTGGTGGCCGCCGTCATCAGTTCATTGAGCAAGCGCACCTGGTCGGCCGTGAACTCCCTTGTGAGGAGATCCGAAATGAGATTGTGGTTGGCCCCCTGTTCCGTGAGCCAGGCAGCCGCCCGATAGTCCTCCGGCCGCGTGGACGAGAACGTGAACGAGCCCGTGTCCTCGTGAATTCCCAGGCACATGATAGAGGCCTCGTCCGGGGTGACCGACAGGCCCTTTTCCCGCAGGATCTCCGCAAGAAGGGAGGTCGTTGCGCCCACCTCCCGAATCAGCTCGAAGTCGCCGTGGATATCGTCGTCCGAGGGGGGATGGTGGTCGTAGATGTGGACCTCCAGGTCTTCATTCTCCAAAACGCGGGAGAATTTCCCGATGCGGCTCTTCTGCCGGGTGTCCACCAGAATGAGGCGGCGGATGCGATGGATGTCGATGTGACGGATCTTGGTGAAGTCGAAGAGGTAGGATGTCGTGTGAAGAAAGAAATTTCGGAGGCCCTTTTCCTGGGATCCGGGAAAGACGAGCGCGGCTTCGGGGTACAGCTTGCTGGCGGCCAGCATGGAGGCGAGCGCGTCGAAATCGGCGTTGAGATGGGTTGTGATGACCTCTTCGCGGGCCTCGTTTTCGTCGGGTTTTGTATGGGCGTTCAGGGGGTTATCGGACATGATGGATCGGTCGTTCCTGAAGGATGGTTATATTCCCGCGCCTTTGCCGGAGCCTCACGCTCGGCGGGTGGTCCGGGCCGAACATCGCGCAAGGAAGAGGGCAGGAGCGACCGGCGGAGCCCGAAAAGCTCCTTTTCCGGAGTGAGCGAATGAAAATCGCTAAACGCCTCGGATCCGCTCGTCCGTTTCCTGCTTCTTCTTGCAGTCGATGCAGAGCGTAGTGACCGGCCGGGCGCGGAGACGCTTTTCGGAAATCTCCTCGCCGCACTCCTCGCAGATGCCGTACGTGCCGTTGTCGATTCGCTCGAGCGCGTCTTTGATCTTCCCGATCAGCTTCCGTTCCCGGTCCCGTATGCGAAGGGTGAAGTTCCGGTCCGATTCCAGGGTAGCACGGTCGGAGGGATCCGGGAGGTTGCCTTTCTGGTCGCTCATGCTGTCGACCGTCTCGTTGGCCTGCTCAAGGAGTTCGTCCAGTCGCTCGTTCAGAAGCTTTCTAAAGGATTCAAGTCTCTTTTTGTTCATCATGGGCCCGTAATCATCACTTCGGATCGTCTGATTTCCCGCCCCCGCTTTTTACCATTCAGGCGGTGCCCGCGGTCGTACAGAGGGGGCATGCCGTTGGGAAATACGGGATCACTGGGTGATCT
>JASFQI010000260.1:0-7070 GCA_050115555.1 Desulfobacteraceae bacterium
GTGGAACGTGGCGGGCATTCGCGAGATTGTGGAATACCTTGCCGAAACGGGTACGCCCGTGCTCATTCGAGGGGAGAGGCATCCGATCGACGCGGACACCAGGGCGGCCTTTGACGACTATCTGGAAACCTACGGAGTGCTTTGAGGCTTGAACCCGTGAAGGGAGCGTAAGAAGCCTCGACTGGGAAGACCCGTTCCGCGATTCAAATGGTTCAAAGCGTTTCCTGCAGCGGCGGAGCGGTCTTTGCGAGACCGTCGACTCCTGTCATAGAATTTCCATTTTTCTTTCAGCCCTTTCAAGCCAATGACTGCAAAAAAAGAAAAAACGGACAAAAAGAACAAGAAAGACAAAGCCAAGGCCCCTGCAAAGAAGGCGTCCGGCAAAGGGACGGCCCAACGGGAAAAGGGAGGCAAGGCCCGAGCCCAGGACACGGAGAGGCTGGCGACTTCCAAGTGGACGCAGTTGGTCATCCGGCAGGCCATTCAGGTGGCCAAAAAGACAGAGGCCAACGCGATCCTGTGCTACATGGACAGCACCAAGGACCTCGACCCCTTCTCTAAGATTCAGAGCGACGCCCGCTTGATCCTCCTGACCAAGCGAAAGGAATGCCTGGACAGGGCCGCGGATCTCTCCATTCATGCTGTGATGCTTCCGGATGTCAAGCTCACCCGGGTCGGGTACCTGAAGATCGGGTTTCTTGCTGCGATCTCCAAAGGGCTCGTCCGAAACGGGGACGTGATCGTGTGTGTAGGTGGAGTCCCGGAGCAGGGCTACATGGACACGATCATGCTGGTGGAGGCAGGGCAGGAATCCGAACTCTTCGGTGGTGGAGAAATCATCACCTTTCCGCCGGGTCTGGAGCCCGAGGTTTTTGAGACGGTCCTGGATCTGGTACTGGAGCTGGCCAATGAGGGGCGGGAGGGAAAGCCCGTGGGCTCCATCTTTGTCCTGGGGGACCACGAGCGCGTACTCGAGCTTTCCTACCAGCTCGTGTTCAATCCGTTTCAAGGCCATCCGGAGGATGCACTGCGGGTATACAACCGCGAGGTGAAGGAGACCCTCAAGGAGTTCTCGTCCATTGACGGGGCATTCGTGATTCGTGAAGACGGGGTGGTGCTGGCGGCAGGGCGATACCTGAACGTGGGATACCAGGGAGAGCCCCTCCCCCAGGGTCTGGGGGCGCGCCACGCGGCTGCGGCGGCCATCACCCAGGCCTCGGAGTCGGTCGCACTGGTGATCTCGGAGTCTACGGGCAAGGTGACGATCTTTCGAGGCGGGCGGATTTTGAGCGAGATCGAGAAGGCCGCTTCCCATGCGCCGGGACGACGGGCTCTCGCTCTGGAGTAACCGCATTCCTGGTGTAGGTGGGGTGAAAATGGGGGTTGCGTCCACCGGTGTATTGCGCTATAAATCGGGGCGAGTCGGGACGTGGCTCAGTCTGGTAGAGCACCGCGTTCGGGACGCGGGGGTCGGAGGTTCAAATCCTCTCGTCCCGACCATTTCCTGAGAATCCTGATCGCCTCATTCCGGAACACCCAGGCAGGTTCTTCCGGAACGGGGCGTTTTTTTGGGGAGAATTCGTGTACCAGGCCCAGCTGCAATGGAAACCCGTTGCCGTGATGCTTTGTCTCTCCCTGGTCTGGGGGGCGAATCACGCGGCCATTAAGATCGCTGCCCTGGAGGTCGCCCCGCTCTTCATGGCCGGTGTGCGCTCCTTCGTGGCGGCCCTCTGTCTTTTTGCCTGGATGCGGATCAAGGGGATCCGCCTGTTTCCTTCACGGATCGTTCTCCTGCACGGTGTGGTCACCGGGCTGTTTTTCGGCCTGGAGTTCGGGTTCATCTACGTGGGGCTTCAACACACACTGGCCTCGCGCATGTACGTACTCCTCCATACGGCACCGTTTTTCGTGGCCCTGGAGGCTCACCTCTTCCTGAAAGGCGACCGTCTGCACCCGTGGAAAGTGGCAGGTCTGGTGCTTGCCTTTGCAGGTGTGGTGTCCCTGTTTATTCGGGATTTCGGTACGTTCTCGCTCAACGCACTACCAGGGGACCTCCTGGCGCTTGCCGCCGGACTGATGTGGGGATCGACCACAGTCTATATCAAGCGATTCCTGGCGTATCGGACCGTCCCGCTTCAGACGCTTTTCTATCAGGTGCTTTTCTCCGCTCCCCTCCTGTTTTTTCTGAGTGCGTTGCTCGAGGAGACCGCGGTGTCCGGGTTCTCTCTGGTGACCGGAGTGGCAGTGGTGTACCAGTGCCTTATCGTGGCTTTTCTGAGCTACCTCGTCTGGTTCGAGCTCATTCACCGCTACCCCGTGAGCCTGCTCCACGGGTTCACCTTTGTCACCCCGGTCATCGGAGTATTCCTGAGCGGAGTGATCATCCTCGGAGAACTGCTTCAGCCGGGGCTCCTCGTGGCGCTGGTTCTGGTGAGTGTGGGGTTGATTGTGGTGAACCGAAAGCCGCCTACACCTTCCCGCCCTTGACCAGCCGTGCAAAGTGCTCGAACGAGCGGTCGAACGTGGCTTCCGCATCAGAAGGGAAGCAGCAGCCCGGGAGCTGGCGCATGCGCAGGTGATAGGCGATGCACTCGCAGCAGATGCCCTTGCGGCTGCATGGCTCGTAGGTGCAGTTGCATCGGGTAAGGTTTTTCTCCTGGTTGCATTCCATGGGGTCCTCCTTTCGCGGGTTGATCCGGGGTTGCGAGGCGGCTGTTGCGCTTTCGACTATCGGCATGGCCGCCCAGTATACGAAAGCCCCGAATACCCGGTCAATGAAAGACCAAGCCGAAAAAGACTGCTCAGGGGCAGGAAAAAACGATCAGGGCCAGGGCATTTCACATACGTGTTCAAGGCGTTTCTTTTCTCGAATCTTTCCGTTTTTTTTGAGATATCAGGACATTTTTGTGTTGACAAACGAATGCCGTTCAAATATTGAACGTTCAAGGTTGTTCAATATTTGAACGGCATCCATTCCATGGAAAAAGAAGACCTCCAGATCCTTCGCCTGATGACGGAAATCGATCAGAACGGCGATCACAGCCAGCGAGAGCTCTCTCGTCGGCTGAACATCTCCCTGGGCCTGGTCAACACCTTTCTCAAGCGGCTCGTGAACAAGGGCTATTTCAAGGTGAAAACCATGCCCCGCAACCGAGTGAAGTATTTTCTCACGCCCGAAGGACTGGCCCGAAAAAGCCGGCTCACCGTGGAGTACCTCCGATTCTCCATGAATTTCTACAAGGATATTAAGAAGCTCCTTTTGCATAAGTACCAGGACATGGAGGAGAAAAACGTCCGATCCATTCTCTTCTTCGGAGCCGGTGAGGTGGCTGATCTGGCTTACCTTTACCTCCAGCTCACACGTATCGAACTGGCGGGCATTATGGATGAACAGCGCGTGGATCAGAGCTTTTTCGGGCATCGCATCGGCGATCTGACGAGACTGGAGCAACCGGACTGGGACATGATCCTGCTCACGAGGCTCGACCGCACCGAGCAGGATATGCGTATGCTCCTGGAGCGCTGGGTGACCGTGGATCGGATTGCCGCGATTTAGAGTGGAGACATATGGGCGAGAATCAGGACAAGGAGCACGGATCCATTTCTGATGAAGGTGGAGATCCGCACCGCATTGAGACCTTCGAGGGCATGGGCGTCTCCCCGGAGGGCCTGGAGGAGCCGGAGTTTCCCCAGGGGACCCGGTGGTATGCCCTGCACACGCGCAGCCGGTTCGAGCAAAAGGTGTACAACGGGCTTCGGGGCAAGGCCATCGAAGCGTTCCTTCCAAAGGTTCAGGTGATGAGCCGAAGAAAGGACCGCAGAAAAAAGATCCTCGTTCCTCTCCTTCCCGGGTACGTGTTTGTGCAATGCAACATGGATCCTTATGCCTACTGGGACATCATCAAGACCGTGGGAGTGGTGCGAATGGTCGGCTTCAAGGGGAAGCCCGTGGCAGCGAACGACGAGGAGATTGACTCCCTCATGATCCTCAACGGCACGGACCGCACCGTGGAGAACCGGTCCTACATGCAGGAGGGCGACCGGGTCATGGTCATGGAAGGGCCGCTCAAGGGGTTGGTCGGGTTTTACATGAGGCACAAGAGCAAGTCCGAAAAGGTCGTGGTAAGCCTTGAGCTGCTGAAACGCTCCATGGCCGTGGAGATCGAGGGTTGGGCGCTGGAAAAACTCGATACATAAAGTGGCTTCGCCATTTTATGTAACGCGGCTTCGCCGCTCAAGACAGCCGCTCAAAACACTTGAAACGAGCGCTCTCCAGATTATGATGGACGGCTTGCCCGACTTGGTCACGCCGTGCCGATCCGAATCGATATCTTTCCTGGATGCTGAGGGGATTCCTCGGCGATTGGGAAAAAAGGCAGTAATAACAAAAGGATACCCTCTTCGATGGGGTGGAATCGAAGGGGCGGAGCTGTATCGGTAGGTTGCACAGCGAAGGGATATAGAGAGTCCACCGGGGTGAACGTCCGGGATGATTATCGGGAGAAACCTTCCGGGCTCATCGAGCTGCTTTGTAAAGACGATATTCCAGTCCACGTCCAATCCATTGCTTACGGCGACTACATCATCAACGACCGCGTTACGGTTGAGCGAAAGACCGCGAGAGACTTTCTGGTGTCCATCCTGGACGGAAGGCTTTTCAAACAGATCGCACACCTCAAGAAGCATTGTTTGCGTCCCATCCTGATGATCGAAGGGAACCCGTATCGTACGGATCTGTGTTTCGACCCCAATGACGTGCGCAGAGCGCTTGTCTCCATCCAGGTAATGTGGTACGTACCATCATCGTTTTCCAGATCGGTCGAGGAGACAAAAGACATCCTCCTCATGATTGGGAAACAGGATGACAATGACATGGACGTGATCCCCACATAAAATCACGGAGTGATTTTATCATGAGAATGCTGGTCACCGGCGGCGCCGGATTCATTGGATCCCATCTCGCGGAACGTCTCCTGGAGAAGGGCCACGAGGTCTTCATCATCGACAACCTCTGGACCGGTAAGCTGTCGAACATCGCAAAGATCCAGAATCACGAGCGCCTGCACCTGGTCGTGGACACCATCCTGAACGAGTCCGTGATGAACGAACTCGTTTTCAAGGCGGATCATGTATACCATCTCGCCGCGGCCGTGGGTGTACGGAACATCATGGACCATCCCGTGGAGACCATCGAGGTGAACGTGCAGGGAACCGAGACCGTGCTGCGGCTGGCCAATCGGTTCAAGAAGAAGGTCCTGGTGGTCTCCACGTCCGAGGTGTACGGCAACCACCTGGATCACGACCTGAGCGAGGACGACAACCGGATCATGGGCTCGGTGAAGAAGCGGCGGTGGGCGTATGCGTGCTCCAAGACGCTGGACGAGTTCCTGGCCCTGGCCTACCACGACGAGAAGAAGCTTCCCGTGGTGATCACGCGTCTTTTCAACACGGTGGGCCCCAGGCAGACGGGCCAGTACGGCATGGTGCTCCCCACCTTTGTGCAGTGCGCACTCTTTGGAAAACCCATCACGGTTTTCGGAGACGGGACCCAGACCCGGAGCTTTACCCACGTGAAGGACGTGGTGTGGGCCATTACGCGCATCATGGAGGAACCGGTCGCTGAAGGGGACGTCTTCAATGTGGGAAACGACCACGAGGTGAGCATCGAGGACCTGGCCCGCAAGGTGAAGGAGATGACCGGGAGCGACTCCGAGATCGAGTACCTGTCCTACGAAAAGGCCTACGGCCCGGGGTTCGAGGACATGCAGCGCCGCTGCCCGAATATTGAGAAGGTCAAGAACCTGATCGGGTACCAACCCCGCCACGACCTCGAGGCGATCATTCAGAGCGTGATCGACTACTTCAAGGAATAAAAATTTCATCTTTCTCGATCCCCTGCAGAAGGGAAGTGCAGGGCGGGGTTTTACACCCCGCCGTGAACGGATTAGAGGACCTTACCCCATGACACAGGAAGGATTCACCCTTTGGTTCACCGGGCTTTCCGGTTCAGGCAAGAGTACGAACTCCTACCGCGTTTACATGGAGTTGAAGCGGCGAGGGCTCCGAGCCGAGATCCTGGACGGGGATATCATTCGCATGAACTTCTCGCAGGGCCTGGGCTTCTCCAAGACGGACCGGGACATCAACATTCGACGGATCGGGTTCGTCTCCTACCTTTTGAACAAGAACAACATCATCAGCGTGGTGGCGGCCATTTCTCCGTACGAGGCCACCCGAGCCCTGAATCGGAAGCTCCTCCCGGATTACATCGAGGTCTTCTGCGAATGCCCGCTGGAGGTCCTGGAGCAGCGAGACCCCAAGGGGCTCTATCGCAAGGCCAAGGCCGGGGAGATTGCCAACTTCACGGGCATCTCCGATCCTTACGAGGCCCCGCAATCCCCGGAGATCTGCCTGCGCACGAGTGTGGACTCCGAGGATGCATGCTTCCAGGAGCTTGTGTCCTACCTGGAGAATAACGGCTACATCCCGCGGGAAGACGAATGCGAGATCTGCGAGTACTCTGCGGACGAGGAGCTTCAAGCGCGACAGCACCTGGTGGCCCTCGGCTTTGCCAGCAAACTCGCGGACCTCTGATCTTTTTTTCGGCTCTTCCAAGTCCTAAAAAGCAACCTGGCATACCATGAAAAGGACCCTCAAGCACGCGGAGAAGAAGCGGCTCCTTTCTGAGATCACAGATCGTCTAACAGAGCTCTGTCCGGACCTCGTTGCCGCCTACGTGTTCGGTTCATTTATTTCAGCGGACGCATTTTCGGATATGGACCTGGGGCTTCTTTTCTCTGAAAACCCTTCCAAACCATTGCTCCTTGAGCTCGATCTGGAGACCGAGCTCGAAAGGACGACAGCCTGTCCGGTGGATGTGCGCGTGCTCAACGGAGCCCCTCTTTCCTTCGTCCAGAGCGTCATCCGAACGGGAGAGGTCATCGTGGACGTGGACCCGAATCGCAGAGCGGATTTTGAAGGATTGATTCTGAAGAAGTATTTCGACTTTGCTCCATTCCGCGCCCGCTATCTCGCTGAGGTTACGAATGCCCCGCTTTGATCAGGAAAGA
>JASFQI010000261.1:0-7056 GCA_050115555.1 Desulfobacteraceae bacterium
GGACGTCCTGGACTTCGAGTTCGGTGCCCGACTCCTGAGGGCCGGCACAGGGCTCCGTTTCACCACCGAACGCATGAATCAAAGCCTTCGCGGCATCATCGATGCCGAGCGACGGATGAACATCGACTTTGGGGTCGACGCCTCCATGGACACCCTGCCCCACCGCTTCACCCACGAGCCCCTGGAGGAGGGCGCCTCCAGAGGCCAGGTGGTGCCGATCGAGAAGATGGTCCGTGAGTATTATCGGCTGCGCGGGTGGGATTCCGACGGAACGCCGCCAGCCGCGTGATCGGCTCAAAACAAGGGGCGTGCTTGCAAAATGAAATAGGAAATGGGGTATCCTTTGTACGGTGTGCGTGAACATCAACCAAGGAGGACGACCATGAAAACGACGTGTGCCGCAGTGTTGACCCTTTTCGCGTCCCTCTTTTTCCTTGCGGGCTCAGGAATGGCCGCGGACGTAAGCAAGGGCATTCACGTGGGCAATGCCGGGGCCTTTACCGGGGACGCGGCTGCACCCTGCATGGAAATTTTCAACTCATCCCAGATTGCGGTGGACGAGTGGAACGCCAAGGGCGGGATTCAAGGCGTGAAGATTGAGCACGTCATGGGCGACGACGCCATGGATCCGGCCCAGGCCGTGAACGTGGCCCACAAGTTCGTGGCGGACCGCCAGATGTTCGGAGTCGTCGGTCCTCCCATGAGCCACACCGCCCAGGCCACGCTCAAGATTTACGGCTCCAATGACATGGCCTGCATCACCACGGCCGCGTCCAAACCCGAGCTCACCGAGCAGGGGTACACCCACTTCTTCCGCGTGAACGCGCGGAACGACGCTCACGGGCCCAACTGCGCCCGCTTCATCGTTGAGGAGCTCGGCGCGAAGAAGGTGGCCATCCTGAACGAGAAGGTGGCGTACACCGTCAACCTGGCCAAACAGACCATCAAGGGGCTCAAGGAACTGGGCGTCACGGACATCATGCAGGACACCATCGTGGGCGGGGCCAAGGACTACTCGGCCGTCATGACCAAGGTGAAGTCTTACGATCCCGACGTCCTCTTCTTCATGGCCACTGCTGCACCGGACCATGCCATCGCCGTCCGGCAGATGAAGGAGTTCGGCATCGACGCCCACTACTTTGCGACCGAAGGCGGCCGCGACAAAAAGGACTTCATCGAAGCGGCCGAGGGGGCGGCCGAAGGGGCCTACATCTACCACTTCTCACCGGACATTTACGCCATACCCGAGGCCAAAAGCTACATCGAGAAGTATGAGAAGCAGTACGGCAGCATCAGTGGATTCGGGCCTCCCGCATACGAGGCCATGAATATCATGCTCGAGGCGATCGACCGGGCCGCTCAGGACGGCGACATCACGCGCAAAGAGGTCATTGAAGAGCTTCACAAGGTCAAGGGCTACAAAGGCATTCTCGGCTTTCCCATCACCTTTGACGAGAAGGGAGATCTCGCCGGAGGGGCCACCTACTTCTTCAAGGTGGTGGACGGCGACTTCAAGCAGGTCGGCGTCATGGGCGGCATGTAATGATCAAAGACAGAACCCCGGCCGAACCGTGCGGCCGGGGTTCTGTGTTCCTGCGCCTTCTCCAACGGCGCTCTTCTCTTTTCATGGTCTGACTTCATGGACATCCTCTCCCAGCTGCCCCAACAACTCATCAACGGACTCACCCTGGGCGGGGTTTACGCCCTCATCGCCGTCGGCTACACCATGGTGTACGGCATCCTGTTCATGCTGAACTTCGCCCACGGCGAGATTTACATGATCGGCGGGTTTGCCGGTTGGTGGGTTCTGCACCTTTTGAGTTCGGGAAACCGTCTCGTGATGAATGCCGCGCTGGTGATCGCCCTCATGATCGTCGCGGCCATGGCCGTATCCGGCCTGGTGGGCGTCCTGTCGGAACGCTTCGCCTATCGCCCGCTTAGGCAGGCGCCGCGCATGAATGCACTCTTGAGCGCGCTGGGGGTCTCCATCTTCCTCCAGAACCTCGTTCTGAACTTTCAGGGGGCCAAGCCCCGCTTCTTCTTCGTCTCCGCGCTGATCCCGGAAGGCCTGCGGGTGATCGAGATCGGGAATGTGGTCTTTTCCTTCATGCGGGGGCTGGTGATCTCGGTCAGCTTCCTGTTCATGGGGATCCTGACGTATGTGGTCAAGAAGACCAAGATGGGTAAGGCCATGCGGGCCACGGCGCAGGACATCGAGGCGGCCAACTTCATGGGCATCGACACGGACCGGATCATTGTGTTCGTGTTCCTCATCGGCTCGGCCCTGGGGGGTGCGGCCGGAACCCTTGTGGGGATGCTCTTCACCCAGGTGGACTACTACGTGGGGTTCCAGGCCGGAATCAAGGGGTTCACCGCCGCGGTCCTGGGGGGGATCGGCAACATCTTCGGGGCCATGCTCGGGGGAATCATTCTGGGGCTTCTCGAGGCCCTGGCCACGAGCTTCTTCCCTTCCGCGTACAAGGACGTGGTCGCGTTCACCGTGCTGATCGTGGTGCTCATCTTCAAGCCGAGCGGGTTGATGGGCGAGCAAATCCGAGAGAAGGTCTAATGGCGAACGTCTTTCTGGACTGGGGGACCCGGCGAAGCCACCGCATCGCGTTTTACGCGGCCGCGGCGGTTCTCCTGGCTGCCCTGCCCCACGTCATGCCCGACAATTACTGGCTCCGCATTTACAGCATGACGGGTGTCTACGTCATGCTGGCCCTGGGCCTGAACATCGTGGCGGGCTTCACCGGCCTCCTGGACCTCTCCTATGTGGCTTTCTTCGGGATCGGAGCCTATACGTTCGCTCTCGTTTCCTCGGCCCAGTTCGACGTCCACCTCCCGTTCCTGGTCGCGCTTCCCGCCGCCGCGTTCATCACCATGGGATTCGGGTTTGCCCTGGGCTCCACAAGCATTCGGCTGAGCGGGGACTACCTGGCCATCGTCACCCTGGCCTTTGCCCAGATCTTCAAGCTCCTGCTCCTGAACCTGGATCAGCCGGTCAACATCACGGGCGGGGTGAACGGCATTTTCGGGTTCGATCCCATTGTGGTCTTCGGGTTCCGGCTCCTTTCCCCCGTGGCATATGCGTACCTGATCTGGGGGGCCGCGCTCCTGGCGATCATCGCGAGCTGGCGTCTCAAGAAATCACGGTACGGCCGGGGGTGGGAGGCCATACGGGAAGACGAGCTCGCAGCCGAGGCCCTGGGCGTGAACACGACGTGGATGAAGCTCAAGGCCTTTGCGGGCGGGGCCTTTGTGGCCGGAGCCACCGGGGCCATTTTTGCGTCCTTCCAGGACTCGGTGTTTCCCAACAACTTCGACTTTCCCCAGCTCGTGATCGTTTACTGCATGGTGATCCTCGGAGGGCTCGGCAACATTCCCGGCGTGATCCTGGGAGCCATCCTTTTGACCATCCTTCCCGAGTTCCTGCGGGAGTACGGGGCCTACCGAATGATGACCTATGGCCTGATCCTGGTGGTGCTCATGGCCATCCGGCCCCAGGGGTTGCTCGGCTCGGTCCGTTTTCTGGTCAAGGGAAAGCGTCGCCCGGACAAGGACGAAACCGGCGTGCTCCGGGCGTCCACGGATCTCTACTACGAAGGGGACAAAAAGGAACGCATGGAACGTTCGGCTTTTGCCCCGGAAGACCGTGTCGTTCTGGAGCTGCGCGATATCACCATGAGCTTTGGAGGGCTCACCGCCGTCCAGGACCTGGATCTGCAGCTGCACAGACGTGAGATCCTGAGCATCATCGGCCCGAACGGGGCGGGCAAATCGACCGTTTTCAACATGATATCGGGAATCTACCCTCCAATCGGCGGGGCCATTCTTTACGAGGGCAGGGAAATCAACGGGCTCAAGCCCCATCAGGTAACCCGGGCTGGCATTGCGCGGACCTTTCAGAACCTGCGACTCTTTACCAAGATGACCGTGCTCGACAACGCCAAGGTAGGCCAGTTCTGCCGCACGCGTTCCGGCGTGTTCTCTATCCTGTTTCACCTTCCCGGGTTCCGCCGGGAGGAAGACGAAACCGAAGAACGGGTTCGGGAGGTGCTTTCCCTGTTCGGCGCAAGACTGACCGGGTACCGCTTCGACCAGGAAGCCCAGTTCCTCTCCTACGCGAACCGAAGGCGCCTGGAGATCGCCCGAGCGCTCTCCACGGACGCTCAGGTCCTCATGCTCGATGAGCCCTCCGCCGGCATGAACCCCCAGGAAACGCTGGAGATCACCGGCTTCATCAAGCGTCTGCGGGACGAGCACGGATACACGATCCTTTTAATCGAACACAAGCTCGGACTGGTCAAAACCATCTCGGATCGTGTGATCGCCCTGGATTACGGCCGGAAGATCGCAGAGGGAACCTACGACGATGTGGCAGGAAACGAGCGGGTCATCGAGGCGTACCTGGGACGCAAGAAAGCATCCGAGCTCGGGTCGTCCGGCGGCAATAAGGAGCGATAGAAGGATCATGGGAACCGAGACGCCCAAACCCATCCTCGAGCTCGTGGGCGTGGATACGTTCTACGGAAACATTCAGGCCCTCTACGACATCCACATGGAAGTACGCGAAGGGGAGCTCGTATGCCTTCTGGGCGGGAATGCCTCGGGCAAGTCCACTACGCTCAAGACGATCCTGGGCGTCTGCCGGATCAAGCGGGGAGAGGTGCGGCTCGAGGGCAAGCGCATAGACGGCATGCCCACAAAGCACATCATCGCCCTTGGCATCGCCATCGTCCCTGAGAACCGCCGAATTTTTCCCCGGCTCACCGTCCTGGAAAACATGGAGATGGGGGCCTTCCTCCGGAAGGACAAGGAGGGTGTCCAACGGGATATCGAGCGGATGCTGATGCTCTTCCCCGCCCTCAAGGCAAGACTTCACAATCCGGGTGTGACCCTGAGCGGCGGTGAGCAGCAGATGCTAGCCATGGCCCGGGCCCTCCTGTCCAATCCCCGCGTGCTCCTCATGGACGAGCCCTCCATGGGGCTCGCCCCCCTGCTCGTGGACCAGCAGTTCGAGCTGATCCAGGACGTGAACCAACGAGGGACCGCCGTTCTCGTGGTGGAACAGAACGCCAGCATGGCGCTCTCCATTGCAGATCGTGGGTACGTGCTCCAGACCGGATCGATCGTCCTGGCGGACACCGCGAAAAACCTTCTGGGAAACGAGATGATGCAGAAGGCCTACCTGGGCGGAGAGGTCGCCTGAGGGCTCCTGGATGCCTCAAACGCGGGGATAGACGAGGCGCCCTTCGCGTCATAAGGACTCGGTGAGGAACTCACCCGAGGTAGTTGGATGAAAACGTTCTCAGCCGATACCCGTCGGCAAAGAACTCGATCAGGCTCACCACATCGAAGACGGGCAGCCCCAGAAGCTGCTGCACATCCGGGCGGAAGGTGGCCAGGTTCGTGCATTCCAGGACCACCGCGCCCAGGGGTTCGCCCGACAGTCCGCGGGCTGCCTCCAGAACACCCTGACGCATGGCCTCCACGTCCAGGGTTTCCCCCCGTGCAATGACCACCCTCTGAAACTCCTCACTCTCCTCCATGCCCCGGACAACGAGCCGATCCCGTTCCGCTCCGGCGGCTTTCAGGTGCTCGTCTCGAAGGATGCGTGTGTCTCCGGTGATCAGGCCGATTTTCCGCGAATCGGGAAGAAAGGTCGAAATCAGAGGGATCAGGGACAGAGGAGATCCCAGGAAAGGAATATTCAATCGGTTGGATATTTCGTCCTGAAAAATGGAGAAAAGCCCGCAGTCCCCGGCAATGAATCGAACCCCCTCCTCTTGGAGCTCGAGGGCTGCTTGTGCCACCAGGCCTACGTGATCCCTCCGGCATGCCACCAGGTCGTCAAAGGGGAATCCGCGCACGACCCCGTACCGAACCGGGAAAGGGAACGTCTCTGCGTGGCCGGGATCCCCGGGGACCCTCGGGATCGTGGACTCCGTCATCAGGATGCCGGCAAGCTGTCCGTACGAAACACGTCCGCCTCGAAGGATCTCGTTCATACCGCACCTCCCGGGTTTGAAACTTTTGAATCTCCCCGCAGCGGGCTCGAGGAATACGCGAGGGAAGCATTTTCAAGGCGACAGCGTTACGTGAAGCGCTCGAGCACGTCCTGCGGAACACGGAAGACCGCATAGCCGTCCTTCGTGTTGACCGCATTTTCCCGCAAGGCCTTTTGAAACGAGCGCTCCTTCTTCTGCCTCCCCGCCCACGCGAGATGCTCCGCGTTTTCCTTCGGCAGGGGTTCCCGCTCCAGGTACCCTGCCTCCTCGGCCCCGGCTACGATCTCTTCGCCCGTCTCCGTCCGAATGATCAGGGTGTTCCACCCGGGCCGTCCCTCGAACATCCCTACGGACACGTCGGCCCACTCCGAGGTCAGGTCCGGGCAGAAGAAACAGGTCTCCGGGATGAGGGGCCTCACCTCCTTCAAGGGGATCTCCAGGGTTTCATCGCCCACATACACCTGAAGAAGGTCCGCCGGCGGCGGAGGGATGTCCATCCCCGTCACGCGGGAGAGATTCACACGTCCGGAAAGGAAAGCTATCAGGGAGCGGGGGTCAAGTGCCCAGTTGCAGAAAAGCCCCACGGCCAGGGACACGGGATCGAAAAAGTCCTCCCGACCCAGGGGATTGCCTTTCATCTGGGCCACGGCCGTCATCTGGCAGGGCGTTCCCACCACACCCAGCCGTCGGTTTCCGGCTCGCACCGCCCGATTCATGGCAGCCAGGGTGGGGGCGGCCGTGAACTTGCTGGACGCACACGAAAGGATCTCATCCTCCGTATGGACCACGCGGGGGGACGGCCACAAACCCTCGCGATCCGTGAGAACAGCCGCCTCGATCGCATCGGCGCGAAGGGCAAATGCCATCAGCGCACTGACCGTGCCCCCTCCCTGATATCGATGTCCGGAAAGCTCTGCACCGGCACGAGCCGAGTGAAGCGAACGATAGGTCCCGAGGTCGAGACCTTCGTAAGCCTGCCCTTGAAGCTTTAGCGATAGCTCATCCAGGTCCACCTCGATCTTGGGACAGTGCGCGAAGCATCGCC
>JASFQI010000262.1:0-7048 GCA_050115555.1 Desulfobacteraceae bacterium
AGTCATGAGCAGTACTGATGATACTTTGAATAACAAAGAAAAAAGGCGTTATGCTCGTATCAAAACCATAAACGACATCGGATACGTTCTGCTTGATGAAAATATGAATACGATTACAGCAGGAAAGGGTCATATACTAGACCTGAGCCTGGGTGGGGCCTTGCTGAAGACTGAAGAGCCTATCCGTGGCGTTTTTGTCCTTCTCGTCACCATTGATTTGGAGGGGAAAAAAATCAAGCTCAAGGCTCGACTCAGGCACACGCGTAGAGATGACTCGTCATCCTTTTTTCTGACAGGCATTGAGTTCATAGGACCAAAAGAGGAGCAGACCCGGGCCATTGTCTCATTTGTCAAAGCTTACCAATATCGAAAACACGTGATGAAAGAGACTCATTGATTTTGGTCGTCATTTGCGGTTTGCAGGGGCTAAATCCTTGCCTCCGTCCCATTTTCTCTGAGGTCTTTTTGAAGGACCGCAGAGGTACGGATCCAACACTCCTTCCGGGTCAGTGCAGTTGAACCGTTATGTAAAGGATTTCTGCGTGGGTTTTCTCGGTTGAATAAACCCTTCGGCCCCGTGCTTTTCTACCCAGGGGAGCGGCGTCGACGGGACAGATCGAGACCACAGACGAATCCGGGAGTCTATCTCAAAGTCCTCTTTCGGCCAACGTTCCACTTACGAAAGGCTTCGAAAAAATCCTTCTCTTCGCCTTTCAGGACAATCGATCGGCGGAACTCGTCCGCATCGACACCCTCTTTACTTGTACATTCAGCAATGTATTCATCAAGAAGGTCTGTGTTCACGTACGCAGGGATGCAGCCGTAAAAGGATTTGAGTGCTTCCTCTCGAATCGATTCAGGGGAAGGCGGACGACGCGTCATCCACTCGTATCCTTTCTCTCGCGCATGCTCGGTCAGCACCATCGCAATGTAATTGCTCAAGGAGCGGAGTTGGCTCTCTGCCAGTTCTTCGAGGGCCTTCTTCAATCCCTCCGGGACCTGAAAGGAGATGGTCGCTTTTTTCACCATGCCTTCCCATACGAAATTTTTTAAGAGATTGCAATAAAAAACATTGAATTCTATTTGAATTTAATGATTTCGAATAGAAATTAATAGATATTTCTCGAGCATTGAGAAAACGAGAACATCCGTTTACGCCTGGAGATGCCTTTATTTGAGGTATAGACTGTAGTTCATGGGCAGGGAGAGGTTCCCGAATGGGGTATTCCCAAAGGAGAGCCATGAAATCCTTGCTGAACGGAAATGCTTACTGACGAGAAGCCTTGGGAAGGGCATTGGCGAAGGCCGGTCTCGAAGAGATCCGGATTGAAAATCTCCACCGCACACATTTTATCTGTTCCAAGCCGGAAAATCTGGCCTGCCTTCTGGATCAACTGAATATCATTCCATCATAGGCACCATAGACGTGTATGGATACCTCGCCCCGCAAGACAATAGGCGCGGCCGCAAACGGCCGCGCCTACCGGTTCCATCCCTTCCATAGGAAGCCTTCCGCTGCAGAAGGCCAGCGGTGTCAGCTTCAGGTCCTCCCCTGGAAGGCCGCTGTGATTCCATCCAGGATTTAGAAGTGTGCAAGGGGTGCTTTGATGTGATTCACCCACATGTCCGCGAAGTCATCGTACTCGGCCATCCCTTTCAGAATGGGAACACATTCGAACCCGGCCTTGGTCAGAATCGAGATCCAGGAGTCGTCCTCCTCACCCGCCATGTCGTTCTTTGCATGATCTCCGGCCACGGACATAAAAGGCATGAGAAAGACCTTCTTCACTCCCTTTTTCTCCAGTTGCTCCTTCATCAAGTCGATATCCGGAAACCCCTCGACGGTTCCCACGAAGACGTTCGAATCCACAAGCTGAATCTGATACATCAGGGCAGCGTAGAAGGCATTGGAGGGATGATGGGTGCCGTGCCCCATCAGCAGGACGGCATCGCCCGGTTTTCTTTCCTCGGGAAGGTTTTTCATCAATGCCTTCACGACCCGCGCCATGTCTTCCTGGGTGGCCAGGAGGGGGTATCCGAGCACGATGCGTTGAAAGGCGCCCATGGACTTGAATCCACCGACCACCTTTCGCAAATCATGGTACTCCGCCCCGCCAATGGTGTGCAGGGATTGAACCGCCACGTGCGTGAATCCTTCATCGATCATTTTGGAAAGCGCAACCTCAGGGGAATCCAGGTGCTTGCCCTGACCGGCCAGTTTGTGGCGGATGATGTGAGAGGTATACGCCCATCGAATCGGAATCCCTGAAAAGGCGGCCTTGGCGCGTTTCTCGATGTTCTCGAAGGACACCTGCGCGCTCTGTTCGCTCGATCCAAAGGCGACCAGGAGAATGCCGACCTTTTTCTCTTTTTTCTCTCCGTGCCCTTGGGCACCGGCAAAAGAGACAAACACGAAAAGAAGGACGAAAACACACAGGATGAAAGCCATGAACCCTTGTCGTTTCTTCATAGCGAACCGCTCCTTTCTCATTTCGGTCATGATCATAAAAAAAACCCTTCAAACAAGGGACACGTTTGAAGGGCTGCACCCAGTTTCCTTGACCCATTCGGTGGAGGCCGCACACGGTGTCCAATCCGCACACTTTCGGCCCTATGTAAGGCAGGTCTTCTGACTTCCCCCCCGTTCAGCCGCCTTCCCATTCCGATGAATCGAAACAGTGGCAAGAGTACTGAAAGGGTTTCCTCATGTTTTCAAGGGAGGGTTTACAGCGGCGGGACCGCTCCCGATTCTCACGGGATTCCCTATTAAGCCGATTTGGCACCTTCATGGAATCCATATTCTCAAAACAGGTGTATGTCAAGGCTCTTGTGAGGACAGGAACACTTTTCAACAGGAAGGCTTCATAGAAAAATGAGCTTCTACTCCGGGGAAAGTCTCATGCGAAATGGGGAGGGGTATGCAGTGAGCCCCGCATGTGTAGTTCCTGGGACGCGATGAGCGGGCAGGCCACGCCGACTCCCCCCAGCGCAGAGCAAAGGCTCTCCCCTTGCATTTCCTCCAAGCGAAGATTGTTTTGAAGGCATCTTGGAATACCCTCTTGACAACGGGGGCATTTAAGTAGTAAATTTCATTATACGGAACAGTGTTCCGAATAAGGCGGCAGGACAGGAACCCTGTGAGGTGTTTTCGATTTGTCGCAGCGCTGCCTGTGCAGGCTGAGCAGAGTTTTGAGGCCGGTCATCATGATTCGAAGCGTGGAGCGTGTCCTGGATATTCTACTGCTTTTTTCCAACAAAAAGCCGCGCTGGAGTCTGACCGAAATATCCAAGCAAACAGAAATACCAAAAACGACAGTATTCAATCTGGTTAAAACACTTGAAGTAAAAGGATTTATCAGACAAGATAAGGAGACATTAAAATATACACTGGGTCATAAGCTGTTTACACTTGGAAGCACAATGATTGAGACTTTTGAAATCAATCAAAAAGCGATAGTACCGAGTCATTATCTTGCTGAAAGCACAGGATTGAATTGTAAAGTTGGAATATGGGATGATGATGCGGTAATCGTTACGGTAGATATTGGGTTAGCACATACTGGATTTCTTTCTAAAAGACTTGGACCTCGCCTTGTTGCCTATTGTTCCGCCCTTGGTCGATCCATTTTAGCCTATATTAGCTCGGACAGATTACATTCATATCTTGATCAAACGGAACTTGTGTCTTTAACGCCCAACACAATTGTTGATAGAGAACAGCTTTTACACCAGTTGCAGCTGACAAGACATCTCGGTTATTCTATCAATAAAGAAGAAATCAACTTGGGTGCTTCGAGCATTGGGGCCCCTGTGTTCGCAGGAGATCAGGAGGTCGTGGCTTCCATCTGCCTGGACGGTCCAACGGATGTGATTTTGGGCGAGAAGATGAACACCTATATTGAAGCCTTGAAAAGCGCGGCAGCTGAAATTTCCTTATCCATGGGGTGGCGTCGCGTGTTGCCCGGTGAGGTCGATTGAGCCCGGTCGGGGTGTTCCCGGCATCCAAGGATCGCAGGAGGCTGAAATCGAAACCATCCATTGCGATATTCTCGTCGTAGGAGGCGGACCGGCAGGATGCTTTGCCGCGATCAAGGCCCGGGAGCAGGGTGCAAGGGACGTCGTCCTGGCGGATAAGGGCTATGTCGGAAAAAGCGGCTGCGGGAAGTTTGCAGCAGGGTCCTTCAAGTGCTTTATCCCCGAAGAGGACGACTTTGACCTCTGGTTCGGTAAAGCCGTCGAGGAAGGGTGGTACATCAACGATCAGATCTGGACGAAGATCCACCTCGAGGAGGTCTACGAGCGGGCGCGAGAGCTGGACTCTTGGGGAGTTCCTTTTCTAAAAGATGAAAGCGGACGGTTCGAAAGGCTCGAGGGGCAGGGTTCTTCTGAGGAGCGGCCCATCAGGACCATGATGTTCCAGGGGCCGGCGCTCATGGACGTTCTGAGGAAGAGGACAAGAGAAGCGGGGGTCAGGATTCTTGACAAGATCATGGTCACCCACCTGCTTCATGACCGGAAGGACGGGACCGCGGTCGCAGGCGCGCTGGGGTTCGAACTCCGGACCGGAACCACGGCCTGTTTTCACTCCCGGGCTACGGTTCTCACGACCGGCGCGCAGGCGTTCAAGTCCCACTATGCCTACCAGAAGATGGTGACCGGGGATGCGCATGTCATGGGCCTGCGAGCCGGGGCCACCCTCACCAACTACGAGTTCTGCTGTCACCACCTCTCCTGCGCGGATTTCGACACCACCGGCATGAATGTCCTTCAGGGAAAAGGGGCTCGGTTCGTCAATGCGCGCGGCGAGCGCTACATGACCAAATACGATTCGGAGTACGGGGACCACGCGGCCATGAATCGGTTGTCCGCGGCCATGGCCTGCGAGATCAGGCTTGGAAACGGGCCGCTGTACTTCGATTTCAGCAGCTTTGACAGGTCCACCCTTTCCTACTTCAAGAAAACCCTCCCAATCATGTACCGCGCCTTTGAGAGAGCGGGATACATCCGTGACCACAGGATCCGCAAGCGCGTTCCGTGGGTATCCGTCAACATGGGGAACGTCGGTTACGGAGGAGGGTTGCGGATCAACACCCGTTGCGAAGCGGACCTTGCCGGTCTGTATGCCGCCGGGGACGCCACCTGCGTGCCCACCGCCGGGGTCGAGGGGTTCTGCGCCTATGCGGTGCCGTTCGCAACCACGTCGGGCGCCAGAGCCGGACGGCATGCGGCCGAATACATTCAGGAGGGAGACGGGAGGGTCCCGGATCCGGATGACGTCGCGGCCTGTTCCCAGGCGCTTGCACGGCCATTGAAACGCACATGCGGCGTAGAGCCGGATGTTGTGGTCCTGCAGGTCCAGGAAGCCCTCTTTCCCATGGACGTCTATCTTCTCCGCCATGAGGCTCGACTCGAGAAAGCCCTCGAAAGGATCGGCCGTCTCCGTGACGAGGTGGTCCCGGTGATTCGGGCCTATGATCCGCATTACCTTCGAATGGCTGTGGAAGCGGAAAACATGGTGGCTTGCGGAGAGCTGTTTCTCCGCGCGGCACTCGCCCGAACCGAAAGTCGAGGCTCCCACTTGAGGGAAGACTTTCCGAACACCGACAACGTCAACTGGCTGAAGTGGATCCTCCTCAGGCAGGAGCAGGGAGAGGTGAAGGTCTCCCTGGAAGAGATCCCTATGGAGGGCTACCCGATGCAGCCCGAACGAAAGGTGTATCTGCACCCCATCATGGAGGCCTTGCAGAGAGCGGGGGGCTGAGACGACCCATGGGAATCCGCTGGATAGACACGGAAAGGTGCAATGGTTGCGGACACTGCGAGACGATTTGCCCCGAGGACGTGATCCGCATGCATCCGGAGACCGAAAAGGCCGTGATCGCCTACCTTCGCGATTGCCAGTCCTGTTTCCTGTGTGAGTTGGAGTGCCCCAACGGAGCCATCGTTGTCACACCTTACAGGGAGAGGAGAGCCGTCCTGCCGTGGTAGAATGATGCAACCAGACGGCGGAGACGATGAGGATAAACAGGGGTTGGAGGGGGAATGTTTCCGTTCTTTGTTTTTTCCCTGAGCGAAAGGAGTCCATGATGAAAACGAAACTTTTTGCACTCACGCTTGCCTTGGGCATCTTTACTCTTTGCTTTGGCTCGCATGCAACGGCAGGTCCGGAGACCCTGTCCATTTCCACCGGCTCCATGGGCGGGGGGTTTTACGCCATTGGTGGCGGAATGGCCGAGTACATCTCGAAACACGTTGAAGGCGTACGCTGCACAGCCGTCACCTCGGGCGGCGTCGATGAGAACATCAATCGCCTGGACACGGGAAAGGCCGACATCGGTTTGGTGAGCACCGGGGATTCCAAGATGGCGTACAGCGGGCAGGCTCCCTATACCAAGAAATACGACAAGATGCGCAGCATGGGAATCCTGTTTGCCAACTGGGGTGAACCCTACACCTTGAAAAAGACCGGGATCAAAACCTACTTGGACTTGAAGGGGAAGAAAGTCTGCGGTGGCGCTCCGGGCGGCTCCATGCACAAGCTGTTTTCCGACTGGGTCAAGATCCACGGCCTGGACCCCGAAAAAGACATGGAAATGGTGTTTCTGCCCGGAAAGGCTGCGGTGGACGCCCTGAAGATGGGGCGGATCGACGCCGCCATGGAGATTGCTGCCATTCCAACCCCGAATCTGACGGAGCTGAGCCTGACCCACGAGATCGAGATCATTCAATTCGCGCCGGGGTACCGTGAAAAGCTGCTGGAGCAAATGCCCAAGTATTTGGCCATGGAGATTCCGGCAGGGACGTACAAGGGCATCGACGAGGATGTCGAGACCGTGGGCATGGCCGCTCTCTGGGCCTGCAGGAAGGACCTGCCCGACGATCTGGTCTACAAGCTGGTGAAGTCCATATTCAGCGAGGAAGGCCTGGCCTATCTGGGCAAGGTCCACCCGGCCGGAAAAGGCATCAAACTGGAGAGAGCGACCCAATGGCATCCCATTCCCCTGCACCCTGGAGCGGAAAAGTTCTTCAAAGAGGCAGGGGTCCTGAA
>JASFQI010000263.1:0-6994 GCA_050115555.1 Desulfobacteraceae bacterium
GTCCTGGCAGTGATTATGACTCTTGTCATCTTCTGGGGGATTGGGGACGTGATCTGGGTCATCTATCAGAGGATCTCACAGCCTCCCTACCTCCTTCTCAAGATCAACGACATCCTGGCCACCTTCGGGGCCTTTCTTGCGGTCCTCATCGCTATCGAGATCTTTCTGAACATCACTCTCTACCTGCGGGACGACGTCATCCATGTGCGGCTCGTGGTGGCCACGGCCCTCATGGCCATCGCGCGGAAGGTGATCGTTTTCGACTTCAAGGAGCTGGCGTACTCGTACGTGTTCGCCACGGCCGCCGTCCTGTTTGCCCTGGGCGTTACCTACTGGCTGATAACAAGGAAGGAGGAGAAACCGGCAAGCCGGAAAGGGAATTGATTCCCGCTGAAGAGAGGGGGTGGCTGCAACGGAAAGCTTCTCAACGGCGTTCAGCCGGCTTTTTTAAGAAGGGTTTGCCAGGTATTATCACGCCTTGGAAACGCAAAAAGAAGGTGCCCACTTTGGAACGTGCATCGGCGTCGTTCAACGCTGCCCATCAAACATGAGAAAACCTGGAAAGAGGACGATCTGTGGCAAGACCAAAATCTATGAAACCGTTGTGGTCGAATGTGAAACGGCCGTTGTTCAAATGGACTGGAAGTAGCTGGTCAAGTTGATCGCCGACCTGTACCGCTTCTCCGGGGAGAACCAGGCCTTTTTCCACGCCCGGTTCGGGATCGGCCGGGATCCGGCCGATCCCTATCGGGAGACGATTGAGGAATGCATGTATCCGGACGTCTTCAGCCGAAACCCCGTTCGGATTTCAAAAGCTAAAAAGGCAGTCAGCGACTATGTAAAAGCTGCGGCAGACTCACTTGGCGAGATCGACCTCATGATCTTCTTTGTGCAAACCGGAAATCAGTTCACGCCGGACTATGGGGACATTGAGGAGCCGTTTTACAATGCCCTCAATTCCATGTATGAAAGGGCGGTGAAGAAGGTCGTAAAGCTTCCGGCAGATCAGCGCTCTGCCTTCAAGGAACGCCTGAAGAAGATCATGACGACTTCTTCCAACATCGGTTGGGGCTACCACGATGAGCTCGTGAGGAATTACTACAGTGTATTCCCGGAAGATCTCGAGGACTGACGACGGGCTGTATGCCTGTTTCTGCAGGATGGAGGAACAGGCCGGAATGGACCGGTGTCCGGATTTCCCGCAGGTGAAAAAACGAGAGATCTTTTGAGGACTTCCATCGGTCTTCGATGCTCTTTATGGATAACGAAATGAGGCTTTGTTCTCCATAAATTCGGTTACAGAGAATCTGCGCATCACAAACGGGTCCAATACGAGGTCGTGGCCACGTGGAACTGGACCAGCTCATTTGCACAGGGCCGTCTACGATGTCCTTCAAAAACACGGGTGACGAATGCTGAGCATGATGAGAACGATTCACGCGCCCTCTGAAAAACGGCAGGCCTATGTCCGCGCTTGCGACTGTGATGCATCGAGCTTAAGTCTGATGGTAGAAGACATGCCAAACGTGGTCGATGTTCTCTCCCTGGCGGACCTCGGGCAAGGAAAAAGGGAACTGTATCAGTTTTGCGCAAAGCCCGTCACAGAATGGTTCGTGGGGTAGGACGAAGCGGGCATGCAAATTCCGGTTGAAGAGAGGTCGGCCTGAGCAATCCAATGGGGGGTGTGCGCCATGACGACGCCAAGTACGGGAACGGCAGCAGGTCTCGACGCCTTTATGCCGCCGGAAATGGCCGCCAAGGCCGAGCAGATCGGCGTAGCCAAGGCCACCATGGGGTGGCGGAATACCCTGGCCCTGGGATTTCTTGCCGGGGCGTTCATCGCCCTGGGGGCGGTGTTCGCCAACACGGTGACCGCCGGTGCCGCGGGGAAGGTGCCTTTCGGACTGGTGCGGCTGGCCGGGGGCACGGTTTTCTGCCTTGGTCTGATTCTGGTCGTGGTGGCCGGGGCCGAGCTCTTCACCGGAAACAACCTCATTGTCATGGCCTGGGCCAACCGCCGGATTACCACGCGTAGCGTGCTGAGAAACTGGGCTTTGGTGTATGCGGGGAACTTTATCGGGGCTGTGGCCACGGCCGTTCTGATTTTCCTGGCGGGGCAGTACAAGCAGGGCGGCGGGGTGATCGGGTTTACCCTGCTGCAGGCGGCCGAGGCCAAGTGCCGGCTCGGGTGGGTCGAGGCCGTTGCCCTGGGTATGTGTTGCAACGCACTGGTCTGTTTGGCCGTGTGGCTCTGCTTCAGCGCGCGGACGACCACGGACCGGATCCTCTCGATCCTGTTTCCCATCACGGCCTTTGTGGCCGCCGGATTCGAACACTGTGTGGCGAACATGTACATCATCCCTTCTGCGCTTCTGGTCAAGGTGGGCTCCGCCAACGCATTCTGGGAAGGGATCGGAAAGACACCCGGGGAATATGTGGCGTTAACATGGGGAAACTTCATTGTACATAACCTCGTCCCGGTCACCCTGGGCAACATGATTGGCGGCTCGGTCATGGTGGGCCTGGTGTACTGGTTCGTTTACTTGAGAAAGGGGCTGGTTCCCCGGTAAACTGTAGATTTCCGGATGTTGTGCCGGTCTGTCCTGCCTCAAGGGAAGGGTTCGACAGCGCCGTATTCCGCCTTACTTTTCAGGAACAAGGGACCCCTTTACGTCTTCATGCCGAAACGAACAGGAGGATCAAGCATGCCGAATGGAAAGCGGAAGAGAATCCTAGTGGGGATGGATGGATCCGAGCGATCGCTGCACACGGTCAGGTATGTGAGTACGGTTCCCGGGTTTTCCAGGATGAATGTGACGCTTCTGAGTCTCTACACCGAGGTGCCGGAGGCCTACTGGGATTTAAAGAAGATGCAGCAGTTCAGCCGGCGGGTCAGTGAGATTCGTGCCTGGGAGACCCAGACCAAGGGAGAAATGGAGGACAAACTCCGCGCGGCCGAGCAGATCTTGATCAAGGCAGGTATCCCCAAGGAGTCCGTGACGATTCAGGGCAGGAAGGTTCGGCAGGGCATTGCCAGGGATCTCATCAAGGAAGGAAAAAAATTCGATACCCTTGCCATCGGCAGGCGAAGCAGCGGGAAGATCAAGGAGCTCATGCTGGGAAGCGTATCCACCAAGATCCTCGAGAAGGTGGACTATGCCCCTGTGGTACTGGCAGGAAAGGACTCGGACGCCGACAGTATCCTGCTGGCCCTGGACGGATCCCCCAACTCCATGCGATCCGTGCGGTATCTCGCCCGAATGATGGCGGGAAGCGACGCTCGGATTCTGCTTTTTCACGCGATCCGCGGCAATGACAAGAAGCTCATTCAAATGACGAAAGAGGTGGTTGGAGAGGTGTTCGAGGAGGCCAGGGGCACCCTTGCCAAAGCGGGTTTTGGGGAGAGGGATGTGAACACTAAGATCGTCTCCGGTGTCCAGAGCCGGGCCGCCGCCATCGTGGATGAAGCGCGGACCGGTGGCTATGGGACCATCGTGCTTGGGCGGAGAGGACATGCCAGGCTGCAGCAGTTTTTTATGGGCCGTGTCAGTAAAAAGGTGACGTACCTGGCCAGAGGCTTGGCCGTCTGGGTCGTCAACTGATCCTCCCCCGGATGCTTGAGAGGTCCTCATGGCGAGGGGTAATAAGCGCGGACAGGGGGTATAGACCGTTGGCTATTTTGATTTCATGATCATGAGAACAAGCGCGGCCAGCAGGAACAGCCAGATGGCGATCGCGTTCCGGGTGGCCTTTTTCGCCTTTGCAGCCTCCCACCAGGTCAGGGGGCGAATGCCTTGTACCAGAAAGGTGCCCACGCCGGCCAGGTTGACGCAGATCACGTTGGTCAGGAAGAGCAGCAGTGCGTTTGCGGCGGAATGGAGGTATCCTGACGCCAGAAGCATGCCGAAGGTGACCAGGGGAGGCAAAAGCGCGAGGGAGATCATCACCCCGATGAGGGCCGCCGGGAAGCCGGTGGTGAATGCCAGGGCCCCTGCGATTCCGGATGCCAGGGCGAGCATCACGTCTCCCAGGGAAACCTGCGTCCGGCTGGCGATTTCCGGCGCTTGGGGGTCAATGGTCATGACGGCTCCGAGGACGATGGAGATTAGAAGAGAGACGGCGATCCCGGCAAAAGCGGTTTTCAGGGCCTTGCGGGCCAGGGCGGCGTCGCCCAGGGTCGTGGCAAAGGAGAGCGCCATGTTCGGGCCCAGGAGGGGTGCGATGACCATGGCGCCGAGCACCACGGCCACGTTGTTGCGGAGGATACCGGCGGCGGCCACTAGGGAGGAAAGGAAGACAAGCACCAGAAAAACGCCGGAGAGCTTGGCGAGGTCCACAACATCGGCGTAAAGTTCCTCGCGGCACATGCGGCTCGGACCTGGCGTGGGGCTCTCGGGGGCTTCGGGAGAGGGCGGCTCAGGGGCGCGAGGCAGTGAGGCCTCCACGGGAAGGAGCAGGACCCTGAAGTCCTCGGCAAAGGCCTTTTCCATGGCATCCAGCACGACCTCCGCCTTTTCGGCCTCAACGAGGACCTTCCAGAGGACCTTGTCTCCACTGGAATTCTCATCGGACCAGAAGTACTCGACCGAGATGGTTTCCAGCAGGCGTTCGGTTTCAGCCCCACGGTCGCGGGGAAGAACGATCTCGAGCAGGCGAAGCGCCATGTATCCCTTCTCCCGGAAATGGCCGAATTTCCTGCCGGGGCGGGGTAAATCACCTTATCGCTGGCATGTGAAGGCATGGTTCTCTGTCGGCACGGCAAAGGTGACAAAGCAGGAAAGTTTGCATTAGAATTACGCTCACTGTACCTGTGCTGTCAAGCGGCTTCAGGTATGGAGCGAACGGAGAGATGACGTCATCGGGGAGGAAATCCATGAAACCGGCTCAACGGCTGCGGTTTGCACTGGAGCGATACCTCGTTCGCGGCGCGCACTACCAGCTCCTGGCCGTGGCCGCTCTGATCGGCGTCATTTCCGTCCTAGGGGGCGTGCTCGTGCGCTGGGGCGCAGGCGGTGACGGCACGGCCTGGGACTCGGTGTGGTGGGCCTTTTTGCGGCTCACGGACCCTGGGTACCTCGGGGATGATACCGGTTTCTTTCGGAGAACGATATCGACTGTCCTCACCGTTCTGGGCTACGTGCTTTTCATGGGCTCCCTGGTGGCCATCCTGACCCAGTGGCTCAACAGCACCATGCGTCGGTTCGAGTCGGGGTTCACCCCGGTGGCACGGAAGAACCACATCCTGATCCTGGGGTGGACCACACGGGCGGGGGTCGTGATTCGTGATCTGTTCCTGTCCGAAGGAAGGGTTCGACGCTTTCTCAAGCGCAAAGGGGCGAGACGCCTTCATCTCGTGCTCCTGGCCGAGGAGGTGGGGCATGACCTCATGCAGGAGATTCGAAGCCGGGTAGGCGCGTCGTGGAATCCGCGGCAGATCACCCTGCGATCCGGATCGGCGCTTCGCGGGGACCACCTGGCGCGCGTGGACTTCCCGCACGCCGCCGCGATCCTGCTCCCCTCGGGGGAGTTCTCCGAGGCGGGCCCGGAAAACGCGGACACCCATACCATCAAGACTCTTCTCTCCTTGAGCAACCACGCCCTGGTCCGGGATGCGGAGGACCTGCCCCTGGCCGTGGCCGAGGTGATCGATGCTCGAAGAGAGGCCATCGCTCGAAAGGCTTATCGGGGCCCCATCGAGGTGCTGTCCAGCGAAGCCCTCATCAGCCGGTTGATCACGCAAAGCGTGCGGCACCCTGGCATGTCTCATGTGTATAACGAGCTCCTGATGCATGCACAGGGCAACGAGCTGTATGTCCGTGAGCTTCCGGATCTGGCAGGCGCCTCCCTTGAAAGCCTGGGTTCTCTCTTTCCGAAAGCCTTGGCCCTGGGGGTGGTGAGGTGCGAAGTGAAGGGCTTTCGTCCCTACATCAATCCCGGTCCCGGTTTCATGGTCCAGAAAGATGACCGCCTGATCCTCATGGCCCGCTCGTATGAGGAGTCACAGCCGACCATGGACAGGAGACTGGAACCGGTGTCCCGGGGCTCGCATGCGATCTCGCTCGGAAGACCCGGTCAAACCCGACGTGTTCTCATCCTGGGATGGAGTCATAAGGTACCGGCGCTTATTTCCGAGTTCGCAAGCTATCCGAACGAGCATTTCATTATCGATGTGGTGTCCACGGTCCCGGCCTCCACGCGGGAGACAGCCGTGGAAAGATATGGAATGGACTGCGCGCACCTTCAGCTCGCGCATCACGAGGCAGACTATACCGTCTGGAAGGACCTCGAGCGGATGGATCCGGCGGGCTATGATAATGTGGTTATGGTTGCGAGCGACTGGCTCCTTTCGGGGGAGGAGTCCGACGCCCGGACTATTGTAGGGGTTCTCCTGCTTCAGGAGATCCTGTCTGAGGGAAGGCGTGGGACCAAGCTCCTTGTGGAACTGATGGACCCGGAAAACGTGGGTCTCCTGGGGAAGCGCACCTGTGATGTCCTGATCAGCCCGGTGATCCTGAGCCACATGCTGGCCCTGGTCGCCGTGCGCCGGGAATTGAGCTGCGTGTTTGACGAGCTCTTCACGACCCAGGGTCCGGAGATCGCCTTCCTGCCTGCCTCCGAGACTCCCTGGCGCGGCAAGACCATGGCGTTTTCCGAGATCGAGAAGGAGATCAGCGCGTTGGGCGGTACGGCCCTGGGCGTGCACGTCCGCGGCGGATGCGCTGAAGGAGGCGCGCTGCGTCTCAACCCGGACAAGGCAGAGGTGTTTTCCCTGGAGGAGACGGACGAGATTGTTCTCATTCATGGCGTGGGACGAGTGGAATGAAAATCTGGGGCTCACAACGCATCCGCAGGAGTCATCCGGCCACCCTGCTCTTGAACAGCTACCTCATGGCCATCGGCCTGGGAACCGCTCTGCTGGTGCTTCCTTATGCATCCACACAGGGACACCTTCCCCTGGTGGACGCGGTGTTCACGGCCACCTCCGCCATCTGCG
>JASFQI010000264.1:0-6980 GCA_050115555.1 Desulfobacteraceae bacterium
TATTGGGATTGCACCCGAGGGTACGGTAGGCCTCGTTCCAGACCGCTGTCCGCGGGTCCTTTTTGAGATCGAGGGGCCGGTCCGCCGCCTGGACCAAGGCCTCCTCGAGCAGGACCTCCAGTTCCGGGGAGGGATCCCGGTTTTTCAGATCCCGCGCCACCACGATGCCTCTGCGAAAGTCGGGGAACCCCTCAAATACCTTCTCGTGAATGCGTGTCTTTCCCATGATTGACTGTCTCCTTGAATATGCTTCGCTCGTGCATTCCTCAAGCTTGCTGCGGGGAGATTCAATCGCAGTGAAACAGGCCGGTTTCCATATCTCATTGGGTTGAACGACCCAAATCCCCGGCCTTTCAGTCCTTGAGGTAATACGCCACGGTGGACACGACGCGGACCTTCTTGTGGAGCTGGCTTCCCTCCGTGATCCCGGGAGCCTTGTCCCGGGGCTGGATGACGAAAACCCCCTGGTTGGCCCGTCGGATGCCGCCGATACGGCTTCCCGAGTCCTGAGCGAACTGCTCGGCCCCCCGCCGCGCCTTGGCCGTGGCCTCGGCGATCATGTCCGGCTTGAGCTCGCTCAGGCGTGTGAAGAGAAAGGTCGGGCCGCTGTAAGGCCCTCGGTTCGAGGAGAGCACCACCCCGGCATCGACCAGCTCTCCCACCGCCTGGCTGGCCTGAGCAATGGTCTCGGGCTCGCTTGAACGCACCATCACGGTCTGCGAGATGATGTAGCGGCTCTTCATGGACCCGCTCCTGTAAGGATCCGCCAGGCGATCCGTTACATCCAGGCGCTGGACCTCCGCATCGGCCGCATCGATGCCGTGCCGCTGAAGAAAAGCCAGGATCCGTTCATGGCTCTTCTTGATCTCTTCCTGGGCCCGGTTCAGGTCGTCATCCGTAGAGACGAACCTCAATGGCCATAATGCCACGTCCGCAGTGACGACCCGCTCCGAGACCCCCTTGACCGTCACATACCGGTCCGCTGCCCGCCCCTTGAGAAAGCCGTCCCCGATGAACCACCCGCCCAGGGCAAGGCCCAGGCCGACCAGAAGAGCCGCCACCACGCCTGTTCCGTTTTTCATGTCATTCCTCCTTCCAATCGGTCCGGCAGGGAAATCCGCCCAGGCTCCCGGCCGAGGTCACACCGCGCACCACGGCTTCGGAGAGGACCTCTGCCGCAGCAGTCCCTGCAATCGTGACATCCAGGGAAGGTGTGTTGTTTTCCTGTGGCACGGAAACCGCGAATACGGTGTCGCCATCCACCATGGTATGGACCGGACGAATGGCACGCGCCAAACCGTCATGGGCCATTCGGGCGATCTTGGTGAGCTGGGTCTTATTGAAAGGCACGTTGAAGGCCACGACAGCCAGGGTGGTGCTCGTACCTGCAAAAAGCGTCCATTCGGAGCGCTCCAGCAAAACGCGTGTGGAGTCCAGAAACTCGCCTTTGCGATCTCCACGGGTCCCGGCCAATATCCTCCCGCTTCGTGGATCCACCACGTCCCCCAGGGCATTGACCGCGACGAGCGAGGCCACAAGAGCTCCTCCCGCAAGCTCGCGGACCGAGGAGCCCAGTCCTCCTTTCATGGCCCGATCCATGCCCATGACTTTGCCGACGGTAGCCCCGGTCCCTGCGCCTGCATTCCCCTGGGCCACAGGATCGATCCGCGCATTCCTGCAGGCCTCGTACCCCTGGGTCCGGCCGGGACGGACCAACGAACTCCCTGCGGTGAGATCGTAAAGCACGGCGGCCGGTACGATAGGGACAAGAACGCCGCCGCCTGTGACCAGCCCGATCCCTTCCTCCTCGAGACGCTGGACCACGCCCCCTGCCGCGTCCAGGCCGTAACCACTCCCCCCGGAGAGCACCAGGGCGTGCACCCTCTCCACGAGGTTCACAGGGTTCAGGAGGTCCGTCTCCCGCGTTCCGGGCGCCGAGCCCCGCACGTCCACTCCGGCCACGACCCCTTCCCGCGGAAACCGGATCACGGTGCAGCCGGTGAGGTGCTCCGAGTCGCTGAAGCTCCCCACGGCCACGCCTTCCAAGGCCGTGAGCGTGTCATTCTTATCCATGCGCGCCCTTTCCTGCTCGGGGAATCCTCGAGCGCCCGACCATGATAGCTCCTCAAAGCAGGCGATTTACGAAACTGTCCATCAAAACCCTGTTCTGGATCCCGTTTTTACCACGAAGGGCAAAAAGCGCACGAACAATTTTCCGGGTTCATCTCAGGCTACAGCCATCTCGTCCGTTTTTCGGCATTCTTCCCGCCAGTGTTCCCCATCCTTCATACGATGGCTGATGAAATATCCTTCTCTGGCTCGGTTTCCGAGCGCATACATCATGTCGGCCCTTATCCTACCATGCCTGGAACAGGGACCGTATGGGGTAAGGACCCCTTTTTTTTCTGAAAAACGGATCTTTCCCTCCCGACGCCTCCCTCATCGATTTTGGGACTCTCCTTTTCTCCAGCTTTCCCTTGACATTCCACGGATCGGACGCTATATTTGTTAACAATATGAACGTTCGACGGGGAAACCATGGAGAACGATACGCTGCTCGGATACCAGACCTCGAGGCTAAGGCACCTTATTGCTGAAATCATTTCCTGCTGCGAAGACCGAAAGCTCTATGAATCCAAAAGGTTTGAGCTCACCCTCGCCGAAGTAAAGGTCCTTTTGCTCTTTGAGGGGGAGCGCTATCTCACGGTCAAGGGTATTGCTGAACGGCTTGAGGTAGCCAAAAGCCGTGTGACCAAGATTGTAGACGGTATGATTCAAAAGGGACTCGTGGAGCGAAACGACGATCCAAGGGACGCACGGGTGAAGTTGATCAATCTGACGGCCAAAGGGCGCGGTAAAAACCGAGACCTGGAGGCCTTTTATCAAGAGGCCCACAGAAACGTGTTGCTCAACATGGACGTTGGGCAAAGGAAGGAGGTCCTTTCCAGCCTGGAGATTTTGCGATCCTCCATGGAATCCGTCAAAGAAACTCTCGTGTAGGCGAACCCCGGTTTGAGATGGCACAGAGCGGGGGAATTTTTACATTAAATAGTTCATAGTGTGAACGATAAGGAGGGAATGGTCATGGAACAAGCCGTACAGCAGGAAACCATCCACACCGATGCCAGGTCCTTAGAACGGATCGAGGCCCAGGTGGCGGAGCTCAAGGGCCAGCTGGATGCACTGACCGACAACCAGCCTGCCAACAAGCTCTCCATGGTGGTCTTCAGCGGCGACATGGACAAGGTACTGGCCTCTCTGGTGATCGGGACCGGGGCCGTGGCCATGGGCATGGAGGTGGTTATGTTCTTCACCTTCTGGGGAACGCCGGTGCTGCGCGACAAGAACAAGAGCATTGGCGGGAAGGACATCATGGGCAAGATGTTCGGCACCATGCTACCAAAAGGGGCGTGCTCGGTGAAGCTCAGCAAGATGAACATGGGCGGCATGGGAACCGCCATGATGAAAAGCCTCATGAGCAAGAAGAACGTGGCCTCTATCGAAGAAATGATTGAGCTGGCCGCCGAACTGGGCGTGAAGATGTACGTGTGCGAGATGTCCATGGACCTCATGGGCTTCAAGCGGGAGGAGATGATCGACTACCCCGATCTCACCTTCTGCGGTGTGGCCAAGTTCCTGGAAGAGGCCAAGGACAGCCGTGTGCAACTGTTCATCTAATCAACATAACATACGGATAAAAGGAGGCAAACAATGAGCGAGAACATCACCACAGCCAAGACGTTGGATCTCAAGGGCCTTGCCTGCCCCATGCCCGTGGTCAAGGTGAGCAAGGGGATCAAGGACGTGGGAATTGGCGAGGTGCTCGAGGCCGTTACTACGGATCCTGGGTCTCTCTCGGACTTTCCGTCCTGGGCCAAGAGCAGCGGCAACGAGATCGTCAAGACCGAGCAGGGGGACGGAGAGATCCGTTTCTTCATCAAGCGTAACGCCTAAACGGCGAATCGGACGCGATTGGAGCGGGTGTGCCCTGAAGGGGCGCACCCGCTGGAACGACCTTTCAGCAATGGAGGCTTTTTGTGGAAACCCTCTACTACATCGTCCTTGTTCCAATGGTGTACGCGGCCTTCGGCATCTTCATTCTGGGGACCATCTATAAACTGATTCGCACCTTTCGAAGTCCCAAGCATCCCTCTACTCTTCAGGTCTTTCCCGAGCGGAAGCCCCGTTGGCTCTGGGCGCTCCACGACACCCTGCTGCTTCCCACCGTCCGCAGGCACAACCCGGTTCACTGGGTCTTTCTGATGGTCTTTCACCTCGCATTTCTCCTGGTAATTCTGGGTCACATCGAGCTCTTCGCCGAGATTCCCCTGTTCCAGGTGATTGAGCACGAGGTATTCATCGGCAAAGGGTTCGTGGGCCTGACACTCTCCGTGGTCCTGCTCTTTTTCCTGTTCCGCCGCTTTCACTCGCCTTACCGGGAGCTCTCCGTGCCTGAGGACTATTACCTCTTAATCCTCCTCTTTCTGACCGTGCTCTTCGGTAGCGAGATGGACTGGGCCCGCCGCTGGTACGATTACGACGGCCTGATGGTTGGGGACTACAGGGATTATCTGCTGAGCCTCGTGCACTTCAAGCCGGACATCTCCTTCGTGAGTTACGGCGGCCATGCCTTCATGCTCGTAGTGCACATCTTCTTTGCGAACCTCTTTCTCATGGTCTTTCCGTTCACCAAGATCATGCACAGCTTCTTTTCACTCGCCATGAACAAATTAAGGAGAGGGTAACCATGGACGAGAAAACTCGCAACGATCTGCTCAAGCTCTTTGAGACAAAACTCTCCCACGCCATGAAGCTCTACCTGGAGACGTGCTCCCGGTGCGGTGTGTGCACCGAGGCGTGCCACGTCTACGCCTCAATGGGGGGTGTGAATTATATCGCGGCCTACCGGGCGGAGATCGTCCGGCGGATTTATAAGAGATACTTCAAGGGTCAAGGCAAGGCCCTGCCTTGGATGGGCGAGAGCAAAGAAATCAACGACAAGAGTCTCCAAGAACTCTACGACGCGGCTTACTCCTGCACCGGCTGCCGGCGCTGCATGGTCTACTGTCCACACGGCATCGACACCCAGTTGATCATGTCCGTGGCCAAGCTCCTCCTGGTAGGGGCGGGCGCCGAACCCGACGTCCTCACCATGCTTGCGGACATGTCCGTTGCAAAGGGAGACGCCCTCGACTCCTTCAAGGAGAGCTTCCTGGAAGGCATCCGGAACCTGGAAAAGGACATGGTTGAAAAGTGGAAGTCCGAGGCGGGTGCCACACCCATCCCCGTGGACAAGGAGGGGGCGGATCTCCTTTACGTAGCCCTGGCCGGGGCCCACTCCATTGTGCCCGCGGCCGCGGTTTTCAATGCGGCCGGCGAGAACTGGACCCTGAGCTTCTTCGAAGCCGTAAACTTCGGGGCCTTTGTAGGCGACCCCTCCAAGACCAAGCTCATCATGGACCGGATCGTGGACGAGGCCAGACGTCTCCGGGTGAAGGAGGTCTGTATCTGCGAGTGCGGCACCGCCTTCCGTGTCATGAAGCAGCTCTCGGGCGATCAGCCCTTCAAGGTCTCCTCCCTCACCGAGGTCCATGCACGCTACCTCCGGGAGGGGAGAATCACGCTCGACAAAGGCAAGATCCAGGGGCTGGTCACCTACCACGACCCTTGTCAGATCGCCCGGAACGCCGGGGTTATCGACGAGCCCCGCTATATCCTGTCCCACCTGACCGACGACTTTCGAGACATGACCAAGGATGCACGGTACAATTGGTGCTGCGGGGGTGGCGGGGGGCTGGTGGCTCTGGGTGACGAAACCCACGATTTTCGCATGAAATCGTCCCGGGTCAAGGCATATCAGGTTCGGGAGACCGGCGCCACGGTCCTGGCGACCGCCTGCGAGAACTGCCACTCCCAGCTGAGCGACCTGAATGAGTACTATGACATGGGCGTGGAGGTGCGCTTTCTGAGCTCTATGGTGGCGGACGCCCTGGCCCTCTAAACCACCGAGACTTCCGTCGGAGCCTGAAGCCCCGGACAGGATACATCCCCTGTCCGGGCTTTTAGTCCCTTCCCTGTCCGAGCGAAGCGACGTCGAACGCGTCTGCAGACGTACCCACCATAGCCTTCACCCATCCATTCACCCCCACGTTCAACGGTCCACGCACACCCTCTGTTTATTCCTTGACAGAATATTCCAAAATGGAATATCTATGGCTGGAAACATTTGGAGAAGAGGTCTGATGAAAAACCAGCCCGCAGCTGAGTACGCCCTGCTCGGGGCCCTGATGACCGGCCCCTGTCACGGATACGAGATTCGGTCCTATCTGAAAGAAGGCCTGGGCGCCACGTGGACCATCCCCACGAGCCAGCTCTACGCCCAGCTCAAACGGCTGGAGGAGCTCGGATACGTGGAATCCAGCCTGGAGTCCCAGGCCTCCCGGCCGGCCAAGCGTGTGTTCGAGGTCACCAGCGGAGGACGCATTGCCTTCCTCGCCTGGGTCCATACACCGGTCCGGCACGTACGCGACCTGCGGGTGGAGTTCCTGGCCAAGCTGTTCTTTATCCGCAAGCTCGGGTTGGATGGGTCCCGCCTGTTACGGGACCAGGACGAGGTAATGGAGCAGGCCCTGAATCGCATGAACGCCCGGCTGGAGCAGGAAACGGATCCCCATCGCCGGCTGAGCACGGGCTTCAAGCGAGCCACTGCCAAGGCCTGGCGCCGCTGGCTGCAGGACGAGGCAAGCCCATTTGTAAAGGAAAGGATGGAGGCATGAAGCCGCTTTTTGACGAGATCAAACAGAAGGTAAGGCCGATTCTTTCGGCGCAGGGCCTGATGAACAAGCGGGTCCGCGTCGAGGCCCGGCCACTGAGCACGGAAGAAGCTATCGGCAATCCCGAAGGGGACGACTTCCCCCTACAGCAGGGCAAGGAACGGCTCATGCAGGCCGATCTTGACGGGGCCCTGGGCCAGGCCTTCA
>JASFQI010000265.1:0-6968 GCA_050115555.1 Desulfobacteraceae bacterium
CGGTTCCTGGCCGGAGCTGAAAAGAACGGTATCCCACGGGACACGGCCGAGACGATTTTCGGTCTCATTGACAAGTTCGGGGGGTACGGGTTCAACAAGTCCCACTCCGCGGCCTATGCGCGGATCGCATACCAGACCGCCTTTCTCAAGGCCCACCACCCGGTCCCGTTCATGGCGGCCCTGCTTACCCAGGACATGGGCAACCAGGACAAGACCATCAAGAACATCGCCGAGTGCCGTGCTATGGGGATCCCGATTCTCCCTCCGGACCTGGACGAGAGCGAGGCGGACTTCACTGTGGTGGAGGGAAGCATTCGGTTCGGCCTGGCGGCGGTGAAAAACGTGGGGCTCAAGGCCGTGGAATCCCTCATTGAGGAGCGAAAGGAGAACGGACCCTATCTCGACCTTCGGGACTTCTGCCGCCGTGTGGACGGAAGCCGCGTGAACCGGCGCGTCCTCGAGGGCCTGATCCAGTGTGGTGCGTTCGACTTCACCGGCCATCACCGGGCCACCCTTTTCGCCTCCCTGGATGAGGTGATGCGGAGCTGTGGAAGCACCCGGGACGAAAATCAGCTCACGATCTTCGCCGCCCTGGGGGATGGGGAGGATGGGGATTTCGGCGCCCCTGAGCTCGATGTCCAGCCCGAGTGGGACGAGCGGGATCGCCTGCGCCGGGAGAAGGAGGCCCTGGGGTTTTACATCACGGGTCACCCGCTGGAAGGGTACACGCGAGAAGTAGGCAGGTTTACGACATGCACCATCCAGGATCTTCCCGGTCTGGAAGACAGGGCTTCTGTAAAGGTGGCCGGAGTCGTGGAGAATCTCAAGATCAAGAGGACGAAACGGGGTGACAAGATGGCCACGTTGACACTGGAGGATCACACCGGTTCCACGTCGGTGGTCGTTTTTCCGGATGTCTTCGGGACATGCGCGTCCTTGCTTGCCGGGGATATCCCCGTGATGGTCACCGGCACGGCCGAGGTGAACGAGAACGCAGTCAAGGTCCTGGCACAGGAAGTGACTTCCCTTGAAACGATTCGCCAGCAAACCATTCGGGCGGTCCAGGTGGGTCTCACGGGGAATCGCGTCGACCGGGACGCGCTGGAGGCCTTGCGGGATGTCTTTTATCGCTACCCGGGAGAGTGCGCAGTGCGCTTTCGGGTGGATTCGGGCAATGGAAAGGTCTTCCTCATCGTCGCCCACGAGCATTACCGGGTGTTCCCGTGCGACGAGATGATCGAGGAAGTGGAGAGAATTACCGGACAACAGGTGATGTGCACGTATGGAAACGAGAGTGAGAACGCTGGGCAGTCTGGCCACCCCTAGCTTCTCCGCCTACTTGGACGAGGTGGTCCTGCAGAACGGCGAACCCGGCAAACGGATCCGCATCGATCATCCTGAGGCGTCGGCGGTGGTTCCTTTTTTGCCCAATCAGGGCATCGTGATGGTTCGCCAGTATCGATACGCCCTGGGGATGGAAACCCTGGAAATTCCCGCGGGCAAGGTGGATCCCGGGGAAGGTCCGGAGGGATGTGCCCGGCGGGAGCTGATGGAAGAGACGGGTTTTTTCGCCCCGCGACTCGATCTCCTCTATACGTATGCCCCGGCGATCGGTTACTCCAACGAGCGGATTCATATCTTTGCGGCTCCCGATGTACAGAGGCAGTCGGATCGGACGGATGAACGCGAGATCCGCTCCGTGGACATCGTTCCTCTCCGGGACCTCCTGGAGGAAATCCGCGGAGGTCGGATCCTGGATGGAAAGACCCTGATCGGCCTTTGTATGGCCGGGTTCCTTCAAGGGCTGGAAGAAAAGAAGTGAGGAAGATGAAAGAATAGGAACACAGGAAAAGGAAATGACCCCTTGGGGATCGGAAGCAGCCTTTTCCATATTTGACGGTCTCGCAAAGACCCGCTCGCCCGCCGTTGGCTACGTTGTAAGAGCTTGGAATCGCTAGGGGCAAATCTCCTGCTTACTGCTTTTTACGACTCCATCTTATTTCACTTTGACCGGCGCGCGGTCCGGCGGGTACACGTACTTGGGGTCGATTTCGTACGTCCAGGGAAGCCCCCACCACTGCCATCCGTAATGGCGCCGGTGCTTATACCCGTGGACCTTGTTTCGCTTGGCGAGCTGCCGGTAGAACTTGTGCCGGTTGCTGTCCTCGAACTGCGGGAACTCCGGGCCCTCGAAACCGTCCTGCACGTCAAAGACTTTTTGAAAACCCGCATCAATGAGCGCCTTGGCGGCCTCGGCGCTTCGCTTCCCGTCCCTCCCGATGATCAAGAGGTTGTCGGCTTTCTTGAACACCTTGCTGATCTCATCGACAAACGCGTCATTTTTCGGTGTGAGCCGATAGGTGAACTCCTCGTTTTCCTTTCCGAATTCGGCGGTGAGGAACCGGTAAGGAAAAAGGTAGGCCATGACAGGATGCCCTACGAACTGATATTCGGCACGGGTTCTGATGTCGATCATGTAGGTGTCCGGTAAGGTGTTGAGCATGTCATAGGCTTCAATGCTCAGTATTTTTTTCGCCTCCTGAGCCCGGGACTCCCCTTGGGGGGCGAAGAGAAGCACGCCGGTCAGCAGGGTGATGGCGACCACGAGGGGGAAAGGTCTTGCATGGAACCGTTTCATCACGTCATCTTCCGCTTGAAATGAAGGAGAGCATTTTGGCATCCGGGTCACGCAAGACTCCAAATAAGCCATTGCGAACCCGTTTTTACGTAGATAATCCAATCATCGTTTGTTTGTCAACGGAAAAAGGGGAGACTGGAAGGCGGAGAGCCGCTTTACGCAACCCGTTCGTCCGTTTTGGGTGTTCTTGAAAAGGGTTCGATGCAACTCGTTTCGGGATCCGCTCGAAAGTCGGTACCATCCGGATCGCTGAGTATCGTCAGCACGTCAAGATGTCCGGTCATTTTGACACGTGAAATGTCCGGTCGGAAACTGATTGAAGGATTCGCCTCCGGATCGCTGTGTTGACAGGGTCCTTTTGAACCATTACACTCATCCCCCGAAGTGCGGGGAGGTAGCACGCCTGCACCTCGAAATGGAATCTCTCAAAGAGGATCGTGTCATGAGCCCGAGTCCCGTCTACTTCACAGACATGCGCGCCTCAGCAAAGGAGAACCTGCTCGAGAAAATCGAGCGCCTTCTGGGTCGCTTGGAGCTCGAAACAGTGGTTCCTCCGCGTGGCCTCACCGCCGTCAAGCTCCACTTCGGAGAAAAAGGGGGCACGGCCTTTCTGCGGCCGGTCCTGGTTCGGCGCATCGTGGAGGTTGTTCGTTCTCTCGGCGGGCGCCCGTTTCTGACTGACACGAACACCCTTTACACCGGGTCCCGCGGAGACAGCGTCTCCCACCTGACAACCGCGGTGGAGAACGGCTTTGCCTATTCTGTGGTCAACGCCCCGATCATCATTGCAGACGGCATGAGAGGCGCCTCTTCGGTCGAGGTGGAAATCCGTCAGGAGACGATTCAAACCGCTTATATCGGAAAAGAGATCTACGAATCCGACGCCCTCCTCAGTATTGTTCACTTCAAGGGGCACGAGCTCTCGGGTTTCGGGGGCACGATCAAGAACCTGGCCATGGGGTGCGCTTCCCGAAAGGGGAAGATGGCCCAGCACGCCGACCTGTCCCCCAAGGTCAAGAGGAAGAAATGCGAGGGTTGCGGGGAATGCGCGGAACACTGCTCTCAGGAGGCCATTTCCCTGGAGGACGGCAAGGCCCGAATCGATGCCGAGCGGTGCGTGGGATGTGGGGAGTGTGTCCTGATCTGCCCCAACGAGGCGATCCAGATTCGCTGGAACGCGGATGTCCCCCGGTTCCAGAAAAAGATGGCCGAGTATGCCCTGGCTGTTCTGAAAAACAAGGCCGGGCGCGTCGCGTTCGTTAACTTTCTCACCCAGATTTCCCCGGCCTGCGACTGCGTGGGTTACAGTGACGCGCCCATTGTGCAGGACCTGGGCATCATGGCTTCCAGGGACCCCGTCGCCATTGATCAGGCCTCTGTGGACATGATCAACCGCCAGTCGGGACTCGAGCACTCCTGCCTGAAGACCGGCAAGATGCCGGGGGAGGACAAGTTTCGAGCCGTCTACCCAAAGGTCGACGGGTCCGTCCAGCTGGCCCATGCGGAGGAACTCGGTCTCGGAAGTCGAGAGTACGAACTCATTGCGATTTGAGCGGTCCCAACGGGAGGGCGGCCGTCGAGGCCATCGTTCCAAGGGGGGAGCCTTGCGCCTTGTTCCGGCGGGGGGTGGACGGAGCAGATGAAGACAACCAAGGAGAACGAGTCGAGCCATGATCCATATTGAAGAGCTGACCAAGTACTACGGGTTGAAACCGGCCATTCAGGATATCTCCCTGGACATTGAGCGGGGCAAGATCGTAGGGCTTCTCGGCCCGAACGGGGCCGGTAAGACCACGATCCTTCGCATCCTCACATGCTACATGCAGCCTACAGCGGGTCGTGTGACCGTGGACGGCCTCGATTGTAGAACCCAGGCCCTGGAGGTCCGGAAAAGACTCGGCTTCCTTCCGGAGAACGTGCCGCTTTACGCGGACCTCTCGGTTCAGGCCTTTTTAGGGTTCGCGGGCACCATCAAGGGGGTGAGCGGTGCCATGCTGCATCGGGAAACCGATCGAGTCATCGAGGCCTGTGGACTTCAAGAGCACAGAAAGCGCCTGATCAAGCACCTGTCCAAGGGGCTCAAACAGCGCGTGGGCCTAGCCCAGGCCCTGCTCAAGGACCCCCCCCTTCTCATCCTGGACGAGCCCACCACGGGCCTGGATCCGGCACAGATCATCGAGGTCCGGAACCTCATTCTAGAGCTCGGCGGTGAGCGAACGGTGCTCTTGAGCACGCACATCCTCCCTGAGGTCAGTCAGCTCTGCGAGCGGGTGATCATCCTGCACAAGGGCCGCGTGCGCAAGGAAGACACCCCGGCGAACCTGGCTCAGGACATTCAGCAGGGGTTTCGGACCCACCTGTGCGTGGACGGTCCCGAAGAGGAGGTTCAAAGGGCCCTGGCCGACATGAAAGGCGTCTCCGACGTCCAGCCTGTAGAAGGCCGGTCCGGGGAGTGGGTGGTTCAAAGCGAAGGCGATCCGGCCCTGAGACCGCATATGGCCCGGATGATCGTCGAATCCGGATGGGGGCTTCGGGAGATGCGGGCGATCGAGCTCAGCCTGGAAGAGGTTTTTGTGCACCTGGTGACCGAGGAATCCGGCGAGGAAGGAGAACATGTGTCATGAGGGGAATCGCAGGAGTGTTCCGTAAGGAAATCACCATCGCCTTTGTGTCGCCCATTTTCTATGCGGCATGCTTTATTTTCCTGCTGATCTCGGGGTACTTTTTTTACAGCTCCACGGCCTACTTCAGCCTGCTCAGTTTTCAGGCCGCCCAGAACCCCTTTCTCTCCGAGAGCCTGAACCTGACGGACATGGTCATCAAGCCGTTTTTCGGGGATCAGGCCATCATTCTTCTCCTTATGCTCCCGCTCCTGACCATGCGACTCTATGCAGAGGAGAAGAAGGCGGGGACCATCGAGCTCCTGTTCACCTACCCGGTCTCGGACGTGTCCGTGCTCGCGGGAAAGTTCGCAGCCACAATGGTCCTGGTCCTCCTCATGCTGGTAGGAACGATCCCCTTCATGATCATTCTGGAGACCATGGTGGATCTGGAGTGGGGGATCGTGGGGGCTGGTTACCTGGGTGTGGTGCTCCTGGCAGCCACGTTTATTTCACTGGGCATCTTCACGTCTTCGGTCACGGAGAACCAGATCGTGGCGGCCGTGATCAGTTTCGGCGCCCTCCTGATGTTCTGGGCGCTGGGATGGGCCCAGTCCATGGCCGGGCCGACTCTTGGTGCCGTTCTGGGGCACCTGTCCATCGTCGATCACCTGGATCGCTTCACCCAGGGCCTGATCGACACCCGTGACATCGTCTTCTACGCTCTGTTCACCCTGTTCTGGCTTTTCTTGACCCTGCGGTTCCTGAACTCGAGGTTCTGGCGAGGCTAGACAACGGACATCACCAAAGAGGGAATTCATGCGAGGCATCCATTTCCGCGGTACTTTCCTGAAAAGCTCCTCCAACCTGACGGCGGCCGTCCTGCTGGTCCTGGCCCTGGCTGTGGTGATTACCCTTCTTTCGGAGCGCCACTACCTTCGATGGGATGTGACAGCCACCGGGGAGCACACCCTGTCGGAGAAGACCCTGCAGGTTCTCGAGACCGTCACGGAACCCGTGCACATCAAGGCCTTTTCCAGGGAGGGGCACCCCGATGCGGACGAGGTGAAACGGCTGCTGGGCGCCTATCACTACGAGGCCCCAGGCATCACCTTCGAGCTCATCGATCCGGAACGGAACCCGGCCGTCACAAGGCGCTACAACATCCGCAGCTTGAACACGCTCATCCTCGAAGGGTATGAGCGGACCCAGACGGTAAAGATGGCAGACGAGGAGCACATCACCAATGCTCTGATCCGTCTTACCAAAAGCGAAGAGCGGGTCTGTTACTGGGTGACCGGGCACGGGGAACGTGCCTTTCAAGGCAGTGAGGCCGAGGCACTCACGGCGCTCCAGGAGGACTTGAGCGACGAGAACTACCGTTTCGAGGAGCTCCTGCTCATGAAACGCGACATCCCCGGGGACGCCACCGTGGTGGTGCTGGCAGCCCCGGAAAAGCCTCTCTTTCCGGAGGAGGTGGAAAGCCTTCGGCGCTACCTGATTCAGGGGGGCCGCCTGGTCGTTTTTCTCGAGCCCTTTCAGGACGGGGGGTTGACCTCCTTTTTGAAGGACTTCGGGATTGTGGTGGCACAGGACATCATCGTGGACAAGATGAGCCGGGTCATGGGCGGGGACTTTCTCCTTCCCATGGTCGCCCAGTACGGGGCCCACGAGATCACTCAGAACTTCAAGCTCACCTGCTTCTTCGAGATCGCCCGCTCCGTGGAGGT
>JASFQI010000266.1:0-6938 GCA_050115555.1 Desulfobacteraceae bacterium
AATCCTCCCGTTTCCGGTCGAACTTGCCCTCGTAGCCGATGATGCCGTTCTTGACCAGTTCGTAAATACAGTCGATGAGCCCGGAGCCGCAGATCCCCCTCGGGGCGGCATTGCCGATGGTCTGGTAGTGGACCTCTCCGTCCCGGATTTCCACCACCTCAATGGCTCCCCGGGTCGCACGCATGCCGCATCGCGTGCCGCCTCCCTCAAAGGACGGTCCAGCCGAGGCGGAACAGCAGACAAGCCACTCGCTGTTGCCGATGGCAATCTCCCCGTTCGTTCCGATGTCCATGAGTCCCTGGACATTCTCCTGGTCCGCAAGGCCCGAAGAGATCACTCCCGCCACGATGTCTCCTCCCACGTAAGAGGCCACACTCGGCAGCACCTCCAGGATGCCTCGAGGATGGATTTGAATGCCAATTTCCGAGGCCAGGATCTGTGGAAAAACGTCAGCTGTGGGTACGTACGGCTCGAGCCGAATGGAGCAGGGGGTCAGCCCCAGCAGAAGATGACTCATGGTCGTGTTCCCTGCCGCCACCACGGCCAGGATCTCTTCCCGCGAAATTTTCTCCTTCTTCGTCAGGGTGTCGATCAGGCTGTTGATGTTCTTGACAACCGCCTTCCGCAAGGGTTCAAGCCCCTCCCCGCCCTTGCGGCAGGCGAAAATCATGCGGGAGATCACGTCCTCTCCGTACTGGGCCTGCATGTTGTGCATACCTTCCACGGACAGGACACGGCCCGTGCGAAGGTCCAGGAGCTGAGCCACCACCGTGGTGGTGCCCACGTCCACGGCCAGACCGTAGTGGCTCGCCGTGGTGTCCTCCGGCTCGATCTTCTGGATTCGGTATCCCTTGCTGTCTCGCACCACGGTGACGGTCACCGACCAGTTGTGTTCTCTAAGCATGTCGGAGAGGTTTCGAAGACACTCGAAGGAGATCGCGTAAGAATGCCATCCGATGCGCTTTCTAAGCTCCCGGGACACGCGCTCGATGTCGGTGATGTTGTCCTCCAGAGTGGGCTCGGGTAACTCCAGGAAGACCTTTCGAACGAGCGGCTTGAAGGGGTAGACGGTCAAGCCGGTCTCCAGGCGGACGACCACGTCCTCGCCTTCCTCCACGGCATCCCGCGCTTCTCCGGTCATGATCTGCTCGTCTTCGAGCATGGACTCCGCTGGTACCTCGACGCGCAACGCATCGTGCACCTCGGTCTGACATGCCAGGACGTAGCCTTCTTCCAGCTCTTCCTTGGAAAAAAACGCCTCGGCGTTTTCGTCCTGTACCGCATTCCCCTGGATCACCCGCACGCGGCACTCCCCGCAAACACCCTCGCCGCCGCACAGGTTGTTGATGTAAACCTCCACCAGCTGCGCCGCTTCGGCCAGGGTCGTACCCTCTTCGACCTCTACGGTTTTCTCAAAGGGAAGGAACGTGACCTCGAATGTCGCCATGTCTATTCTCCACTCCCGAATCGCCAGGCAGCCGTTTTCTGTATACGCGCTTACGCCCGTGTCCGGCCTTCGACCGCACCTGCACATCTGCACTCTGCGTACTTGTTCTATCGGAAACCTATATCATCCCGCCCAAAAATGTAAAACCCCCAATTTTTGGCCCCGCGCGAAAGGCACCCGCCGAATCGGAAACCCTGTTGACAATACTATATATAGAGCTTTATCATGAAACACTATCAACATGGCCGGTATGGGACCGAATCCCGCGCAGCGAGAACCCACAGCGGAAAGGGCCTTCACCGACTGAAAAACAAGATATGCTTTCATGCGATCGAATCTCCCTGCACTCCCGTAGAAGGGTGAGGATTGCGTGAGAGAAGGATTGAGGAAGATCCCTGCACACAAGAGGCCGCATCCACGGAGGAGGGCACATGCCGAGGGAATGTAAAATCCTGGTCACCGAGGAGGGGACCTTCGACCTGTCAGCCTACCGTTGGGATGATCACCTATTCTCGGAGCTCCTCACCAGAAGCACGCCGATCAACAACGACCAGGCCGTGAGCATCAGCAAGGCCCTGCGCGAGGAGATCGGCAAGATGGAGCTCAACACCCTGACCATCCCGCTTCTCGAAAAAATCATCGAAGCGAAACTCCTGGAGTTCGGCCTTCAGAAAGCGTCCCCGATCAAGCTTGACAGCTCCATCCTGGTCCGCGAAGGTCCTGCGCTCTCGGACAATGCCAAAACCGTCCTGGAGCGGCGTTACCTGAAAAAGGACGCCAAGGGAAGGCTTTTGGAAACCCCGGCCCAGATGTTTCGCCGTGTGGCTCATCACGTGGCACGGGCGGAAAAGAAGTATGGCGGTGCGGACCGCGTCGATGAACTGGAAGAGGGCTTCTACCGCATGATGACGGACTTTCTCTTCCTCCCCAACTCCCCGACACTCATGAACGCCGGGCGCCGTTTGGGTCAACTCGCCGCATGCTTCGTGCTACCTGTAGAGGACAGCATGGAGGGGATTTTCGACAGTCTGAAAAACGCGGCCATGATTCACAAATCGGGCGGTGGAACGGGTTTCAGCTTCTCGCGGCTGAGGCCGAAGAACAGCCGGGTGGGGACCACCGGCGGCGTCGCATCCGGACCCGTCTCGTTCATGAAAATCTTTAACACGGCCACGGAGCAGGTCAAGCAGGGGGGGACGCGACGAGGGGCGAACATGGCCATCCTTCGCGTCGATCACCCCGACATCCTGGAGTTCATTCGCTGCAAGAAACAACACAAGGAGCTGAACAATTTCAATATTTCCGTCGGCGTCACGGATGTCTTCATGGAGGCCGTACGCGAGAACCGGTCCTACGAGCTGATAGACCCCCGAACGCTGAAGTCCACGAAATCCCTGCGCGCCGCCGAGGTGTATCAGGAGCTCGTGGAGCATGCCTGGGAGAGCGGGGATCCGGGAGTCATCTTCCTGGACCGCATCAACCGCGATAACCCGACACCCGCTCTCGGAGAAATCGAGAGCACGAACCCGTGCGGAGAGCAACCCTTGCTGCCTTTGGAGGCATGCAACCTGGGGTCCGTCAACCTGTCCAAGTTCGTGACAGAACAGGACGGCCGCCCCTGTGTGGACTACGACGGGCTCCGAAAGACCATCTGGCTCGCGATCCGTTTCCTGGACAACGTCATCGATGTGTCCAAGTATCCTCTGCCCGAGATCCAGCAGCGGGTCCTGGGCAACCGAAAGGTGGGCCTGGGTGTCATGGGCTTCGCCGACATGCTGTTCCAGATGGGGATCGCTTACAACTCGGAGCCGGCCCTCGAGCTTGCTGAGGAGGTCATGTCCTTCTTTCAGGAGGAATCCCGCGCAGCGTCTCGAAGTCTCGCGGAGGAGCGCGGTGTGTTCGAGAGCTTCGAAAAGAGCATTTTCAAGGACATGGAAAACGCAAGGCTTCGAAACGCCACCACGACCACCATCGCCCCTACCGGCACTCTCAGCATCATTGCCGGGTGTTCGAGCGGTATCGAGCCCCTGTTCGCATTGAGCTTCGTCCGTCACGTCATGGACAACGATGAACTGCTGGAGGTCAACCCCCTGTTCGAGCGCGCCGCCCGGGAGCGGGGTTTCTACAGCCGAAAGATCATGGACGAGATCTCCGCCACCGGCAGTGTGCGGGATATCGAGGGAGTTCCCCGGGACGTCAAGGAGGTCTTTGTCACAGCGCACGACGTGACACCGGACTGGCACATCCGCATGCAGGCCGCTTTTCAGAAATTCACGGACAACGCCGTCTCCAAGACGGTCAACCTTCCCATGGACAGCTCGGTGGAGGATGTGCGCAAGGTTTACGATCTGGCGTTCGAGCTCGGTTGCAAGGGTGTCACCATCTATCGCGACGGAAGCAAGGAAAACCAGGTGCTCATATACCATCGACCCGAGAAGACCTCCGGGACTTCGACCCTTACGGACGTTCAGGATCGCCCTGAGACCCTGGAAGGATTTACCACCAAAATGGTCACCGGCATGGGAAACCTGTATGTCACCGTGACCGAGATGAACGGCAAGCCCTTCGAGGTGTTCGCCACCATTGGAAAATCGGGGCGCTCCACCACGGCCAAGACCGAGGCCATCGGCCGTCTCGTCTCTCTTGCCTTTCGCTCCGGAGTGAATGTGGAAACGGTCGTGGAGCAGCTCCGGGGGATCGGAGGAGAACACCCGGTCTTTCAGAAAGACGGCCTGGTCCTTTCCATTCCGGACGCCATCAGCCGCATCCTGGAGAAGCGCTACCTTCGAAGCGAGGGAAAACGCACCTCTGAGAAGCCACACAAAAGCCTCCTCGGGGAGACGTGCCCGGAGTGCGGGCAGACCATCAGTTTTGAAGAGGGCTGTATGACGTGCCACTTCTGCGGGTTCTCCCGGTGCGGCTGAACCGGGCTTCCGGATCCTTCCCCGTAAAGGATGCGCACTTTGGCCCATGCGGGACGAAACAACGCGCGTTGGCAATCACCCTGATCGCGGAACGCAGGTTCCGCCTTCCGACTTTGAAGAGGGGAAACCCCATTTTATGACGCATTCGGAAACGAGACGCACCGTTCTCTTCATCTCATCGGGAAACGCGGTCCGATCCCCCATGGCCGAGGGTTTCCTGAACGCCCTTCCCTCGAATCGATACCGTGCGGCCAGTGCCGGCACAGACCCGGTGGCCATCGATCCCATGACGGTCGAGGTCATGAAAGAGGTCGGCATCGACCTCTCCTCGCATCAGAGCCTGCGCGCCGGCTCCATCGCCGACACCCCGGTGGATTTCGTGGTCACCCTGTGTGAGCGGGCCATCAAAGTGTGTCCGCTGTTTGCGCACGGTTCGATCTCCTTCCACAAGGCGTTTCCTGAACCGCAAACCCTTCCCGAGGAACGCGAGGCGCGCCTCGAGGCCCTGCGAGAGATGCGCGACGAGATCCGAACGTGGGTGGAAACCACGTTCGGGTAGCCCCTCCCTGCAAGGCCCCCGGACGTGACGCCGCGTCTCCCCGATCCCTCCGCAGCACACGCCCTTCAACGGATCTTTGGTTGACACGCCCCCATATTTTCCCTATATTTTTCTCTCTGGGGTGGATTTTTATTCATTTGCCAAGGAATCCCGAACGGTTAACGACCCACACCGCTGATGGGGGTTTGCCATGACGCGGCTTTCCGACGGGTGCCGTAGCCCGCGGAAACCCGGACCGGGACGTTCATAGATCGCGGAGCAGGACATCCTCTCGGGTTCGACGATCCTCAGAGGATGTATGCGATGTCATGCCGTTTTCCGTGCGGTCAGGGCCGAGCGACGGTGTGTTCTACGGGGCTTCCGCCCCGGGTGGAGACCGGAAGCTACGCACATCGAGGAGGGCGGATATGAAATCGCTGGGATATCATCTGATTCTCGAGCTAGAAGGATGCCCGGAAGCCGTGCTGGACGACCGCAATGCGGTTCGACGGGTCATGACCGAAGCGGTGGAAGCGTCCGGCGCCACCATGATCCAGCCCTTCTTCCACCAGTTCGCGCCTCAGGGCGTGAGCGGGGTGGTGATCATCTCTGAGTCCCATTTCTCCATTCACACCTGGCCCGAGTATGGGTACGCGGCCGTGGACATCTTTACCTGCGGCGATCAGATCGATATGGATGTCGCTGAGAACACGTTACGCCGGGGCCTTCAGGCGCAGACCGTCCAGAAGATGCTCCTCTCCCGGGGCATGCTCGACCTCCCGGACGAAATGATCCGACACAAGCCGGAACCGGCTCTTCATCTCGTGCCGGAGACATGATCCGCCGCGTTCTCATGGGCAGCCCAGGCGGGCTGCGCTGATCACGCGTATCCGGGACCCTTTGAACGAGGGAGAAACCGTGGATTCACCTGCTGCGGGACATGACATCCGGGAGGGCCGTCTTTTCCTGGAGGAGCCCGATCTAGGCGGGTACTACGGGCTGGCGATTCGCATCGACCGCGTGCTTTTCGAGAAAGATACGCCTTACCAGAACCTTGTGGTGGCCGAGGCCGGTCCCCTGGGGCGCGTTCTTTTCCTGGACGGGTACATCCAGCTGACGGAGTTCGACGAAACGGGCTATCACGAGATGATGGCGCACGTGCCGATCCTGACCCACCCGGATCCGCGCCGTGTGCTCATCATCGGTGGAGGAGACGGTGGCAGTCTTCGGGAAGTCCTTCGCCATCCCGGCGTGGCGCGTGCCGACCTGTGCGAGATCGATGCCGAGGTCATGGAGGCGAGCCGACGGTACTTCCCCGCCATGGCCCGAAGCTTCGAAGACCCCCGTGCCTCGATTCACATCGAAGACGGCATACGCTTTGTACGCGAGCATCCCGAGTCCTGGGATGTCATCCTGGTCGACAGTTCGGATCCGGTAGGACCGGCGCTGGGGCTCTTTGACGAGGCGTTCTACCGGGACCTTCGCAGGGCCCTGCTCCCAGGGGGTGTGGCTGTGACCCAGTGCGAGTCAGGCTTCCTCTTTCAGGACCTCATTCGGGATGTGTTTCGATTCGTTCCGGACATCTTCCCGCTGGCCGCGTACTACACGACTCTGGTCCCGACATACACGAGCGGGGTGATCGGGTTCGCCTTTTGCTCGCTGGGTCCGGATCCCCTGAGCGCACCGCCGAACCCTCAGCGTTTGGAGGCCCTGGGCGAAATGGACTACTACACGCCGGCGCTCCACCGCGCCGCGTTCGCCCTGCCCCGGCGCTTTCTTCGCCTCTTTCCCCCAAAGATCTCGGACCGACAGGGGAGAGTGGGTCCCCTCAGTGCTCAAGCTCCACCTTGAGTTCCCGGGTCATCAGGTCGCGGACCGCCTCGCGTGGTTCCTTGCCTTCATACAGAATACGGAACACCTGCTCCGTGATGGGAAGTTCCACGCCGACCTTCCGACCCAGATCGTACGCAGAACGAGCCGTCTTCACCCCTTCGGCCACCATACTCATACCCGAGGTGATCTCCTCAAG
>JASFQI010000267.1:0-6911 GCA_050115555.1 Desulfobacteraceae bacterium
ACGGGATCGTCATGCTCCTTGCGGGTTTCTCACCGGAGATCGTCGCTTTTTTCAAAATCGTCGAGACAACGGTATTCCTGCTTTTTTCGGGCTATGGGGTGTGCAAGGGGTACCGTCCTCGACCCGTGAGAGCGTCCCTGGCGGGAATCACCCTGATCCTGCCGCAGGTCCTGGTTTTCGGGCTGATCGATGTCTTCAGCGTGGCCACGGCGAAGATCAACATCTTTTTCCTGCAACACCATGGCGGATCGGGCGAGGTGGGCCAGTACAGCGCCCCGTGGGAGCTTGTGGACGGCATCTCCCTGATGGTCCTGGAGCTGCTTCTTCAGAGTGTGCTCTATCCCGTGTTTGCCCGGCTTTGGCTTTTAGATCGGAAGGAGGCCGTGGAGATTGCGAAAAAAGCTTTCCGTTGGTTGACGGTTGCGGCTCTCGTGATAACCACGCTGTTGTACATGGAGAGCGATCGCATCATTCCCCTGATCTACGGGCCAAGGTATCCGGATGCCATGTGGCTTCAGAAGCTTCTCGCTCTCACGGTGGCTCTGACCTTCTTTCAATACTTATGCTCCTTTCTCATGATGAGCATGGGGCAGGAAACACGCCTCCTCCTCTACTACAGCGTCGTCCTGTTCGTGAACGTCCTCCTGTGCCGGATCTTCATCCCCGGCAATCCGCTCGAAGGATCCGCCTGGAGCATCATAGGCACCAAGGCCGTTGTGGCCTTCCTGACCGTATTCCACTGTCAGGTACAGGTGAGATTCATTCCGGGAAGGTCCCTGATTCAACTGGGTGTGGTCTGCGCTGTGAGCGCGGTCCTGTTTTTCTCGGGCAGGGGATGGGTCCCTCGTGAGCTCGTGGAGTTTTTCACGTTGCTGCCGATGATCGTCCTCATTGGGGCATGGTGGAAAAGGGACAGGACTGTCGTGAAGGAATCGCCTTTTGCACGCGGGCATGACGAGGGATGACGCGCACTCCTCATCCCGCTGAACCGGGAAAGCGGGGAGATTCAACGTGAGGAGACTTGATGGTTTCGATGGGAACAGGGAGAACGCGGCCCCTGTTTTGGGATGGATATGAGATCCACGCATGGGATACGTTTATAGAGCGATTTGAAAATGCTTCGCTCGCGCATTCCTCGAGCTTGCTGCCAGGAGATTCGATTCCACGTCATCGGCGGCGCCCCGGAGATGGGAAAGGCGTCGTTTAGGAGGGAGCATTGAAAACGGTCGCACTCACAGGGGCCACAGGTTTTATCGGGTCCCATGTTGCCCGTGCCCTGATTCAGACCGGCCATCCCTTGCACCTCTATGTTCGAAGGACCAACCCCCTCATTCGAAGACTTCAACGACAGGGGGCGAGGGTATTCGTGGGCACCGGGGCGGATGATGTGCCCATGCTGCGCAAGGCACTTGAAGAGGCCGATACGGTCATCCACTGCGCCGCAGCAATCAAGGCCATGAGCCGGCGAGCGTTTTACCAGGCGAACGTGGCGTTCACCGAGCGAGTCCTCTCCTTGTCGGGACGGCACCAGCGGTTCCTTTTCATCAGCTCCCAGGCTGCTGTCGGTCCGTCTCCCGGAGGGGTTCCACTGGATGAAACCGCTCGCCCTGCGCCTGTGAACGCCTATGGCTGGAGCAAGCTTCGGGCCGAGAGGATCATCAGGGCCTGGGGTCGCGAGCACGACCGGAGATATCTCATCCTACGGCCCTCCGTGGTGTACGGCCCTGGAGAAAAGGATGTCTTCCTGCTGTTCAAGGGGATTCGGAAGGGGGTGGCTTTTCTTCCGGGGAATGGGCGACAACGGGTGTCTTTCCTTCACGTGGACGATCTGGTCGGCGCGATTCTCGCGGCGCTTGAAAGGAAGCCAAAGGGGGAGACCTTTTTCGTCACCGGTGACGAACCCGCTTCCTGGCTGGAGTTGGCGTGGCTCATACAGACCGCACTCTCCAAGCACCGGATCCTTACCTTACGGCTCCCCGTGTCGTTGACCGGGATGGCCGCCTTTTTTGCAGATGCCCTGTCCACGATGAGGGGAAAACCGGCCATCTTCTGTCGCGACAAGGTCCTGGAGATGAGGCAGGAGTCCTGGCTTTGCAGCAACCGCAGGATCGAGGAACGCCTTTCGTGGAAGCCCCAGGTTTCTCTGCGGGAGGGCGTGGAGAAGACTGCAGCCTGGTATCTCGATCAGCATTGGATATAGCGCGGAAGGGTAGAGCAACCTCGTTTTAAGCAATGGGAAACGAACTCTCTCTGTTCCCGGGATCGGCGTGTGAACCCAGGGCCCGGGCAGACATGAGCCCTTTCGCACGGACTCGCCGAAGGGGGTTAAAATATTTGACATCGGCGGGTCTTTTGGGTAATTCCCCCTGGTATTTAGAGGACGGTTCCGGTATCGTAATTTATCCACGTAACCACTGCCGGCAGCAATCGTATCCTTTAGCCTTTTTCCGTTTCGTATCGTAAACGTACACCACCGAACGTCTGCCCTCGGGCGGAGGCCCTGACCGATTCAGTGGTAAAAAATCACAGCGTTTGAGTATAGTTGTTATTCGTTCGATGACAATGGACGGTGACAACCAGGCAGGCAAAGGATCCTTTTGACACGAGGGGACATGTGATGCATCCACGGCCTTTCTTTTCGGTCTATTGGGTAGTGTTCATTCTGTACCTGGTTCTTCCCCCGTCCCTGATGGCGGAGGAACCCTCCATCTCTCTTTCCGACGCCATTCTCAAAACCCTCGAGTCCAATCCGGGCGTGAAAATCGAGGAAGAGCAGGTGGTCCAGAGCGAGGGTGCTCTACAGACGGCCACCGGGCAGTTCGATTGGGTCGGGTTGGGCTCCGCATCCTGGGAACAGGAGCGGCAGCACTTCGATGATTCGGGTGAGGCGGATGGCAGGTTCGCGACGGACCTTGGGATTCGGGAGGTCACGGACAGCTGGCGGGAAGAGAGGGCTACCTACTCCGTTGGGGTAAGGAAGCAGTTCAGGCAAGGCCTTGTCTTCTCCCCTTCCGTCTCCAACGTGGACGTGGAGAACTTCAGCCAGGACATCCAGCCGCAGAGCCGCTCGGACCTGGACGTCGAGTTTGTCATTCCCCTGATGCGCGGGCTGGGAAAAACGCACACAGCCGCTGAGGAGATGGCGGCCAGCTCCAACCTGGACGCCACGGAGCTGCTGTCCAAGCACAATATCTCCGAACGCATTTTCATGACATCTGTATCCTACTGGAACTGCCTGGCCTCCCTGAAGACGTTTCAAATCCTGGAAGACACGGAAAGGCGGGCGGGTGAGATCTACAGCCTGGTCGACAAGCTGGTTCGTGTGGGGGAGATGGAGCCGGCCGCAAAGCGTCAGGCCGAGGCGAAGCTCTACGAGCGCCAGGCGGACATTCGGGACAGCCGTTCCTCGGTATACCAGGCGAAGCAGCAGCTGGGCGTAGCCATGGGGTACACGCCCAAGGAGCTGCCCGAGGCCCCTTTGCCCGAGGGTACGTTCCCGCCCGTGGTCAACAGCGAGCTGCTGGGCGAGGAGAGAACCGGGCAGTATGTGGATGTCGCTTTTCAGAAGCGGGGGGACTACCTGGCGACCCTCACCAATGTGGAGACCGAGGAGATCCTCCTGGAAAAGGTTCGCGACGACATCCGGCCGAGGCTGGATTTCACTTTCAGGGTCGGAGTGTCGGGGTTCAATGAGAGGGACGATTCCAGCCGGTATTATCGATCCGTGTATCATGATCATGCCGGCCCCAATGTCTTCGGCGGCCTGACCCTGGAGTTTCCCATTGAAAACAATGCGGCCAAGGGGGAGTTCGTGCGGCAGCGGTCCCTGGTGAGGGAGGCGAAGCTGACAACCGAGGAGCTTTCCAACGGCATTGCTTCGGACGTCCTGGTGTCCGTGGAAAGACTGCGGTCGGCCATCAAGGAGTACCGCCTGGCCACGGAATCGGCCAAGGCCTATCGGGATGCGGCCGACCACGAAAACTTCAAAGTCCGGCAGGGTGCGGCAGAGCTGAACGACCTGGTCGATATGGAGGATCGCTATTACACGGCCAGGGCAAGGCAGGTGGAGGCCATGCGGAAGTACGCAGTGGCCCTGGCGGACCTGCGCTTTGCCACCGGTACCCTCCTGACCGACGAAGCGCAGACCTTTCGGTTCAGGATGAACAGCCTGATGACGGTTCCTTTACCAGACCCAACAACCAGGAAGGAAGAAGAGGCAAAATGAAAAACAAAGTCTTTTTTTTGGGGTTGATCCTTTGGGTTGCTTTTACGGGAAACGCGATCGCCCAGGAGAAAGTCGGCGCTCTGGGGCGCATCAAGCCGAAGGGGGGAATCGTCGACCTTGCTGGGCCGGCAGGCGATATCATTGCCGGGATCAAGGTCAAGGAGGGCCAGCCCGTCCAGCAGGGCGCGCCCCTGGTGGTCTTCAAGAGCAAGGAGACCTATGAATTGGAAGCCGACCTGGCTCGACTCGCGGAAAAAGAGGCCGATGAGCTGGGTGCCAAATCCATTGCCGTCCAGGAGGCAAGGGTCCGGGAAGCGGATGAGCTGGGCTCAAAGGCCATATCGATTCAGAGAGAAAAGGTGTCGGCCGCACAGTCGGAGCACGAGTTCGCCTTGAGGCGATTGAAGCGGTTTCAGGAGGCCGACGGGAAGTCCATCTCGGAGCAGATGATGGATGAGCGTGAAAACCACGTCCAGGTGAGCGGAGCCAAGCTGGATTCAGCCAGGCAGGAACTGAGCCGCCTGATTCTGAATCGGGAAATCAGCGTTGCCCTGGCCAAGCAGGAATTGGAGCGCTTGAGGATGAACCGTGAGATCAGCATGAACCGCACTCAGAAGCAGTTGGACCTGGCCACAGAGAAGCTGGAGCGTGCCACTCTGACGGCGCCCATGAATGGAACCGTCCTGGAGGTCCTCCTGGGAGTGGGAGAATCCACCGGAGGCAGGCCGATTATTCGGATGGCCGATTTGGCGAACATGTACGTGATCGCGGAGGTCTTTGAAGGGGATCTCTTGAAGATATCCCCCGGGGTGAAAGCCACGGTCACAGGCAACGCCCTTCCGAATGCCATGACCGGCGAGGTGGAATCCATCGGCAGGATCATCAACCCCTCGAACCGGACCGCCGATGTCAAGATCCTATTGGACGATCCTGAGATCGCAGCCAAGCTGATCAACCTGGAGGTCGATGTTTCCATCGCGTTCTAATGTCATAGCATGAACATTCCCCTTGCCCGAAAAAACGTCTTTCAAAACAAGAAGCGGGCCGCCGCAGCCGTGAGCGGGATCGCTTTTTCGGTCCTGCTCGTCTTCATGCAGCTCGGTTTTCTGCAGGGAGCCAGGACGGCCGCCGCAGCCCTGTTTGAACGATTCGACTATGACCTGGGAATCCTGTCGGAGCGGTACAAGTTTATCGGCGCCCCGGACCACTTCAACAAGATGCGGCTCACCCAGGCACGCGTTGTCCCTGAAATCGAATCCTGGGTGAACTTGAATATCGCCAGTGCCTGGTGGGAAGACCCGGATACGGAGCTCACGTCCGAGTTGATGGTTTTCGGGATCACCCTGGATGAGGCGTTTGTCAGCGATCCCGATATACGTGCCGGGCTGGACGAGATCAAAAAGAACAACACCGTGCTGGTGGACACTTACAGCCATCCGGGGTACGGCGATCTGAGCATCGGGCGGGAGGTGGAGGTCAACGAGAAGACCGTAACCATCAAGGGGCATTTCAAGCTGGGGGTCTCTCTCTTCTCCGACGGCTGTATCATCGTGGGGAACGACAACTTCTTTCGACTCACCGGAAGCGATCCCCAAGAAGTCAACTACGGCTTTCTTCAGGTCAAAGAGGGCGCCGATCCAACCATCGTCAAAGAGAAGCTGAAGCAGGTTCTGCCGGACGACGTTCTCGTCTATACAAAGGACGAGATGATTCAGCAGGAACAGGACTACTTCATCTCGGTCAAACCGGTCGGGGTGATTTTTCAGACGGGTGTAGTGGTGGCCTTCATCGTCGGCGTCGTCATCCTGTTTCAGGTCCTGAATACGGATATTTCCAATCGACTCAACGAATTCGCCACCCTCAAGGCCATGGGATTCAAGTCCTGGTTCATTTACGGCATCGGTGTCAAGCAGGCCCTGTTGTACGCATTGATGAGCTACTTCCCGGCGCTCGGGTTCGCCTATGTCGTTTTCAAGGTCGTCCACGCCCTCTCCAAGATGCCCATGGATCTGACGCCGGGCATGGCCCTGTTCGTTTTTTCCATGAGCCTTTTGATGTGCATCATCTCCTGTATTCTGGGGTTGCAGAAAGTCAGGCGAACCGATCCTGCGGAGCTCTACTGATGTTCTCCTCCTCACACAAGATCTCCATCGCCCGAAAGATGCTTCTTCACAAGAAGGCACGCCTGGCCATGTCCCTGAGCGCTATGGCCTTTACAGTGGTGATCATGCTGATGGAGATGGGCTTTTTCAACGGGATCAATGACAGCCAGGCGAGGCTGGCGACCTATTTCAATGCAGACCTGGTCATGATGGACATCCGGAGCATTCATTTGAACAAGTACGCGACCATGGACCGGAGCCGGATGATGCAGGCCATGGGGTTTGAAGAGGTCATAGAGGTCGTGCCTGTGTACAAGGGGTTGGTGGGAATGAAGAATCCCCAGACCGGTTTGACCAAGGTGATCTTCGTCATGGCGTTTCCTCCCGACACGAATCCCTTGAGTCTCCCCAATTACGACGAGGTCAAGGCAGCCTTGAAAAAGCAGGGGACCGTGGTGTTCGACGTCAAGTCCAGGCGCATCTTCGGGAAGATCGAGCTGGGACAGGACATTGAAATCAGCGACCGGAAGTATCGGGTGGGGGGCTTCGTGGAGCTGGGCCCCAATTTCAGCATTGACGGGACC
>JASFQI010000268.1:0-6900 GCA_050115555.1 Desulfobacteraceae bacterium
GGCTCTTGATACTACCCGAGAGGAGCCCCACCGCCTTGTGGCCGTTCCCCACGGTATCGTTGAACGCCCGGACCGCCTTGCGTCCCCGGTCGTATCCCGCCTTAATGGCGTTCCCGGCCTTTTGGGTTGTGGCCTTCACTCCTTTGGCCGTGGCCGTGATCAGGATCTCTACCTTGTTTTTGCCTTGCATGCTCCCTCTGCTTGTGCCAGCCTATAAAGGCTGCTGGAGGTTGGTTATGCTTTCGTCCATCATCAAGATCTTTTTCGGTATCCCTGTGTTCCTGATCCCCTTCGATCTCGGGCTGTCGTTCGTCTCGGCTCTTCTGTCTCTGGTGGGCCTGACCCTGATCCTCTCGGGCGCCGCCGGCATTATGAACACCGTCAACAACCTGAGAAGAAGGATCTCCACGCCTTCCTGTTCGCCTGACCCATCCTGACCGCCAGGGCCATGCCCCGAAGGCGCTCCTTTTCGAGCCTTCCCGACTCGCGAAGCGCCGTCATAAAGAAGCCCCAGCCGTAATCCCAAACACCCGCATGACCTCGCTCGATGAGCTTGCAGGCACATTGGTCCAGGGTATCCGGGCCGAGCGGCTGTGCGCCGCTCTGTTGAGCGCTGCTCCGGCGCTTGAGCCGCTCCTCAGGCGGGTTGAAATACGCTGCATTGACCTCCTCGATGGCCGCCCACAATTTCCGGACGCCCATCCGGGTCAGGCCTGCGATTTTGCGGGCATCCTCCCCCACCGACAAAGGCAGCAACCAGTCCATCGCACGCCCGGGATCCTCCGCAGGCTCCAGGAGCCTGCGGACGTCCCGGACCCGGAACTCCCTGACCGTGAAACGCTTGCCGCCGATCGCGAAGGTCTTTTGCTTTCTCATACCGGTTGCCGCGTGCTTAATAGAAGATCACGTCCCACGCCCCGTCCGCGGTATCCAGGATCTCGCCCGTAAGCTCCAGAGTGGCATAATCGTCGGTCAGCCAGTTGAGGTCGCCGCCCGGCGTGAGCTCGGCCTTGTACACGAGCACCTCGCAGTCGCGGTTGTTGGCCTGGTCCTTGCCGATCAGCCGGATAAAGGCCTCGATCTTATTGAGCTCCAGGCCGTCCACCTTGAACCCGCCGGTGATGGCCAACCAGGTGGAGCCGACTTTCAGGGACTCTTCGTCCGAGATGCTGCCGCCTGAAAGCGCCTTGATCCGGCCTACCTGATAGTCCACCTCGTAGTCCGTGTTCTCGACATACGTGGTGGTCTCGGTAGAGTCCTTCACAGTGGGAGCGTTTTCCGGATCCAGATTGCGATTGCTCAGCTTGGTCCACTTATCCAAGTGGGCGGTCACGGTCTCGGGGCTGGAGGTGTTGTCGCCCGCGGTCTGGGTATAATCCGCGTCGGTCCCCAGCATGGCCAGGGCCAGGTTTTTCCGGTTGATATCGGTCAGGGTGATCTTGAGTTCCTGCTTGATCTTGACGATCGTGCTGCCGATGGTCTTGCCGTAATTCTCCCGGCGGAACCCGGTTTGCTCCTTTTTCTCGACGCTCGGCGCGTTGATGGCGAAAGCCGAGGCATTACCCACGTCCAGTTCGCCGGTCAGATTGCCGTCGCTGCCATAGACGTCGATGTTGAGATCGCCGCTGCCTAAAAAGCCTTCCTCTTCGTATGCCATGTGTCCTCTCCTTTTTTGAGTGTCCAGGCGTCAGTGTTCAGGCCTGCCACCTGAAACCTTTCTCGCCTTCTCACCGCCTCGCAACTCCCCTCCGCATCCGGTACTGCGCCACATACACGTACAGCCCGGCGCTGTGGTTGCCGGCCAGGAAATCTTCTGTCATGCGTTCGGCCGGCTGCCAATCGGATGCAATCCGCTTGCGGTGGAGCAACTCCCGGGCCCCGTCCAGCAGCGCGTACACCCCCGGGCTTGTGGCGTCCCCAAGCACGGGGGCGCTCCCGCCGCGCTCGTTGCAGTCCCCCACAAACAGCAGCAGGGTCACATCGAGGCGGTCCACGCGGTTCTGTGTCTCGGACCTGAGGGGCGCGGCCTTGATGTAGATGAAGGGAAAGTTCTGGGTGATATCCTCCAGCTCGTCCACATCCAGTTGCCCCGCCAGGATCTCCAAGGTCTTGAGGCCCTGGGCCTTGAGAGGTTCGAGCGCGGCGAGTGCTGCGGTTTCTGTTTCTTCGAATTCGTGCATCCTGCCATCTCCGTTCAGAACCCGCGCATGGTGTCGCGCGAGAAAATCCTCGGATCGCTTTGGATGTCCGGCCGATCCGCGGGCTGGGGCGTGCCCTCCGGATCGTCCTTCCCGAGGGTCCACTTGCCCTCAGCCACTCCCTCCAGGTACCGGATGGCCGCCTTGTACCGCTCCTTGCGGATCTCGGGCGCGGTGTCCCTTTTCCTCGAAAAGAGGTTGTAAACGGCGATGTCCACCGAGTACTTGTGGATATTCGCCGGGACCGGTTCGAGGGGCACCGGGTGCCGTGCACCCAGGTACCCGTCGATCTCCGCGTCCGCATCCGCGATCGCCTGGTCCACCCGCGCAGTGTTCACCGAACCTGTGCCTTCGTCGTCCGTGAGTCGGATCAACACCGCTTCATCGAGCTGGTCCAGGATGTCGTCCTGGGTCGAGTAGGCCACGGCTTACTCCTTCTTCTTTCCCTTGCCGGACTCCTTCCCGGGCTCCGGATCGGGCAGGCCCTCCTGCACGATCAGCATGGGCTCGTTTCGCAGCCGTTCCATCTGCGCCTTGTTGAAAAAATCGTCCGGGTAGTCCCTGCCCGCGGACGGATGGGCCATGCCGGCCCGGCGAAAACCATCCTGCTTCGACGTGATTCGGATCATGCTGTTTCCTCCTGTCTGTTCGGAGCGGCGAAGCCGCGTTCTATGAAATCTGCGCGCCCCGCGCGGATTTCATTAGGCCAACCACGGAACCACGAGCAGCTCGGCCGTGCCGAACCATTCGTTGCTTGCGCCGGCCTCGCCAAACTGGTTCTTCAGGATCTTCCGGCCTGCGCTCTCATTGGTGGGAGCCACCACCAGGTGGGTGGGCGTGATGCCCAGGGGCACACCCTCATCGTTCTTGAAGGCCTGCATGGCGGTCCGGCCGGCCGCGTAGTTCGTGGCGTTGAGGGTGTCCTGGGAGCCGTATGCGAGCTGCCAGAGCCCGAAACCCACGTTCTTACGGTCATCCACGCCGTAGCGGTACTTGGCGCGCATGAAGACGTTCTCGTCGTTGGGCTGGTCCTGGGCCACCAGCTCGGGCTGCTTCCGGCGCTGGAGAATGAGGGGCTTGAGGGGGCGGGAGAGGTCCATCAGGTACCACCCGCTGCCCGACCCGCCTCCGGTGTTGGAGACGCTCTCGCCGCCTACCGAGTGGTCGTCGTCGAAGAAGTACTGCCCGTCGTAGCAGGGCGTTTCGAACCCCGCCTTCAGCAGCGCAAAGACCAGGATGTCCGGGTGCTGCTTGGCCGATTGGCCCAGGCCCTGGAGCATGGGCGTGTAAACGCCGATCTGATCGTCCTCGATGTCGTCCCGGTCCACCTCCACGGTGGCCTCGTAGCGCTTATTGATGATCTCGTAGTGGAACGCGCTGAGGTCCTTGATGACCCGGTCACCGAACCACTCCTTCATCATGGGAAAATCCCCGAGCCACTTGTAGTCCACGCTCTTGCCCGTGGACGGGGCCTCCATCGCCACCTGGCCCTGCATGGACGGGGCCCCTTCGAACGCCTCGTTGAAGATGGTGGAAAAGCTCCTGTAAATACCGGCCAGGTTTGCCTGGTTGATGATCATGGTCTGTCCTCCTTGTCCGGGGCCTTTCCGGGGCGGCCCCATGCCCCCTGATTGCGTTGGGTGCTCATGGGCCCGGGGCGGGCGTTAGTCGATCTCCACCCACACCTGCCCGTCCGCCGAATCCACGCCGAGGCACTTGCCGGCCACGATGCTGTTGTCGCCGCCGTCCGTAGAGACCGTCTCCGCATCCTCCACGTAAACGTCCTCGCCGATATTGGCCACGGTCACGGCGTGGGTGGCGGAGTTCTCGAACTTGAACGCCTTTTTCCGGCGCACCTTCACGGTCTTGTCTCCGTTGCCGCCCGAAGAGTTGTCCACGGCCTCATCGCTACGGCCCATCACGACCAGATCGGCCGTATCCGATGCCGGCACCGCATAGCCATCGGCGTTCCGGGCGCACATCTTGCCCGCCTCGATTTCAGTGCTTGCAGCCACGCCCAGCGGGATGATGATGCCGTCCTGGTATGGGGTCTTTCTGTCGCTCATGATGCTTCCTCCCGTTCGATGCTCGTTGATGGATTTGAAGCTTCCGGATCAGGTCCAGTCAGGCTCTAGGCGTCCTCTTCGCTAACCGGCCCGTACTTCTTCCAGGACTCCTCGCTGACGCCCATCATCTTGTTGATATTGACTTGCACCTCATCCGGGGTGTCGCCCGGCTTGGGGTCCTTGACCGTATGGGTCTTCTCCACCGGGATCACGCTGCCCGGTTTCCTGGAGAGCACGATCTTCTTGAACTTCTCCGGATCGGTCTTCGCCAGGTCGTTCCCCCATGCCTCGAGCTCGGCCGGGCTGATCTGGCCGTTCTTGAGCGCGCTCTGGGTGAGCTTATCCGCTTCCATGTCCGAGATTTTCCCGGAAAGGTCCGCCACCTGCCTGGCCAGATCAACGGCCGCCGTATCCCCGGCGGACAGGCTCTTGATCTTGGCCACAATGACGGATTCCTCCGCCGTATCCTCCGGAAGCGCCAGGGCCGAAAGGACATTCTTGGAGGCAACTACCGTCTCCGTACCGCCGCCCTTGCCGGCCTCGTCGAGCTTCTTCTGGAGATCTGTGTTCTTGGTCGCGAGGCCCTCCACCGCCTCTACGACCTGGTCCTCCGTGGCCTCGGCCCCGAGGCCGAGCTTTGCGATCAGCCGTTTCAAAAACTCCATCTCCCTTTCCTCCTTTCCATTCCCGAGATCTAAAAGGTGAATGTCCAGCTTGGCCGCGATGGCCGCGATGCCGCGTGTCAAAGGCTCGTTGGTGAGTGCCACGTTAAAAACCGCCACGATGCGCCGGTCGGAATGGCGGCTCGCTATTACCGGCGAGAAATACCGGTACTCCCTGGCCGCGATATAGGCCGCTCCCTTCTCCGTCCACTCGGTACGGGCCCACAAGCCGTCCCGCCCCCTCCAGTCCATTTCCTTGATCCACCCGGCTGCCGGGGCCTGCACGTCCTTGAGGGTCTGGTGTTCGTAGTCGATCACCATGTCCCGGCCCAGGTTCGCAAAGTACCGAAGCACGAGCGGCGCGGAGTCATCGTCCATGATCAGGGGTTCTTCCTCCCCCAGGATGAAGACCTCGCCATACGGCAGTACCTGCCACCACTCGGGCGGATCCACGGGCGCCGCCACAGGCGCCTTCAATACCGATACCGGATACATCATGCTCCCTCCGTTAAGTGCAACAGGTGCCGCTCCACCATGTCCAACACGGCCGCGACGTCGCTTTTACCGAGCCCGAGGAAAGGCCTTGCCGGGATGTCCCCCCAGGGCAGCACCTGCTTGCGGGTATGGGCCTTCACTTTCGCCGTTTTCCCGGATGCCAGGGTCCGCAGGTGGGCTTTCACACTGGCGGTCACCGTGCCGAAAGAGCCCTTTTTTGCGCCGAGCTGCTGTACGGCCGAGTAGACCATCGGGCTCCCGATGGCCACCTGCATCCGCCCGGCGCTGTAGTGAATGGTGTTGGCAAGGCTTCGCGTCTCGCCGGTCAGGGGCTTCTTGCCGGCTGCCCGGCGGGCGCCGGTTTTGCTCAGCCGGCCCTTTTTGGTATGGGAGCTCTTGTACCTCCCCAGATATCGCTCCAGGGTGGACGGCCGGTTGGCGGGCCAGGGCGTGCCGTCGGGCGCTGTCGCGGTGTCAAAGCGCCTCTTGGTGGTCTCGGCCAGGTACTCGCCGATGGCCCGCATTACGCGCGTCAGGTCTCCGCTGTGGCGGGCCAGATCGTTCAAGGCCTTCTGTACGACAGCGTCGTCAAGCTCGATGCCGATCACGTCGTCCCCTCCACATCTGCCTCCAGGTCCGAGCCCAGGGGCGCCGGCAGCCCCGCGGCCTTTCGTCGCACCTCGGCCACCAGGTCCGAGGTCTCGCCAGGCATGTAGTCCCATCCCTTGTCAATGCCCGCCGGCACTCCTGTCTTGGGATCGATCCCATCGTCCGGCGCCGGCCCCATCCGGCCGCCCAGACGTTCGGCCGCGGCCGCATCCGCAATGCCGATCACCCGGCACATGCACCCCCAGCCGTTGGGCGGGTAATGCGTCTGCCACCACGGGTCGTCTGCGGGGAGAGTCAGCCCGTCCCAGCTCACGTGGAGCGGCCTGGGATGGAGCACGCTATCGGAGTGCTTGTACATCCAGTACTCGAACCCGCCCTCTCGAAGCTGCCCCAGCCGCCCGGCGCTGTAGCTGGACACCATATTGGTCTGGTAGATCACCCGGGTTCGCCAGTTGCGCTCTCCCCGGTAGGCCCATCCGTAGCGCTCCACCGTGGCATCGAAATCCTTTCGAAAATCGTCAATGCTCTTGCCTTCCGCAATGAACGTATCCACCGCATCCGCCAGGTCGGCCAGGAGGTCCGCCTTGGCCGCACCGGCGACCATGAAGCCCCGATCGTGCTGGCTATGCCAGATGTCGTCCCATTTCTCCGTGGGGATCAGGTTGCCCAGCTTGCCCCGGAAAAACGCCACCTGCTCGGCAAAGGGCCGCTTGAGGATGCCGCTCACGGCGCGGTCTGTGGCAACGGTCTTACCCATTGCTCTCCTGTTCCAGGTCGTAACGGCCGGCCGCCTCGACCGCGGTAAAGCCTGTGGCCATCACCTCGGCCAGGTCCTCGGAGGAAAGGTCGCCATAAGCCGAAAGAAGCAAG
>JASFQI010000269.1:0-6891 GCA_050115555.1 Desulfobacteraceae bacterium
GAAGGAACCGACGCACGGCGTCGTAAGGGTCCACACGCCGGACGCCCGCCTTGAAGATGTCCTCCGCATTCCGACGCAGCCGCTCCAGACGGCTTCCAGAAACCTCATCCATGCCTCGCCCCCTTTTTTATTGAAAAATGATGAGGTCGTATGAAGCCTGCGACCTATAGATTTGCCCCTAGGAATTCCAATGACTAACAGGGTGCCCAACAGCGGTCGAGCGGGTTTTTGCGAGACCGTCAAATATCGGCTTATTGGAATCGACAATGGCCCTGCAAAACACAATATATGGTGTTTTTTCTTGACACCTACAGCTATAGGTTGTATATGTTGCTTTCAAAACCAAAGGATCTATCCTTTCATGAATCCGGCCACCTGAACGGTAAAGCAGGGGAGTCGCATGGATCGAAGGCAGTTCATTCGTCAAGGAACCCTCGCGATGCTCTGGAGCCTTTTCGGGTTGGCGGGACCGGCGCGGGCGGCCGGTTTCGGCGCCCGGCCCGGAGCACAATCAAAGCCACGCATCGCATTGATCATCGATGACATCGGCTTCAGCCGGTCCAGGGCGCGGGCCTTCCTGGAGATCGGCGTTCCCATGACGTTCGCCGTCCTTCCCCGCTTGCGTTTTTCCAAAAGCCTGGCCTTCGAGATTCACGAGCAGGGTCGGCAGGTCATGCTCCACCAGCCCATGGAACCGTTCAACGCCGCGCTGGATCCAGGGCCCGGTGCCGTGTTCGTAAGAGACGAACCGAAGAAAATCGTCTCCACGGTGCAGGAGAACCTTGAGGAGATCCCGTTCGTAGCTGGGGTGAACAATCACATGGGCTCGCGCTTCACAGCCTCTTCCGAGAAGATGTCTCAGGTTCTGCCCGTGATCCATGAAAAAGGGCTCTTTTTCGTAGACAGCCTCACATCGGGACGATCCACGGCCTTTCGAACCGCGCAGAATCTCCACATGCCCACGGCCTCCAGGAATGTTTTTCTGGACAACCGCAGGGACGTTCACGCGATCCTCGAGCGCCTGGATCAGCTTCGGCGCCATGCCCTGACCCGGGGACACGCCATCGGGATCGGCCACCCCCACCCGGAAACGAGCAGGGCTGTGAAGGCGTTTGTGTCGTCGCTGGATGCAAGCAAGGTGGATCTGGTGCACGTTTCAAGGCTTCTGGAGCCGGATTTTCCGCATGCTCCTGAGGCCAGGCCGTTCCGATGAGAGTATCCTACCCTACGGTGGCGGTATCTTCAAAGGTGAAAAGAGGGGACGGATTGGGGACGTGTTTCAGTTTATAAATTTTACTTAAAACTTATAAACTGAAACACGTCCCCGCTTTCTGTGGCGTCCCCAATAGAGTGGTGCTGGTATGTCCCAATATGAAGCATTGATTCGTGACAATCTCAGGAATGCATTTGCTGGGGGCTCTGAATCCCTGGCCGGGTGCCTGCCCGCACGGCAGGGCCCGGAGGGTCTCACGTTTTCAGCCTTTGGGGCGTCCTGCACCCTCACTCCCGAGGCCGTTCTGCTGGGTGGAGAGCAGGAAACCGGCCCGCGGGGCCTTGTGGTATCCCTGTACGCGGCAAACGCTACGTTGGATTCCGTGTGCCTGGAGCCGCTGATCGCATTCCGCGATCTCCCCGACAGCATGCCTTACCAGGGCGCGTTTGCGGCGAACACCGAACAGCCGCTTGTCCCGCGGGCATCGGAGATTCCGGCCTGGCGCAGCCGCCTCCTCAAGGCCCTGAAAGGGGATGAGACGAACCCCTCTCCGGACACGCCGGGCGACATCTCTCTTCTGGTCTTCCCCTTGCCCAAGATCGCCCTTTGCTATATCGTATACCTGCCGGACGAAGAGTTCACGGCGTCTGTCACGTGCCTGTTCTCCAACAACGCCCGGACCTTCATGCCCCTGGACGGACTGGCGGATACGGCCGAGTATGCCACCCGCAGGATCCTGGAGCTGATGACCGAGGACGCATAGAAATGACCGATCGCAGGGTGGTTGCATCCATTCCCCTTGAAAACGGCCTAATCCTGGAGCTCCTGGACGAAAGTCGTCTGCTTGCCGGTGACCGATGGCTGGTCCACCTCGTGGCCTGCATCCAGGTCCCCTTGACTCCGGATCTCCTGCGAGACGTGCCGGAAGGCGAACGGCTCTATGAAGATCTGCGGCAGGAGAATGGGGACCGCCTCGAATATCGGGCGGACCTGAAAAAGCATTATGTGGATGAAAAGGATCGCGAGCGCGTCCTGGGGGAGTTCCAGGACATCGTCCGGCAAGAGAAGGCGCCGTACCTGTCTCATCCGGCTTTTGCCAGGCGGTTGGCCCTCTCCCGTGCTCGGGAGATGACACAAGGTGGATCAAAATGGGGACGTGGTTAAGTTTATAAATTTTATTAAAATTTATAAACTTAACCACGTCCCCATTATTCTTGCCCTCCTTTACGTGATGATACTGGCTGCCAACACCCCTTATTTCGCTCCCTACCCAGGCTTCTTTGAAAAGGCCGCGCGTGCGGACGTGTTCGTGCTGCTGGACACCGTCCAGTTTCCTCAAGGAACCACGTGGATCTCACGGAACAGGTTCAAAAGTGCCTCGGGGAGCCTGTGGGTCACGGTGCCGGTCTGGAAAAAGGGACGGGGACTTCAGCGCATTGAGGAGGTCCGCATTTGCTACGAGGGGGGCTGGGAGACCAAGCTCCTTCAGAGCCTGGTCCACGCGTACCAACACGCGCCGTTTTTCGAAGAGCACTACGGGGTTTGGGAAGAGGCTGTAAAGAGGAGATACGAACGGCTCCTGGACCTGAACCGGCTGTTGATTGCACACCTCATGGATGCCCTTGGAATCGTCACCCGCGTGGTGAGACTTTCCGACCTGGGAATCGAGGAGCGGGGTGACGCTCTTCTCGTCGAGTTGTGCCGGAGCCTGGGAGCGGACACCTACCTGGTACAACAGGCAGCGGCATCCCACCTGGATTCGGCCCGGTTCCGGGACGCCGGACTGGAGCTTTGCTTCTTTCGGCCAGCCTCTCCAGTCTACCCGCAGCTCTGGGGGTCGTTTGTGGGGAACCTGTCGACTTTTGACCTTTTGTTCAACTGCGGGCCCAAGGCCCGGAACTACATTAGAAAAGAATAAGGATCAGCGTACTGTGCGGACTGCGCGGACCGAATTTTCCTCACTCATGGGGAAATCCAGGAAAAACCCAAGGTGAAAATTGGCCTTCCAGGCCCGTTCCACCCCCTTGGTATCCGCGCTCCAGCAGTACTTCTCGCCGCTGGAGAAGACCGGATCCAGGAAGAGATCCACGTTCAGCCAGGAGCGCTCCATCAGAGAGGCAAGCTCCGCCACTGTAGGTAGACGCCAATCTTCGTGCCCTGCAAACCGTTCCTTGTTGAGCTGCTTCACGTAATTGTCCGCCTGAGGCCATGTCACGAGTTTTGGCGATCCCGCCTTCTGCCACATGAGACCCGTACGTCGGTCGGTTACCGTGCCGTTCCCGTTATCTTTGTAATTATTAATAAATTCCCCATCCGGGTTGCAGAAATCGCCGTTATAGGTCCAGCACGTGGCGTAAAAACCGTGTTCAAGCAGCAGGGTCTGCACCGCCTCAGAGGACAGGTCCACAGGCTCTCGTCGAAGCGAGACCGGTTCTGGGGGGGGAGGTGGTGGGGCGGTCTCGGGTTTGAGCTCTTCCGGTCCACCAGGGGGCACCGAGGCCAGGCGGGGCGCCTCCTCCCCGGCGAGGATCTGCTCCTCGCGACCTCGATCCTCGGTCTCGAATTCCGTGGCCCTTTCCCCGGAAGAGGCCGCGGGAGGGGCAGTCTCAGGGGCCGCCTGCTCCTCGGCCTCGGGTGGCACGGACGGCAGGGCCGGTTCTTGAGGCGGTTTTTCCTCCTCGGCCACGGACTCGGGGGCCGAGGCTTCCACCGGAGGCTCCTGTTCCCTCTCTGCCTCTGCCGCGGCCTGGGATCGGGAAGCTTCTTCAGAGGCCACCTCGTCGATGCTCGGTGCCGGAGCCGCCAGGACAATGGTGTCGCCCTCGTCGCCGGCCTCCTTTCCGGCCTCGACCTTTGGGCGTTCAGGCCTGGGCGTGACCTTCACCACAGGCTCTTCGGGGAGATCCGGGGCCGGAGGACCGACCTCAGGCACCTCTGGCTTCTCTATCCCGGGCGAGGGCGGCATCGCTGCGATCTCGGGGGCTGGCGGTTCCACACTCGGCTCCATGGGGCTGCTTTCCTTGAATGCGAGCCGCTGGTCCTCACCGATCTCAGCGGCTCGTGCCATCATGAGCTGGGCGGCGTTGCTTCGATAGACCCGGATGTAGGGAGTTTGCGTGAAGGCGTGCGTTACGGACCATTGCCGCACGGCCTCGTCCACAAACGTGGCCAGCTCCATGAGGCTCACCATTCCGTCGTGGTTCCCCCCGCTTTGAACATCGGCTTCTCCTTGAAGACCTTCGATCAGATACCGGCCGAACACACCGTAAGGGGCCTCCGAGTGGTCGCGGGAATAGGTTCCTTTCTTGGCGGCGTAAAACACGGCGGATGTACCCAGGCGCAGGTAGCGGTCGGGATAAACCGCTTGAAGTGCGGGTCCCTGCTTCCAGATCCTTTCCCGGGCCCCGTCAATACAAAGGATCCGCGTGCCGGCGTCCACGCGTTCCAGAAAGTCCAGGATGGTCCTCAGCGAGATGCCCGTCCTGGGAATGTTCCGAACCACGGCATCCGCAGGGAGGAGAAAGGTCTGCCCGCCCGGGTCGGTCACCCCTTGCCCGGAGAAGAAAACGAATACCGTGTCACCAGCGCCGATGCGTTTTCCCATGTCCTTCAAGGTCGCCAGAATGTGCTTTTTTGAAGGGTAGCGCGGATCTTTCGGATTCCGGTCGTCCGTGATGGCAATCACCTGATCGAAACCGCCCTGGGTTTCGAGAACGCGTGCCACACCCCTGGCGTCATTTCGTGCCGAGGGAAGGTCAACCAGGTCGGGATCCTCGTAGTCCCCGACACCTATGCAAAACGCCCAGGTGGTGCCGGGGTTCTGAAAATCGGCTGAATGGGCAAGCCCTTCGGCCAGAACGGTGATCGCGAAAGATACCAGGACCGCAACCCCGACGAGCATTGCGGATCGTCCGAGTCTCATGCACAACTCCTCTAAACGTTCTTGTCGGAAAATTGACGGTCTCGCAAAAACCCGCTCGTCCGCCTGTTGGCTGCATTTAAGTCCTTGGAATCGTTAGAGGCAAATCTCTAGATCCCGACTTTTTGCAACTCCATCAAAATTCCACGAAGGTACTCGGAAATCCGGGGCCTGTCAAGCGTCATCGCGGCGCCATCCCGGCACCTGGAATCGCCGAAAAAGGCGGAAACGACGGGTGGATTTCCGGGGTTCCGGGATGTCCACCGGGTCCCCTTTCAGGATCGCGGCCGGTGTCTCCCGCACCATGCAAAGGGCTTCGTCCGGATCACGAAGCACGTCAGCGGCAGCTTCCAACGCGAGTGACAGGACCGGGGGGCGCCCCGCTAAGGAGTGAGCATCCGTGGCGATGATCTGGATCAGTCGTTGTTCGAGGAGCCGTTCACTGACACCCCGCACAAATTCTCCAAACCCCCCGGTCAGGCTCATGGCCGTGACCTGGACCAGGGCGCCCATCTCGATCAGGTCGAACAGGATCTTCGAGTCCTGCGCAAGTGCCATGTTCCGCTCCGGGTGAGTGATAATCGGGGTCACTCCACCGATCCTGAGTCGAAAGATTTCTTCTTTCAGGTTCGTCGGAAGGCTTTGGGACGGAAGCTCCAGCAGGAGGTACTTGCGTTGATCGTTGATGGTGACAGCTTTGCCGGTGTGAATCGCTCGCATCATATCCGGCACCAGGTGAACGTCCCCCCCGACGTACAAGCGAAGGGGAATGGATGCCGCATCCAGGGCGTCTTGCAGGACATCCACCCCGGATCTCACCGCGTCCACGGGATTGAGGTAGACCCCGTTGAGCGTGTGCGGCGTGGCTACGATAGTTTCGATGCCGTCCGCCACGGCCGCCCTGGCCATGGCGAGGCTATCGTCAAGGTTTTGGGGGCCGTCGTCCACCCCGGGCAGGATGTGGCAGTGAAGATCGATCAATGGGTCTCGGGCCGTGCTTCATTGCACGAAGAAAAAGTTTAAAAAGGGTTACATAAAAATTCGAAATGGATGCGAAGAGGGCCTTTTATTTTGACATACAGTCCAGGGATCCAGGATGCGGTCTCCCCGTCGCGGGCTCAGACGCCGGCGGCTTTCAGATCGTCTTCATTCCTCGAAACGGTGCGGGTGGTCGTCCTCTTTGTCATATACACCCTCGTAGTACTCGATGACCTGAGCGGTTTCCCGGGCGAGGAATCGGTGGGCGCATCGAGGCCGGATGACCGCTTTTTGTCCCTCTTTCAAATGGATCACTGTCCGTCGACCCGTGTCCATGTCTTGTGTCTCCAGTCGAAGCTCGCCTGCGATGACGTAGAAGTGCTCCGTCTTTCTCTCGTGAAAGTGTCCGCCTCGGAATCCCTGTCCCGGAATCAGAGAAAAGTAGCCCAAATGATGCATGGGCATTCCGTCCTCGATCAACGCCAGCTCTCCCCGATCCTCGATCAGGCGCTTGCGGCGAAGGAACGCCCGGGTGACGGGAAGAGTCTCGATCTCCACCTTTGAGAGGATTGCCGCCTCCAGGGGCACAGTGCTGTTACCGCGTTGAGCGGGATTCTCGGCCTGCGGGCCGGCATTCGGTTCGGTTTTTGCAATCCGTTCCCTTTTTGAACCCATCGCCTCCCTCCTCATCACAGGGACCTTTTCTACATGAAAACCCCGCGGATGAAAAGATTTGTTTGTCACTGAGGTTTTTGGGGTCGATTTTTGGGCATGCAAGAGG
>JASFQI010000270.1:0-6878 GCA_050115555.1 Desulfobacteraceae bacterium
CGCATAATTCTATTAACTAACTGATTATAATATATAATCACCAACTCTCATGGCCCTATGCCTCTACGCCAGAGTGGTAAAAACTCCTTGTATTGAGTGATAAGTTTTGGTAAGACCAATCAAAACCAACGTGCAGGAGATGCGTCATGGTCACATTTCGCAAGATCTCACCCAAAAAGATCTCCGATGAAATCATCGAGCAGTTCATGAACCTGCTGGGGCGGGGCGAGCTAAAACCGGGGGATGCCCTGCCCTCGGAACGGGAACTGGCCGACCTCATCGGCGTCAGCCGGGCCCCCCTTCGAGAGGCCCTGAACGCCCTTCAGGCCATGGGGTTTGTGGAAATCCAGCCACGCAGCAAGATTATCGTCAAGTCCATGGCCGAGAAGGCCTTTATGGATCCGGTCAGTGTGCTCGTCTCGGAGGATACGGACAAGCTCTTTGAGCTCCTTGAAATGCGCCGGGCCATGGAGAGCTGGTCGGCCTATCTAGCCGCAAAAAGGGCGACCCCGAAGGACATCGCTAAGCTCCATGCCATCGTCAAAAGGGACCAGGCCAACCTGAAACGTGGAAAAGACGATGCCAAAACCGATGCAGACTTTCACGCCACCATTGCGGCCATGACCCACAACACCATCTTCTCACATCTCATGGCCTCCTGCTACCATCTCATCTGGAACACCCAGCGGGTTTCCCGGGACCGCATGTTTCTGAAACGGGGGAACCGGAAACGCATCGCCGAGCAGCACTGGAAAATATTCGAGGCCATCCGTGCAAAGGATCCCCAAAAGGCCAGCAAGGAGGCGGCCAGCCACATCGACTTCGTGGAATCCGAACTGAGGGAGTTGATCGCGCCCAAAGAGGAAAGCGCCTGATGCTTCGCCCCCTCTTGCAAGCGCCTGTACGAGCTCGTCCGATCTTGAATCTCCTCGGTTCCGCCCGGGAGGATCCACGGGGAAGGTTTGATCGGCACAGGTTCCAAGAGCGCCGGAAACCGTGACTTACCCCACCTAATAGGTCAGGACCATGCCCCCGTCGAAGAGGAGGTCCCCCCCGACCAGGTACTTGGAGAAACGTGAAAACCCGAACACGAAGAGGTTGCCCACCTCGATCGGATCCATCATCTCCTTGACCCGCGATCGACCCATCATGACGTCCCTCACGACCTCGTCCGGAGTGATGCCCCGCTGCTCGGCCTGTGCGGGAATCTGGTTCAACGCGAGTGGCGTTTTGATGAAGCCGGTGCTGATAGTGAAGGACCGGATCTTTCCCTCTCCCTCCGCGGAGATGGACTGGGAAAGCGCCCGCAGGCCGAACTTGGTGATGTTGTAAACCGGTTTGTTCAAGGTGCAGAGATGTGCATGGACCGAGGCCATGTTGCCGATGGCGCCCGTTCCGTCCGCACTCTTTTTCATGTGTGGGATGGTGAGCTTGGAAATGAGAAACGGAGCACGGAGCATGAGCCGCTGCATTAGGTCATAGGTTTCCATGGGAAAGTTCTCGATTGGATCGATGTGCTGAATCCCGGCGATGTTGGCCACGTACTTGATGATCCCCAGCTTGGCCGCCTCGCTCACCGCATGCTCCACCTGCTCATCCTGGGTGAGATCTACCTTCATGAAAATCATCTGGCCCCCCAAGGAACGGGCCATTTTCTGGGTCCTGTTTCCCTCCTCCTCATTGATATCCAGCCCCACGGTCATCAGGCCGTTCGCGGCTGCGGCAACGGCCGTGGCACGGCCGATGCCCGTGCCGGCCCCTGTGACAATACACACGTTTCCGCTGTTGAAACCCCCATCCTCCAAAAAGAGAACCTCTTCCTTTTGAATCTCCGGCTCCCTGATATCCATGGCATCCTCTCCTTTCCGCTGAAATGGTGGGCACAGAAAGGGTGGTTTTCCTCCCGAGTGAGCGTTTCCCTGTCCCAAGGGCGCATGGCAAGATTCTTGAAACGACACGGGAGGGACTATGTTCCTCATTATCCTCCGGCGTAGCAAATCTCAGGCCAGCACGTGGCAGGCCCTCTATCCACCCTTTGCTCAGAGCACGGAAGAGGCGCTGGGCAAGGAAGACGCCGAGGAGACCCCTTATCGAGCGCGTGCTTTTTCCTCGACAATCAGGGTGGGAAGGGGGTAAAAACATGTATCAAATAATCTACATGTCTCCTCTATGATACGGAGGGACCCATGGAAATGCAGTTTGATCCAAACAAGAGACCCAGACAAACGGGCCGGGCGAATCCGGATCCAGGCCGGGAACTCGACATGCTCCGACGCATTCTGGACAACATCTATAACGGTGTCATGATCACCGACCCAAAGGGATTCATTACCCACTTCAATCATCCCTACGGGCAGTTTCTGGGCCTCCAGCCGGAAAAACAGATCGGCAAGCACTGCACCGAAGTGGTGGAGAACACGCGCATGCACATCGTGGGAAAGACCGGGCAGCCCGAGATCAACCAGACCCACCTGATTCAAGGCCAGAAGATGGTGGTTCAAAGGATTCCCATCAAGCAGGACGGTAAGGTGATCGCTGTGTTCGGGCAGGTCATGTTCAAGGACGTACGGGACGTCACCAAGCTGGCTCACCGGTTGTCCCTCCTGGAGTCCAAGGTCGAGCTCTACGAGCAGGAGATCATGTCCCTCCGCTCCACCCGCTATACCCTGGACGGCATTGTCGGGGTATCGGAGACCATTCGGTCCCTGAAAGCGGAAGCCCTTCGGGCTGCGGGAAACCAGTTTCCCGTCTTGCTCACAGGGGAGAGCGGCACGGGCAAGGAGCTCTTTGCTCAGGGCATTCACCACGCCAGTCCGCGTAAGCTCCACCCCTTTGTGCGCATCAACTGCGCGGCAATCCCCAGGGATCTCCTGGAGTCCGAACTCTTCGGCTATGAGAAAGGGGCTTTCACCGGGGCAAAAGCCGGGGGTAAACCCGGCAAGTTTGAACTGGCAAAAGAGGGGACCCTGTTTCTGGACGAGATCGGGGACCTTCCCCTGGAGCTCCAGCCCAAGCTGCTGCGAGTCCTCGAAGAGAAAGAGTTCGAGCGCGTAGGGGGCACGAAGCTAATCCGCTCCGACTTCCGGCTGATCGCCGCGACCAATCAAAACCTGGAAACCATGATGGCCCAGGGACGCTTCCGCAAGGACCTCTTCTACCGGTTGAACGTGATTCCCCTTTATCTCACTCCGCTTCGGGAGAGGAGAGAGGACATTGTGCCGCTGGCGCTGCACATGCTGGAGAAGATGTCCGACGAGGCCGGCTTCCCGCCGGTCACCCTGGAACCCGCAACCGAGGAGATCCTGGAGGCCTATGACTGGCCCGGGAATGTGCGGGAGCTCTCCAATGTACTCGAGCGCCTCCTGTCCTCCCTTGAAGGAAACGCGATTCACCCGAGGGATCTTCCCTTCCACCTGAAGCGCCGGCGCGGACTTCAGGGACCGCGGGGGGGCCGGTCCCTTCAGAAAGCCCAGGCCCGGGCTGAGAAAGAAACCATCCAGGAAGCCCTGATCGCCGCCGACTACAACAAGTCCAGGGCCGCCAGGATGCTCGGCATTCACAGAACTCTCCTCTATAAGAAAATGAAGAAACACCGCCTCGGGTTGCAGCCGGAATCCACTGCCAAAGGCCACTATCTCTCTTGACACGGCTGCCATGGACGTTTTCACCGCACGGTCCCCTCAAGGACATTCTCCCATCCGGAGGCTGTGTATCAAAAATGCTACGCACCCATTCAATGCGTACCTTCGGGCCAACCGTGCGTGAGAGGGGTGTATTTTTCATCGACGCTTCCCTGGGCAACCACCTCTCGAACCCGGGGAATCCCTCCTTGAAACCCACCGTGCAAATGGCCTATCCTACCTGATGAAAGCAGCCCTCCCCGAAAGAGATTCTTCAGGAAAAACGCAGGGACTGAAATGGACGAGGCTCACACGGCACCTCCGAACCATGAAACAGCCTACCCGCCTTTATGGATGTCCTGGCTCATCTGGGGCCTCGGAGCCCTTTTTTACCTGAGCGGGTTCTACCAGCGTGTGGCCCCGGCTGTCATGACGGATCAGCTCATGGCCGATTTCGGCATCGGGGCTACGAGCATGGGGCATCTGTCGGCTTTCTACTTTTACAGCTACGTGGGCATGCAGATCCCTACGGGGATCCTGGCGGACGTGCTGGGCCCGAAAAGGCTGCTCACTATGGGCGCCCTGGTCGCGGCCGTGGGGGCATTTTTCTTCGCAGCCGCGCCCGGCCTCGGGATAGCGAGCCTGGGGAGGTTTCTGATCGGTGGTGCGGTCGGTGTGGCCTGGGTCTCCCTCCTTATGCTGTCCTCGCGCTGGTTCCCCCACCGGCAATATGCCCTGACGAGCGGCCTGGGGCTCTGTACGGGTCTTGTGGGAGCCGTTTCCGCAGGCGTGCCCCTCCGCCTTCTTGTGGAGGCCTTTGGCTGGCGTCCCGTGATGCTGGTTTCCGCGTGCGTGTCCGTGGGCATCTTCGCGGCCATCGCGCTGTTAGTGCGCGACGACCCCTCCCAGAAGGGGTATGCCGGCTATATCCACACTCCGGTCGGATCCTCAGGCAAGGGGCTCTCGATCCTTCAAGGGGCCTTGAAGGTCTTTCGATACCCGAACACCTGGTTCCTCACCCTTGCCCCTGGAGGCGTGGTGGGGCCGGTGCTCGCCTTCTCCGGTCTCTGGGGCGTGCCCTTTTTCAGCACCGTTTACGGCCTCACGCCGGCAAAGAGTGCGGCCCTATGCTCGGCTATGCTCGTTTCCTGGGGCGTGGGCGGTCCTGTGTTCGGAGGGCTTTCGGACCGAATCGGACGACGAAAGCCACTCTATCTGGCCGGGTGTGCGCTGGGGTGTGCCGGGTGGGCCGTCATTCTCTTCGTCCCCGGACTTCCCCTGGGTCTGCTGAGCGGGCTTGTCCTGGGAGTCGGTTTCGTCTCCGGCGGGATGATCATCGGGTTCGCCTTTGTCCGAGAGTCGGTGCCGCCCTCGCTGGCCGGAACGGTCAGCGGGGTCTGCAACATGGGAGTTATGATCGGCCCCATGGTGCTCCAGCCGGCCATGGGGAAAGTCCTGGACCTCCACTGGCAGGGAGAGCTCATGAACGGGGTCCGCGTTTACAGCGGGGAGGCCTATCGCGCGGCGTTCATGCTCATGATCGCCTGGTCGCTCTTCTCCGTTCTCATGATGCTCTTCACTCGGGAGACCCACTGTCGACCTATGGCAACCCTTTCGAACGACGCCTAGTCTGAAAAAGGCCCGTCTGGGAGAGATGCATCGTCCAGCGCGTTTCGCACCTCGCGGAGGATCTCTCTCGTATCATAGGGTTTTGGAAGAAACCCTTTGGCCTTGTGCTTCAAGTCCGCCACCGGCTCGTCTTCCTTGAAATACCCGCTTGTGAGAAGGACGCGTACGTTGGGATCCAGACGAAGCAACTCCTCCATGCACCGCGCTCCGCCCATGCCCGGCATGATGAGGTCAAGAATCACCAGGTCAAAGACGCCTGTCTTTCCTTTGTACAGCCGAATTGCCTCTTCACCGCTCATCGCCGTTTCCACGCGGTACCCGGCGGTAGTGAGAACCCGGGAGACAAGGGTCTGGATGGTACTTTCATCGTCCACGACCAGGATGGTTTCGTTTCCCCCGATCAGGCGCTCGGGCGGCTCGGTCCTCCCTTCCTCTTGTACGTGCTTCTCCATCACCGGAAAATAAATGTCGAACGTCGTACCTTCTCCGGGGCGGCTTTCGCATCGAATAGCCCCACCGTGATTCTTCACGATTCCGTAAACCATGGCCAGGCCGAGCCCTGTTCCTTTGCCCGTCTCCTTGGTGGTGTAAAAAGGCTCGAAAATGTGTTCTAAAATCTCCCGATCCATACCGCATCCCGTGTCCATGAGGGAAAGCCGGACATAGTCTCCGGGCTCCACGTCAGAAGAAACGCATGGATTCTCTTGGGTCAAGCGCACGTTTCTCGTCTCCACCCTCAGGGTTCCGCCCTGGGGCATGGCATCCCTCGCATTGAGCCCCAGGTTCATCATCGCCTGCTCGACCTGAGCGGCATCGGCATAGATGGTGTGAAGCTCTTTCTGGAGGTCGAGCTCGATGTCGATCATCTTTGGAATGGTTCGCTGAAGCAGCTTGTAGACCTGCTCGATCTCATGATTCAGGTCCAGGGGTTTCAGCTTGCTCTCCACCTTGCGGCTGAACGTCAGGAGCTGTTGGGTCAGCTCGCTTGCCCGTTTGGCTGCACGGGCGATCTCCTGGAGCTCCACCCACCCGGCATCCCCCTCTTTGCGCTTTAAAAGAAGCAGGTCCGCATACCCTTGGACAGCCAGGAGGAGATTGTTGAAGTCGTGGGCAATCCCACCCGCCAGTGTGCCCACGGCCTCCATTTTCTGGGAGTGCCGGAGCTGTTGCTCCAGCTGCCGGGTTTCCGCTTCCGCACGTTTTCGCTCCGTGATGTCCGCAACCACGGCCACCAGGCACTCCTGGCCGTCGTAAACGAGAGGGCGGGCGGAAAGCAGGGTGTCGAGGATGCGCCCGTCCTTGGTGCGATGCTGGATTTCACAGTTCGTGACCCAGCCCTGCTCCTGCATGATGCGAACGAACCGCTCCCGTTCCTCGGGTCTGGGAACGAGATTGAGCTCGCGGATCGTACGATCGACCGCTTCCTCCCGGGAGTAGCCCGAGAGGTGGGTGAAGGCCTCGTTGACCTGAAGAAAGCGTCCGTTGTCCTGTCGCGTAATCGTAATGGAGTAGGGCGCGGCCTCAAAGGTCTTCCGGTATCGATCCTCGCTTGCATGGAGCTCGAGCCGCGCCTTTTTGCGGAGCTTTTCCTGCGCCTCCAGAAGGAAGACGAGCACCTGGTTGAACGCG
>JASFQI010000271.1:0-6848 GCA_050115555.1 Desulfobacteraceae bacterium
GCCGATTCATGCAGATCGACATCCGTTTGATCCCGTTTTACGAGACCCCCTTTACCAAGGCCTTTTCGCGCTTGGCCGCTCTGCTGCGCGAGTACGACTACACCGTGCCCCTGGAGCGGGACGTGTCTCTCTACGATCTCGTGGACTACCTGGAGGACATGCTGCACGAGCCTCGGGTCGCAGCGGATGTCAAGGATCGCATCCGGCCCCATGCCGCCCGGTTGAGCTCCCTCAAGGAGACCGCCAGGGAGCAGCTCCTGGGAAGGCGCCTCAACGACCTCGACGATTTCCTGTACCGGATGGAGGACGAGTTCGCGGAGCTGGAAAAGGCGCTCTGATTTTCTCCCGAAGATCCTCGGCATGGGGAGATCTTACGCGTAACCCAGGGACAGAAGACGATCCAGGTTTCGCCACCCGATGGCCTCCCGGGCCTCGTCGTCCAGGGGCAGGCGCTCGAACCAGCGTCGCTCTTCGATTGGGCTGCGCCAGGGCGTGTCCGTGCCAAAAACGATGTGGTCTGTCCCCTTTTTTCGAATCACGCCCATCACGTCCTCGTCCGGAAGGATGCCTGAGGTAAAGGAGAGATCGAAGTACACGTTGGAAAGCGGGTAGAGGGGGTCCAGGGCGTCCCATCCGAAGAGAGAGCCCGTGTGGGCGGCCACCATAAGCAGGCCCGGATGCATCCGGGCCATTTCCGCGATGCGCATCGGGCCCGTCTCAAAGGCCCTGGCGGCCTCCACAAACTCCTGCATATGAGGCTTGTACCGGCTGAGCCCCTGGATGAACATGCTGTCCAGGACCAGGGGAAGCCCGGCCTCCTCCAGCAGATCCCACAGCACGTGAGCCTCCGGGGAGAGAATGTCCAGGTGCTGCAGGACCGGGTGGATTTTGATCCCACGAAGGCCCAGGTCCAGGATCTCATGAAGGTCCTCCTCCAGGGAGGGTGAGGCGGGGATCAGGCTGCCGAACGGGATGAGGCAGGGGTGCTGGGATGCCTGCTCGGCCATCCACCGGTTCAGCTCGCCCACCCGATCCGCCCGGCCTGTGACCGGCAGGACCACACAGAGCTCGATCCCGGCCTTTTGCTCCTCCCGGACCAGGGAGGCCACCGAGCCGTCATGTTTCAGTTCCCACTTGTTGGGGTCCCCTTCAGGCAGGCAATGGTCCAGCCCTGAGGAACGGTCCACGATCAGGGAACGGTCCTTGGCATTGTACGCGTGGGTGTGTGCGTCGAAGATCATGGGGGTCCTAAATGAGTTGGGCGCCTCTGTAGCGCCTTCGGAGGTCGTCGTCCAGCCCTTCCCGATCGGCCTTCAGGGCCAGGGGCAGGGCGTCCAGGATGTCCTGGGCCGTGATCCCGTCGGGTCCCAGGTCGTCTGCAGCCAGGTCGCCGGCCAGGCCGTGCAGAAACACGCCTTTTCGAACGGCCGACGGGATGTCCATTCCGAGACCCTTCATGGCGGCGATGGTGCCGGTGAGCACGTCCCCGGACCCGGCCGTGGCCATGCCGCTGTTTCCACTCGTGTTGATCGCTGTCTGTCCGTCCGGCTGTCCCACCAGGCTGTGTGCACCCTTGAGCACGATCACAGCGCCCAGGTCCGCGGCGGTCCTCTGAAGGACGCCTATAGGATCCTGGGCGATTTCCGCCACGGAGAGATCTGTGATGCGGCTCATTTCCCCGGGATGGGGGGTCAGCACGGTCTCGGCCTTCCGGTTACGGAGGAGATCGAGATCCCGGCAAAGCGCCGTGATCCCATCCCCGTCAAGGAGGAGCGGGCAATCGAGATTCGCGGCCAGATCGCGGGCCAGGGCCTGGGTCTCCTCAACGAGGGAGAGCCCGGGGCCCAGGACCACCATGTCGGCCTCGGCCCCGCGTGCCAGAAGGGCGTCACGGTTTTTTCCGGCGATGCTCCCCTCAGTGGTCTCCTCCTGGGGAACGAACACGATTTCGCTTCCCTGGGACGCGATGTGGGGGATCATGGACGCGGGGGCCGCGAGGCGCGCGTACCCGCCTCCGGACCGAAGGAAGGAGAGTGCGCTGAATAGTGGGGCTCCGAAGTAGGTCGAGGCCCCGGCCACGAAGAGCACGTCCCCGAAGGTCCCCTTGTGCCCCTTCGGGTCGCGGTCGGGAAGGGGGTCTGTCACGTTGATTTCGACCTTCAATCCCTTTTCCGCAATCATGGCGGGCGGGAACGAGATGTGCGTGACAAAGAGCTCGCCGCAGAGATCGGCCCCGGGATAGAGCAGGTTTCCGAGCTTGGGGAGCCCGAAGGTGACCGTGGCATTCGCGCGGACGGCCACCCCCATGACCCGGCCCGTGTCTCCCTGCACCCCGCTCGGGATGTCCAGGCTGAGGACAGGCTTGCCGCTTTGGTTGATGCGGTGGATCACGTCGGCGTACCTTCCCCCGACCTCGCGGTCGAGGCCTGTGCCGAAGATTGCATCGATGACACCGTCGCAGTGCGCCAGGTCATGCTCTGCGGCCTCACCCGAGTCCAGAGAGACTACGTCGGCGGCCATGTGATCGAGGATCTCGAGGTTCATGCGCGCGGCGCCCCGGTACTTGCCACGATCCCCGAGCACAAAGACCTTGGCACGGCCCCCGCTCGACAGGATCTTGCGGGCGACCACGAACCCGTCGCCGCCGTTGTTTCCTCCCCCGCAAAAGATCACATTCATCCGACCCTGCAAGCCGAACCGGGTCAGGAGGGTGAAGTAGGCGGCATGCCCCGCGTTCTCCATGAGGAGTTCCTCGGGGATGCCGTACTGCTCGATGGCCGTTCTGTCCAGATCCCGCATCTCCTGTACGGTGCTGATCTTCATGGCATGCCTCCCTTCATCACACCTCGGGTTGCAGGGACTTGCGTGTCTTCACTCCGCGCACCCCGATCGATCCTGTAGGCATTCCATGTATCACGGGTCGCCGAGGAGTGCAAATCCATCACGTTGACATTCACGGTCCCTTTCTCTACCCTTTGTAAAGGGCAGGATTCGTTTTATGACGCCCTGGAGCCACCAACCCGGCTTGGGAGGTCGGGATCCCATGGGATGTGTGTTCGACAAGGAGACCGCGGCCCGGTACAAAGCGTGGTCCAGAAGCCCGCAGGGCCGGGCGATGGACCTTTGGGTGGAGCACTGTCTTCCGTCGTTCATCGAGCCCCTTCCCGGGGAACGCGTCCTGGACATCGGCTGCGGGGAAGGAAACCACCTGCTGTTTCTTTACACGCTGGGCCTGAACCTGACCGGCGTGGACGCCTCGCCTTACATGATCAACCGGGCCCGCGACCGGCTGGGCCACCGGTGTACGCTGAGGAAGGGCCGGGCCGAAGACCTTCCCTTTGAAGACAATGCGTTCGATCTCTGCGTGATGATCCACACGCTCGAGTTTCTGGACGACCCCCTGCCGGCACTGAGGGAGGCGGGGCGGGTGGCGCGGCGGGCCGTGTTCGTGGGGGGCATGAACGGGGCTTCCTGGAATGGCGTGGTGCGAAAGCTGAGCGCGCAGTTCCGGAGCCCGCTGATTCCTTGGGACAACTGCTACACCCCGTGGGGGCTCAAGGGCCGCATGCGATCCGCCCTCGGACCCGTGCCGATCTCCTGGCAGTGCTCTCCCTGCCTTCCCATGGGTTTTGAGCCCATCTGCCGACGCGTCTTCGGGACGCCGTCCCGCCAGCTTCTGCCGTTCGGTGCTTTCCTTGCCATGTCCGCCATGATCGTCTACCGCGTCCATACGGACAACATGCCCCTGAAGGTTCCGGTCAGACCCTCGAGCCGGTCCGTTCCGAGCGGTGCGGCCCTGAAGAGGCTTCCGATGACAGGAGGAACCAAGCACAATGAAAGAAGCGTACCTCTATGAAAAGACCGGTAAGGAGAACGGAGTTCGATGCCTTCTCTGCAATCACGGGTGCCGGATCAAGGACGGGGGAAAGGGCATCTGCGGGGTTCGGGAGAATCACGGCGGGACCCTTGTGAGCCTGGTTTACGGCAAGGTCGTGGCCCGCAACCTGGACCCGATAGAAAAGAAGCCCCTGTTCCATTTCCTTCCGGGCAGCCTTTCCTACTCCGTGGCCACGGTGGGCTGCAACTTCCGTTGCACCTTCTGCCAGAACGCGGACATCTCCCAGATGCCGGCGGACCAGGACCGGATCTGGGGTCAGGATTTCCTCCCGGAGTCCCTGGTGGCCGAGGCTGCGGTGAGCCAGGCAGCCACCATCGCCTACACGTATACAGAACCCACGATCTACTTCGAGCTGGCCCTGGACACGGCCCGTCTGGCCGTGCGCCGGGGAATCCGTAATGTATTCGTCTCCAACGGCTACATGACCCAGGAGTGCCTGGAGACGATACACCCGGACCTTCACGCCGCCAATGTGGATCTCAAGGCCTTCACGGACCGCTTCTACAAGGAACAGTGCGGCGCCCGGCTGGAGCCGGTGCTGAGGACCATCGAGACCATGAAGGAACTGGGCGTGTGGCTCGAGGTCACCACCCTGCTCATCCCCGGGCTGAACGACGATCCCGGGGAGCTTCGGGAGATTGCAGGCTTTATCGCCGGTGTGGACCCGGGGATTCCCTGGCACATCAGCCGGTTTCACCCGACCTACCGCCTCACGGACATTGGCCCGACCCCCACGGAGACCATCCATCGTGCCCGGGAGATCGGGCTCGAGGCGGGCCTCCAGTATGTGTACAGCGGTAACCTGCCGGGGGACGACGGCGAGAACACCCTGTGCCACGCGTGCGGCAAGCCTCTGATCGACCGGTTCGGATTCGCTGTCCGGAACAATCGGATTCAGGACGGTCAGTGCCCGCATTGCGGCGAGACCGTTCCCGGGGTGTGGTCGTAGGCTCGGGACCTGCCGGCCCGGCCCGGTTGATTTGTTCCCGAGGATCTGCTAGATTCCCTTGCGTGTAGGGAGGGCTTTCTCAGGTTCTTCTTATCACAAGAAAACCCCCGCTGAACCGTTCACGCGCCTTCTTTCTTTCAGCGGGGGTTTTTCAGGAGGGGTGAACCCATGGTGAAAAAGGAAGACGAGCTGGCGTTGAAGGTCACCAAAGAGATTATCATCAAGTTCATCGAGGTGGGGCGGCTCTCGATCAATTCTTTTGAGGAGGCCTTTACGCAGGTTCACGAGACGGTCCGCGATACCCTCGTGCGGGTGGACCTGGAGGACGCCGGAGAAGGCGAGGAGCCAGGCGCGTCCTCCTGAGGGACTTACCCGGATTCCCCGTCGCTGCCGTAACGAACGGCCATTAAAAACAACCCGCCGGGCGGGGCCTTGATCCCCGCCTTCTGCCGGTCCCGGGCCTCCAGGATGCCCGGGAATGCCTCCTCCGGAATCCTTCCCCTGCCCACGTCCACAAGCGTCCCCACGATGTTTCGCACCATGTGCCGCAGGAACCCGTTCGCCTCGAGCGTAATGGTCAGGATCCCGCGGTCCGGTCCTTGGAGATCCGCGTGGAACACCCGCCGAACCGGGTTGCGGTTGGTGCTTCCTGCAGAGCGGAACGAGGAAAAGTCGTGCTCGCCCTCGATGCGGGCCAGGCAGCGGCGCATGGCATCCAGATCGAGCGGACCGGGCACGTGCCAGGTGGTTTTTCTGAGGAACAAGTCGGGCTCGGGCCGGTGAAGTAGTTGGTAGGCGTACACCTTGCTCGTTGCGCTGTACCGGGCGTGGAACGCCACAGGCACGTCCTCGGCGCGGCAAACCCGAATGTCCTCGGGCAGGAAGCTGTTGAGTCCCTTTTCAAAGCCCTCGCAGGGAATGGTCGAGTGTGTCCGGAAGTGGCACACCTGCGCCCTGGCGTGCACTCCGGCATCCGTCCTGCCGGAGCCCACCACGCAGATCGGCTCCTGCGTCATCATCCCGATCTTGTTTTCCAGGATTTCCTGAATCGTGAGGCCGTTCTTCTGGCGCTGCCAGCCGTGAAAGCGGCTGCCGTCGTAAGCAAGCGTGAGCTTGATGGTTCGTTCGTCCAACATGATGTGGAGTGGGCCGGGCTGTTGTGAGGAACGGTTTTTCGGTACAGGCGACAGTCGAAAAAAAGGGGAGCTCGGCTCGAGGCCGGCTCCCCCGGAAGGTTCACATCCTTCGCCCGGGTTCCGTTGAGGGGGAAAGATCAGCGTTTGGAGTACTGGTACCGGGCCCTGGCTCCGGGCTGTCCGTATTTCTTGCGTTCCTTCATGCGGGGATCCCGCGTCAGGAGCGAGGCCTTTTTGAGAGAGACCCTCAAGTCCGGGTTCACGTCAACGAGGGCGCGGGTGATTCCATGACGGATGGCTCCGGCCTGGCCGGAATGCCCGCTGCCCCGGACGTTCACGTTGATGTCGTACTTACCGATCTGGTCGGTCAGTTCCAGCGGCTGCTTGACCAGGAGGCGGTCCGCCTCACGGGAGAAGTACTCATCCAGGGGCTTCTTGTTCACCGTGATCAGGCCTTGGCCGGGCCGCAGCCAGATGCGGGCGACCGCGGTTTTTCGTTTCCCTACAGCGTGGTATGCCTGTTCTGCCATTTAGATCTCCAGTTTTTCCGGTTTTTGGGCCTGATGAGGGTGGTCCGGTCCGGCATAGATTTTCAGTTTCTTGAGCTGGCGCCGCCCCAAGCTGTTCTTGGGCAGCATGCGCCGGACCGCAAGGCGCACGATTTCCTCGGGCTTGGTTTCCAGCATTTTGCGGGCGGATGTCTTTGTCAGGCCCCCCTGGTACCCGCTGTGCCGGTAATAGAACTTCTGGTCCCACTTCGCCCCGGTCATGGCCACCTTGTCCGCGTTCACCACCACAATGAAATCCCCTGTATCGGCGTGGGGCGTAAAGATGGGCTTATGCTTCCCGCGAAGGCGCAAGGCGA
>JASFQI010000272.1:0-6842 GCA_050115555.1 Desulfobacteraceae bacterium
GTACCACGATTAAAAAAAGATAAACTTTATAAAAAACCTTCATCCAAACGCCCTTTCGTCTTTCGAATGGCCCGAGGAACGATCCTGGCGCATTTCATACCCCATGAAAGCGTCCGGGTTAAGGAGCCTTCCTTTGGCTTCCCGCAGCCCGTGCATCTGCGGAGGTCGCGCGGGACCCTCGAATCCTACGAGCAAATCGGGTTTTTCACGATGAACCGTTTCGAGACCGCGGGCGTGGACCCTCTCACGACATCCCGTCCGAAGTCAAGAGCCATGGAGGTGCAGAAGAAGCCATGCCGGGTGGGAACCCGTTTCACGAACAATCTAAGGCGACTCTACAGGAAAGTTTTCAGGTGACCTGCCGCACTAGTTCGACTCGAGTGAATCGAGTCGGGCGCAGGCCTTTGGGGCGCCGAGCTCACAAGCCCGCTGCAATGCCTTCTGCATGGCGTCGGGCTGGTTTTCGAGACCAAGGGCCTCGGCTTTGAGTTCAAAGCCTTCCCCCCAGTTCGGGTATCGTTGGGTCAATCGATCCAGGTAAATAATTGCGATACGAAGTTCGTTATTCCGGATCAACCAGTAGGCTTTGGCCAGACTCAGACCGGGGTGGAAAGGGGCAGGGAGAGGTGGAGACATTTCATCGCGGTACCCCGCAGTGGCTTCTTGCCGGCGAAATCCGAGAACCTCCAGTTGGGCCTCTATGAAATCGGACAACCTTACCACAGCTCGAATTCGAACCGTGTAAATCGAGGCCTTGCCCCCCCTCTCCCAGTGGTCCCGAAGCACTTCGGACGCCAAACGGTCCGCTACCAGGGAGACCAGCTCACATCGGTCCTTGTTTTCGAATTGAATCCATTGGTTGGCCTCGAAGCGCTCGGCCGCTTGATAGGCCGCCTTGCGCCCGGCACGGAACAGAGCCAGCTTGCGGGCCAACGGTTCCGAATCACCCGGCCCCAGTGTGTAGGATGCCTTGGTTTCAAAATGGAGGGCTGTGACATCATCGGCCCGGGCCCCATGGATTCCGGCAAGGACTGCGAATAGGACCGCTGCGATGGTGACCCCCTTCTTCAGGCGCGAGAATGCGCCCTTTTCAAAAGAAGATGGATGCTTGATCGATGTCCTCATTTTCTCTTCTCAGGGATAGGTGGCATGAAGAATTCTATGGGAAGGGATCTCGGACGTCAATTGGCAATCGATTCCCATCAGGAGCATCGAAGACTTCCTCTCCTCAACATGCCTCGAACGGTTTAGCGTCGCCCGTAACAGAGGACGCCGGCCTGCCGCAGGCGGGTGAGGAATGCGCGAGAGGCCCTTTTTTTTCCTGAATAGGCCGGAGTGGTTGGACCCGGTGAACGCTCAGGCAGGATCAAGATCTCCCGGGCGTCCTCTCGACCCCACACTTTACAATGCGCGTCCTCTTCCCCTATGATGATTCACTACCATTGCAGTGAAGTCCAACCCATTGAAGGGCCTCGATATCCGGACCGTGTTCCCTTCCTGAACGCGATACCCGACCTGGACCTTCAAGAACGCAACAATTGAGGATTGACGGTCTCGTAAAAATCCGCTCGACCGCCTGTTGGCTACACTTAACTCACTGGAATCGTTAGAGGCAAATCTCTAGGTTTCAGCTTTTTGCAACTCCATCAGGATTGAGTCGTTTGAAAAAACCCGGCCCCCCGGAAAACCCGGCACACGCTTCACAGCGGATCGTCGTCATTGACGACGATTCCCTGGCCCTGAAGAATCTGCGACGTATCCTGGAGAAGGACGGCTACAGGGTATCGACTTTTACCAGCCCGTTCCGGGCGCTCGAACGACTCGAGCAAGAGCCCTGCGACCTCGTGATCAGTGACGTCAAAATGCCGCAAATGGACGGTTTGGCGCTCCTCGAGCGCATGAACAGGCTTGTCCCCGGCGTCGCGGTTATTCTCATTACGGGATACGCCTCCCTGGACGGCGCTGTCGAGGCCACCAAGTCCGGGGCGTACCATTACCTCGAAAAGCCCTTCACGCCCGACAGGATCCGAGATCTGGTCAAGAAGGCCCTGGAAGAGAAATCCCTGAGAGACGAGTGTATCCGGCAGGAGCAAGCCAAAACGCCCGGCCGACCGGGTCCGGTGATCATCGGTCGTAGCCCCAAGATGGTCCAGGTTGACGAGTTGATCCGTCAGATCGCTCCCACCGAATGCAACGTGCTGATCACGGGCGATTCCGGTACGGGCAAGGAGCTCGCCGCCCGGGCCATACACGCCTACAGCGCCCGACATCAGGGCCCTTTTGTGGCATTCAACTGCGGGGCGTTCCCCGAAGACCTCATCGCCAATGAGCTCTTCGGCCACGAAAAAGAGGCGTTCACAGGTGCACACAGCCGAAAACCGGGCCTCCTGGTGACGGCGAACGGGGGCACCCTTTTCCTGGACGAGATCGGAGACATGCCCCCGTCCATGCAGGTCAAGCTCCTGAGGGTGATTCAAGAGAGGGAGGTAACCCCTCTGGGTGCGACACGATCCGTTTCTCTGAATGTGAGGTTCATTGCGGCAACGGCCAAGGACCTCAAGACCGCAGTCCGCGAAAAGATCTTCCGTCAGGATCTCTACTTCAGACTCAATGTCATCCACTTGACCCTCCCGCGCCTGGCCGAGCGGCGTCAGGATATTCCGCTCCTGGCGTACCACATCCTGCACAAGATCAGCCGATCTACCCGTCGACGGATCAAGGCGGTTTCACCGGATGCCATGACCCTTCTGGAACACTATGCCTTCCCCGGGAATGTCCGGGAGCTCGAGAACATCCTCGAGCGGGCGGTCGCCATGTGCCGGGGCGATGTCATCCAGGTGAGCGACCTGCCCTCCGATTTGTCCGAGGTGGCGATCTACTCCTTTCAGCGTCCGGACGGGAAACACCTGAACCTTGAAGAGCTGGAAAAGGACTACATCCGCCACATTCTTCAAATTACGGGTGGGGTGCGCACCCGGGCGGCGGAGATCCTGGGCATTGATCGAGCCACTCTGTGGCGCAAGATGAAGAGGTACGGCCTGGATTGACCCGTTTCAACTTGCAACACGCCCGTTCCTTCACGCAACAAAACCTTCCCTGCCCGTCCTGACGTGCCCGCCTGGCAGGGTCCCCGATCCCGTTGTATCCTGCAACAGAACGATCCTCTCCGCGTGCCCTCCTGTCGATCCGTATTCCTATGTAAAAACAGCCGATTGTGCCTCAATAAAGAAACGGCACGCGTCTTGCCTTGGATTCGACCCCGGAAGGATGACTGGAGTCATGTTTCAAAGGATACTGGTCATTTTCGAGAACGAGGAGGTTTCCCGGCGGGCGCTTTCCTACGCTCAAGAGCTGGCCCACCGTATGGACTCCGAGGTGGCCTTGCTGATGCTCGTAGAGATGGCGTTTGCGGATCGAGCCTTCCTGGGAACCAAGAGGAACTCCATCCGACTCCTCGAAGCCCGGATCGGGAAGGCCCTCAGCGAGCTTTCATCGGGGTTCCTGGAGAACGGGATCCCCGTGAGCGTCGCGTTGCGAATCGGGGATCCGGCCCAGGAGCTGTTCAAGTTCCTCGCCGAGCGCCCGCCTTTTCATGCGGTGATCTGGGGAAGCCATGAGATGTTGCCGCACGGGGCGCGCCAGAGGAGACGTCACTGGATCGAAAGAGTCAGCGATTCTCTTGAATGCCCTCTGCTCGAGGTGACAGGCAAGGCAAAGGAGACGGATCCCGGCGCGAAGGACAGCTCGGTTGACCCCCAAAGATCCTAACGGAGCAAGAATCGATGCAGCCATTGAATCCTGAGATGATTCTGGTGATGTTCATGATCGGTGTGGCGGTGTTCCTCTTTGTTGTCGAGTGGGTGCGTGTCGATGTCGTCGCAATTCTCATGATGGTCTCCCTCCCTCTGCTGCACCTGGTGGACCCCAAGGAGGCCTTTGTCGGTTTGAGCAGCAATGCGGTGATCTCCATCATTGCGGTGATCATCATCGGCGCGGGGCTCGACAGGACGGGATTGATCAACAACCTGGTTGCACCGATCCTGAAAATCGCGGGCAAGAGCCCGTCGCGGATCGTCATCGCCATTTCCTTCGCCATTGCTATCATCTCCAGCTTCATGCAGAACATCGGTGCGGCGGCCCTTTTTCTACCGGCCATCCAGCGCATCAGCAAGACCCTGAAGATTTCCATCAGCAGACTCCTGATGCCCATCGGCTTCAGCGCCATCCTGGGAGGGACCGTGACGCTCGTCGGATCGAGCCCCCTGATTCTCCTGAACGACCTCATCGCCCCGTTCGATCTTCAGCCATTCGGCCTGTTCGACGTCACTCCCGTCGGACTTGCCCTGGTGACTGGAGGCATTCTCTGCTTCGTGCTCTTCGGGCGCTTCATTCTCCCGCAGGGGACAAAGGACGCGGAGGAGAAGACACCGAATCCCAACGATGACAAGTCGTTGCAGGAGATCGGGGAGGCCTACGAGCTCGAGACGCCCAAGGACTTCACGCACTACCGGGACCCGGTTCGAGTCGAGGACTTGAGGAGGCGCTACCTGGTGAACGTCGTGGCCATGGTCGAGCCCCCGGAGTTCAAGGTCTTCTCGCCCGCGGCGGACACCGTGATTCGATCCAATGTGAGCCTGGCGGTCGTCGGACGAAAAAGGGATGTCCTGCGCATGGCGAAAAGAGAGGATATGCGGCTCAAGGAAGTTCTCGAGGAGTTCAAGGACGATCTGGTCGATCAAACATCCGGCCTCGTGGAAGCGGTGGTCGCTCCCCGATCCCCTCTGAGCGGGAAGACCTTGAAACAGATCGATCTTCCCGAAAGGTTCCAGGTCACGCCATTGGCCGTGTACCGACAGGGGGAGGTCTATCGGGCCCAAATCGACGATCTGCCCCTCCGTGTAGGCGATGCCATCCTCCTTCATGGAAGGTGGAAACGGCTGCAACTCCTCCAGGCAGAGGGTTCGCTGCTGTTCAACACGCCGGTGGACGTGGAGTCCCTCCGTCCTGAAAAGGCCGCCTTGGCCGGCCTCTGGCTGAGCGTGTCGCTGGTGATGATTATGGTCTTCAAGATCCATCTCTCCGTCAGCCTGATGACGGGAGCCCTCGGGATGATCATCACCCGCGTTCTCAGCATCGACGAAGCGTACTCCGCCGTGGACTGGCGCACCATCTTTTTGCTGGGCGGATTAATCCCCCTGGGCATTGCCACGGAAAAGACCGGTACCGCCGCCTGGATCGCGCATGCCGTTCTGGCAGCCACGGGCACGGTCAAGCCGGTGATCCTGTTCACGATCATCGGCCTGCTTTCCACTGCGTTCACCCTGGTCATTTCCAACGTCGGGGCGACCGTGCTCCTGGTTCCCCTGGTGGTGAACATGGCCGTCGCCGCCCATGCGGATCCGCGCATGGCCGCTCTGGTGGTGGGCCTGGCTACCAGCAACTCGTTCCTCCTCCCGACCCATCAGGTCAATGCCCTCTACATGGGACCCGGTCGGTATCGAAGCACGGACTTCATGAAGGCCGGGTTGCTGATCAGTGTCGTTTTCATCCTGGTGATGATTGGAGCGATCTATCTGTTTTACGGGTTCTAAAGGGCCTGGACTGCGAAGGAGACAACTATGGCGATCATTACCATATCACGCGGCTCGTACAGCAAAGGGAGAGAGGTGGCCGAGAAGGTCGCCGAGGAGCTGGGGTACGAGTGCCTGAGCCGCGAAGTGATTCTCGATGCCAGCGACCGTTACCACATACCCGAGCTGAAAATGGTGAAGGCCATCCACGACGCGCCGTCCCTCCTGGAGCGTCTCGGCCATGCCAAGCACGCGTTCCTTGCGTATTACCAGAGCGCGCTGACCCGGGCCGTCCAAACGGACAACGTCGTCTACCATGGACTCGCCGGACATGTCTTGCTCAAAGGGGTGCCACACGTGCTCAAGGTGCGGATCATCGCGGACTTGGAGGACCGCGTCATCGATGAGATGAAACGGGAGAAGAGCGGCGAGCAAGAGGCACGATCCCTGATCCTCCGGGATGACCAGGAACGGCGCAGGTGGACACAGAGCCTCTACGGGGTGGATCCTTGGGACAGCTCTCTCTACGATCTGGTGATCCACATTCACAAGTTCACCGTGGCGGACGCCGTGGACTTTATCTGCCGGGCGGCATTCCTGGAACCGTTTGCCACCACCGCCCGATCCCAGCAGAAAATCGATGACCTCGCTCTGGCGAGTCACGTCAAGGCGGTCCTCGTGGAAATCCATCCCGAGGTTCGCGTGGCGTGCGAGTATGGAAATGTCCTGGTCTACACCGGGAGCGACCACCGGACGGTGCACAAGTTGGAAGACAAAGTCAGGACATTGAGCCGGCAGGTGGAAGGAGTCAACCACATCGAGGTTCACCCCGGTGTGCCGGCCTCATCGATCTCCGTGTGATGCCGAATGGCCGGGAATAGCGAGCCGGGTCCTTCCGAGAAAGGGGAAAACGTCATGTCTGTCATCATCATCTCTTCGGACGATCATCAAACAGGGCAGGAGATCGCTGCTGCAACGGCCAGGGCCATGGGATACAGCGAACTGGGCCGTGAGCTGCTGAAGGAGGTCGCTGAGCGACATCAGATCGCCGAAGCCAAGCTCGTCAAGGCCCTGGACGATCCCCCTTCGTTCCTGGGCATGTCCCGCAAGCTGCGGAGCCTCTGTCTGGCCTACATCCAGGAAGCCGTGCTGGGCCGCCTCGTGGAGGACAATGTGGTCTGCCAGGGTTTGGCCGCCCACCTCTATGTGTGCGGCGTTTCCCACGTGCTCAGGGTGCGGGTCCTCTCGGATCCTGAAAAAGAGGCACAAAAG
>JASFQI010000273.1:0-6813 GCA_050115555.1 Desulfobacteraceae bacterium
TGAAATCCACGAAACAGATAAGTTCTGCCCGACGTGCGGATACCCCCTCGGGTCCGGCGCGGCAGACTCGGAAACCCAAGCGGAGCCTGCTCGCGCATACACCCCGAAGTTCTTGATCAAACGCGTCCTGACCACCCATGACGCCATCGAAGGCGAGAGAAAGACCGTAACCGTTCTGCTCACCGATGCAGCCGACTCCACCGCGTGGGGAGACGTCCTGGACCCGGAGGAAATACATCGGATTATGGACGGCTGCTTCCGCATCCTCATGGACGTGATCCACGCATACGGGGGAACTGTGAACCAGTTCCGAGGCGACGGCCTCATGGCGCTTTTCGGTGCGCCTTCGGCGCTCGAGGACCACGCCTGCCGGGCCTGCCATGCCGCTCTCGAAATTCAGAGCACCCTCCATGACTACGCACGGGACCTCCAGGTCCGGTACGGCATCCTTTTCAAGATGCGGATCGGCCTCAACTCCGGCACTGTCGTGGTGGGATCCATCGGAGACGATCTTCGCGCGGACTACACAGCCGACGGGGACACCACGAACCTCGCCGCGAGGATGGAAGCGCTCGCCGCGCCCGGCACCACCCTGGTCACGCGAAACACATACCTCCAGGCTCGGGAAAGGTTCGAGTTCAAACCCCTCGGAAAAACGGTGGTCAAGGGGAAAAAGGCGCCCCTTCCGATCTACGAACTCAAGGGGCGCCGGCCGCTTCCATCACTCCGGGGAGACCGGGAAATTCACTCGGATCTGGTGGGCCGAGACGACGAACTCCGCCTTCTTCAGGACCGGACTCGCAGCGCTTCGGCCGATCACGGCTCCATCATCAACCTCATCGGCGAGGCCGGCATCGGTAAATCCAGGCTGATCGCGGAATATCGCAAGGTTTTGAACTCGAAGGATATTACGCTTCTTCAGGGGAGGGCCCTACACATCGGCCGGAACCTGAGTTTCCATCCTCTCATCGATGCGTTGAGGGGGTGGGCGGGCATCCTCCATGAGGAGACGGACGCGGAATCCCTTCAAAAGCTGGAAGGGCTCGTCCACCGCATCTCCCCTGAAGGAGATCTGGAGGGTGTTGTTCCTTTCCTCGCGACGTTCATGGGGCTCCAGTTGTCGGCCCTTCACGCGGAGTGCGTGAGGGGGGTGGACGGGGAGGCGCTCGAAAAACTCATCCTGAAGGCCATAAGGGATCTCTTCGTGCGAGCAGGCCGAAATCGTACCCTCGTTCTCGTCCTCGAGGATCTCCAGTGGGCGGATCAAAGCACCCTGGAGTTCCTCGAGTCCTTGTGGCCTTTGGCCGAAAATCACTCCATCGTCTTTATTCACGTTTTACGGCCCGCCTATAGAAAAACGAGCAACCGCCTGCTCAAGGTCACGCACGAGCGATACGACCGTTTGACCCAGAACATATTCCTTACCCCTCTGAGCCAGGAGCAGGGCGTGCTTCTCCTGCGGAACCTCATGACGGGGCGCACGCTCCCCTCGTCGGTCGAACAACGCCTCATCCGTCTGACCGAGGGCAATCCCTTCTTCATGGAAGAGATCCTTCGCGCCTTCCTGGACAGGGGGGTGATCCAGGCCCGGAGCGGGGGCTTTTCGGTGACCGACCTCATCAACACAGTGACGGTTCCGGACCGTATCCAGGATGTCCTGGCCGAGAGAATCGACCGACTGGACGAGTCCTGCAAGAACCTTCTCAAGGTCGCATCGGTGATCGGCCGGGGATTCTTCCACGCCATCCTGGCCCGGACTCTCGGAACCGCAGAGGGTTTCCTGCCCTGTATCGAGCAACTCAAGGAAAAGCAGTTCATCCTCGAGCGAGAGCGGATGGGCGAAGTGGAGTACCGGTTCAAACACGGCCTGCTCCAGGAGGCGGCCTACGAATCCATTCTGCTCCAGAAACGCAAAGATCTTCATCTTGCCGTGGCCGAGGCCACGAAAACCGTGTTTTCCGACCGCCTTCATGCGTTTTACGGCATCCTGGCCTATCACTACGGCAAGGCCGAGGATTTGCAGAACGCGGAGACCTTCCTTCTCAAGGCCGCCGAAGAGGCGTCCCGCTCTTCAGCCTCGAATGAGGCTCTGACCTACTATCAGGAAGCCCTGGAACTTTACCTGGAGCTCTCCCGGTTCGCGGACGGTCCAAAACCACAAAAGGTCGCCATGCTGGAAAAGAATATCGGCCTGGCGCTCTTTCACAAAGGACGTTACGGACAGGCCCTGGCCTATCTCGACCGTGTGCTGGAGCGAAGGGGCTTCCGGCCCTCCAAGGCCAGGACGGTCTTGAACCCGAGCCTTGGCCTCCATCTTCTGAGCCTGGTTCGCACGATCCGGCGTCCCCACCGAGACCCGGGGCGGCCGCCTACTGAGCGGGACCGCGAGAACTTCGACCTCATGGAAAAGCGTCTCATCTGTCTGGCGTACCTCGACCCCAAACGGTACTTCATTGAATTCCTGAGCTCGCTTCACTGGGCCCGAGACATCGACATTCGAGGCATCCCCAGCGGTCCTTCACGTTACTCCGGTGCGAGCGCCCTGTTTTCCTGGACCGGTTTCTCCTTCCCCTTGAGCCGAAGGATCCTCGAATACACCAAACCCATGATTCGCAGAGAGGATTTCAGAGAGCGCCTGGATCACATCCTTTTCAGCCTTTACTACGACTACTTCACAGGAAACTGGAAAACCCACGAGACCTTTGACGAGGACCTCCTGGAACGGAACCTCGCGGTAGGACGGTTTTGGCATGTCTCGACCTATCTGTTCTTTATCTGTGCCATCCGGATCGGCCAGGGGCGCTTCGAGCCGGCTCACGCCCTGATGAACCGGCTGGTCGAAATCCTCGACACATACGAAAACGAGAACACGCGGGAATATGTCCACTCCCTTCGCCTCCACGAAGCGATCAAGGCCCGGCGCCTGGCCGACGCGGAAGCATTCGCAGAGGAAGCCATTGCCTTCGCCCGGGAATCCAACCGGGAACCTGCCCTGTTTCATTACATGGGCAACCAAGCGGTGATCCAGATCCTCGGACGGAGGCTTCCCGAGGCCCGCAGATCGCTGGACAGGGCCGAAGAAATCCTTGGGCGGCAATACATTCGCATCCCCTACTACCTGAGCGGCTTCCTCCGAGGTCGCTTTCTGCTCGATATCGTCGAATGGGAGGATACCGCCCTTTCCGGGCGCAGGAGCCCCGGTTGGTTCAAAGCACGACGGACTGCGCAGCGTGGCAGGCAAGCGTGGAGAAACAGCCGCAAGAACGCTGACCAGCGCCCCGAAATCTTCCGTCTCCTTGGCGTTCTCGCCTGGTTGCGTGGGCGGCAGCATGCCGCGATCGCCTGGTGGGAGAAGAGTCTCGCCGAAGGCCTTCGCCTGGCGAGTCGGATCGAGACGGCCCGGACATACCTGGAAATCGGGAAATGGCTTGCTCGAAGGGACAGCCGCATGGACACGTTCAATGGCCTTGAACCCCGGTTCTGTGTGGAAAAGGCTCAAACCTTCCTTGAAGAAACAGGTCTGGCGTGGGACGTGGAAAATGGTTACGAAGCCGCATCCAATCCTCCCAGAGTGGTGTCGAAAAACGGCGAGAGGGCGTCCCAAGAAGGAGCGTAGCCGACAACGATTTCCCTGCGAGGAGCAGACCATGGCATCCGTTACGCTGCAGGACCTCTCCCTTCGCGACTGCCGTAAGACCGATCGGGTCGAGGCCCTTCGCAAAGCCTACTTTCGTGCCGTACCGGAAATCTGCACGGAGCGGCCCTGTCTTCTCACAAAGTTCCACCTGGACCATGGGCTCTTTGAAAAGGAAACCATCACCATCCTGGACAAGGCCCGCGCCTACCGGTTTGTGCTTGAGAACCGCAAGGCCGTGGTCGTTCCGAACCTTGCGTACGACCGTGACATGCAGCCGTTTCGCTTCGACACGCTATCCCTTTTTGCCGGATCCACCACGAGCAAGTACAAGGGCGTTCCCGTGTTCCCCGAGTTTCTGGGGCTTTCTCTCTGGCCTGAACTCGGAACGATCCCGCGGCGTCCGGACAATCCATTTTATCTTTCCTCGGAGGCGGCCGACGACCTCAATCGAAGGGTCTTTCCCTTCTGGATAAAGGCCAACATCCACGAGCGGACTCGAAGTCGTTTCTACCCTCGGCAGGAAGGATGGGATGACCCGGACCGGCCCCTGACGTCGATTGAGCTCATGGAAAAACTCGTCTTCTTCCTGGCCAGCAAACCGAAATGCATCTCACACACGGTCCCCGATTTTTCCAAAGCGATTTCCAACGGCCTGAGAGCGCAAATCCACGTGGCGGCGGATCGGGGAAGGAACGCCGATAGCGCGTCCAAGAGGTTGTTCTACTCGGCTGTGTGCGAGGTCCTCGAGGGCATCATCGCTTACTCCCGCCGCCTGGCCGATTCGGCGGAGGCCCTTGCGCAGCGGGAGGGAGATGCCGCCCGCAGGCACGAGCTTCGGGAATTGGCGGCCATTCACCGCCGGGTCCCCGAAGGTCCGGCAGAGTCCTTTCGCGATGCGCTCACCACCCTGTGGATGTGCTGGATTGCCGTTCACCTCGAAAACCCCGACGTGGGTCTAAGCCTCGGACGCCTGGACCAGCTGCTCTACCCCTACTATGTAAAAGACATGGAGCGCGGTAGCCTCGATCTCCAGAACGCCGTCGAGCTCCTCTGCTGCCTGTGGCTCAAAATCGGGGATCACGTTCCCTCCGTGCCGGAGGCTTCGGAGCAGCTCTTTGGGGGCACGGGATCCAATCAGGCGGTCACTGTCGGCGGCGTCGATGCAGCCGGCAAAAACGCCGTGAACGACCTCACGTACCTGATTCTTCGTGCCACGGAGCTGATGAGGCTGCGGGATCCGAACCTGAACGCACGGTACTGTCCCGGTGTATCCCCGGATACCTACCTTCGATGCCTCTGCGAGGTGAACGTGAGCACCGGGGCAACACCGGCCCTTCACAACGATCATGCCGTGATCAAGGCCCTTACGGCCTGCGGGGATACGTTGGAGCAGGCCCGCGACTATGCCGTGGTCGGCTGCGTGGAGCCGGGAAGTCAGGGGCGGTATTACGGGCACAGTGCATCCCTTCTTCTCAACCTGACCTCCGTCCTCGAACTCACCCTTTTCGCCGGAAAGCACCGCCACACAGGGGAGCGCACCATCAACCGGGAAACCGATCCCCCGGACCGTCTCGATACCTTCGAGGCGTTCCTAAGGGCCTTCGAGACCCAGGCCCGTTGGCTGATCGCCCGGGCCACCGAACTCAACAATCAGTACGGAAAGATTCACCAGGAAATTTACCCGACCCCGATCCTTTCCGCGCTCTTCGAGGGACCTATGGAAAATGGGAAGGATCTGATCGAGGGGGGTGCCCGAATCAACGCTTCCGGGGCCACCATCATCGGGCTTGCTGACGTGGCGGACTCCCTGACCGCCATTCAGACCCTGGTTTATAAGGAAAAGACCGTGACCTTTTCCGAGCTCCTGGACGCGCTTCGAAAAGACTTCCAGGGGCATGAAGCCCTGTACGCCCGCCTGAACAACTCTGACAGGACGCCCAAGTACGGGAACGACAACCCTGTAGCGGATGCAAACGCCCAATGGCTTGTGAAATTGCTTCACGGAATCTTCGACGCGACCCCGAACTACCGCGGGGGTCGGTATCGCGTCGGCTACTGGACCATGACCAACCACGCGGGCCTGGGGCGCATCATGGGGGCCACACCGAACGGTCGGATGGCCGGAAAAAACTTTTCCAGCGGAATTACCCCTGTCTCCCGCATGGCCCCCGACCTCGGCAACGCACTGCTCTCTGCGGCCTCGCTTCCCACTCAATGCCTGACCAGCGGCGTGGCGCTGAATCTCAAGTACACGCCCGAAATCGAGAATCCGGAGGACCTGCTCGACCGGTTCATGACATACACCAAGGCATACTTCAGCGACAGCGACCCAAAACCGGACGGCGGCATGGAAATCCAGTTCAACGTCATCCGGCCCGAAACCCTGCTGAAAGCGTACGAACATCCGGAGCTACCGGAATATGCGGAACTCCTGGTGAGGGTCTCGGGATATACGGCCTATTTCAAGGACCTCAATCGCCAGATGCAGAGAGAGATCATCGAACGTACAATGTACCGCCTGTCCACCGGAGCCATGTTGGATTCCCAGCGGGTGTCGCTCAGACCTCCTCAATCCTGAAAGCTTCGGTCACGGGCTGCTCGCACCTCCTTTTCGCGAAAAGGAGGCGTTTCATCAGGAGAAGCGTCATGTTGAGCGCCATCGGCTCCGTCCTTTTCTACGGCCCCTTCCGCATCGGATTCGGCTTCCTTCTCGGGGCCCTGGTCGTTCGTCTCTGGTCCAGGGCCCTGGGCAAGGAAATCGGCGCAAGGCTCGACGACGCGGCCCTGGAACTCCTGCTCCGTTTCATGGATCTGTGGTGCAGGTTGAACGGCAAGTATCGAAGCCGCCATCTGAAAGGGTTCAGCGGCGTCTACCTCTTCAAGACGCGCGACGGCCTCGTGGCCGCCTCCTTTACCTTTGAAAACGATGACATGACCGTGAGCGGGGAGGCCGTGGAGGATTGGGACGTGGCCGTGGTGTTCAAAAACGCCCGCGCCCTTCGCAGTTCCCTGAAAGACATCCTTTTCAAGGGGCGCATGGATATCCTGGACCTGATGCTGAAAAATGAAGTGGAGATCCAGGGAAACATCAACCTTATTTTCAAGTTCCTTTACATGGTCAACGACCTGCGAAACGCCCTGCCTTTCCCCACGGGGTAATGTGATGCCCTATCCCC